>CAZVLT010000092.1:0-8508 GCA_964628105.1 uncultured Woeseiaceae bacterium | reverse complement strand
GAACATTCGCTCAATAAGCAGATCGATGAGGATCTCTTGAGCCTTGCGATCGAAGACGAAGATGGTATTGCTTCGACAATCACCATTGCTGATGAAGACGCCGAAGAAAAAGTCATCGAGGAACAGCAGCTCGAGCCCGAGGATGTTGAACTCGCATTTGCGGAACTGAAGGAAAGCCAGCGATTCGAAACAATCGTCATGGAGGGCGATGTCGTTCGTTCGGCGGATAGCGAAATGAAACGCGCGGCTGACGCCGTCGCCGCGGCGAACCTCGCGGGCAAAGGCGGGCCAAGAACGGAAAAATTCGTTCATAAGCCGTCGATACTGGCCAGTATGAGCTCGGCCTCTGTTGGCGGGCTGGTCGCGTTGGTACTTCTGCTCATCATTCAGGTAATGCACCAGTCGCGCGAGGCCCTGGCAACGATTCCGGCGTTCAATGGCGCCATCGGTCCGATTTACCGGGCGTTCGGGCAGCCACTGCAACCAGCCTGGGACATCACGGGATGGCGCTTCGAAGCGACGAAAGGCAGTACCAGTAACGGTGACGCCGAGCTTACGATCTACTCACGCATCGGCAACAAGTCCGACATGCCATTGCCGTATCCGCTGATCGGCATATCGCTGACCGACCGCTTCGAAGAGACAATCGGCAGTCGTGTGCTCGATCCCGCCGCATACCTGCCTCCCGATCTCGATCCACGCGAGCTGGTGCGATCAGGCAATACATTCAACGCCGTGATTACCATTCAGTCACCGTCCGATGACGCGACCGGCTTCAAACTGAATGTGTGCTACCGTTTGTCAGTTGGGCAGCTACGCTGCGCCATCGACGACTTCAAGTGATTACGCAGCAGCTTCAATCCCTCAAAATTGGTCCCTATACGCTTTCGAGCCCTTTCGTGCTTGCACCGATGACCGGCGTGACCGATTCCCCGTTCCGGCGACTCTGCCGGCGTTTCGGTGCTGGCATGACCACCTCCGAGATGACGACGGCCGACACCAGTCTGTGGCAGACCGCGAAATCCCGACATCGACTTGATCTCGACCTGGATGCAGAGCCTGTCGTCGTGCAAATCGCTGGCTCGGATCCGGAGCAACTCGCGTTTGCAGCGCGTGCGTGTGTCGCGCGTGGCGCTCAAATCATCGACATCAACATGGGCTGCCCGGCAAAAAAAGTTTGTCGGAAGCTGGCCGGTTCGGCGCTACTCAAGGACGAAAAACTGGTCGCGTCGATTCTCACCAGTGTTGTCGCGGCTGTGGACGTTCCTGTGACGCTCAAGATTCGCACTGGCTGGGACACCGAGCACCGAAATGCAGAGACCGTTGCCCGCATTGCCGAGGACGCGGGCATCCGGGCGCTGGCAGTTCACGGCCGAACTCGCGCATGCCGCTACAAAGGAGAGGCCGAATTCGACACAATTGCGCGCGTCAAGCGTGCCGTGACGATACCCGTAATTGCGAATGGTGATATCTCAACACCGGAGAAGTCGCTTGAAGTTCTGCGCGTAACGAATTGCGACGGCTTGATGATCGGTCGCGGCGCTCAAGGGCGCCCGTGGATCTTCCGCGAACTTGGACAAAGTCTAATTCCGAACCAGGCAAAACCACCGCTGGCAAAAAACGAACTGCGTGATATTATGCTCGGCCACTTGAGTGAACTTCACCGGTTCTATGGGGAATTTACCGGAGTTCGAGTGGCTCGCAAGCACCTGACCTGGTATTGCAAATGCCTGGCGAATGCCGACGAATTTCGTCACCAGGTGGTGCGTGTCGATAGTGCTTCAGAACAGATCAGGTTGACGAGAAAATACTTCGATCGAGAGGACGGAGGAGTTTCTCTGGCGGCATGATTTTCCTGGGGCTTGGGGAGTGAGGCTCGAAATTCGAGCGAGCGCATTAGGATTTGACCAACGTGGCCCAAAACAAAAATAAGAGCAGTACGCTCACGTCTTTAAACGGCAAAAAGCCGCTCTGCAAGCACACCGAAGACGCATTGGATCTGTATTTCACCACGCTTAACGGCGACCGCCCGGGCGATTTGTACGACCTCGTCATCGGAGAGGTAGAGCGACCGCTTTTCAAGGCCGTCATGGATTTTACGCACGGCAATCAGAGCCAGGCCGCCAGCATACTCGGCATCAACCGCGGCACGTTGCGCAAGAAACTCAGGACCTATACCCTAATTCAGTAGGAGCCGTTGCGGCATTCTCCCCTTTCCCGCCCAGGTGTACCCATGTTGAACGTACGACGCGCGCTGGTCAGTGTTTCTGACAAGCGCGGTTTGATTTCTCTTGTTTCGGGCCTTGCCGAACTCGACATAGAAATACTCTCGACCGGCGGCACCTGTCGTCAACTTCGTGACGCCGGCCTTGATGTTTTCGAAGTTTCTGAGAAAACCGGCTTCCCCGAGATCATGGATGGTCGCGTAAAAACGCTGCACCCGGTAATCCACGGCGGGCTGCTCGGCCGCCGCGGCACAGACGAGGCTGTCATGGAAGAACACGGCATCGAGCCCATTGACCTGCTGATCGTCAACCTGTATCCATTCGAGCAAACAATCGCGCGCGAAGATGCGACCGTCAACGATGCTATCGAGCATATTGATATCGGTGGTCCCGCGATGATTCGTGCCGCGTCAAAGAATCATGACGGCGTCGCTGTTGTTGTCGACCCTGACGACTATGAAGCGTTGCTCCAAAACCTCAAGAACGACGAGTTATCGCTCGAAACGCGCCGTCGTATGGCCGCGAAAGCCTATGCGCACACCGCCAACTACGACACCGCTATTGCTGCGTATCTTTCGGCGTCCCTTGATGATGACACGCTGGGGGAGCGCTTCTTGTACGCGGGCAGTCTTTCCGAAAGGCTCCGTTACGGCGAGAACCCACATCAAGACGCCGCGTTTTATAATGACCAGCAGACGCCGCCAGGTTCGTTGGCCGCGGCGCAACAATTGCAGGGCAAGGCGTTGTCGTACAACAACATCGCTGATAGCGACGCCGCACTGGAATGTGTCAAGCAGTTCGCTGACCCAGCCTGTGTGATCGTCAAACACGCGAATCCGTGCGGCGTTGCCGTCGCCGAAAATATCCTTGACGCATATGAAAATGCATTTAAGACGGACCCAACATCAGCGTTCGGCGGCATTATCGCGTTCAATCGCCCGCTCGATGCGAAAACAGCGCAGAAAATCATCGAGCGCCAGTTTGTTGAGGTGATTATTGCACCCTCAATAGATACCGATGCCGGCTCCGTAATTTCGGCAAAAAAAAATGTGCGCGTGCTCGCGACGGGCGACTGGCCGGATGCTGCCGTTGCCGGATTCGATTTCAAGAAAGTATCGGGCGGCCTCCTGGTCCAAAATACTGATCTCGGCATTATCACGGCGGACGATCTCAAAGTCGTGACCGAAATTGATCCAAGTGCCGGGCAGATACAGGACATGTTGTTCGCCTGGACCGTGGTTAAATATGTCAAGTCAAACGCGATTATTTTCTGCAAAGACAATCGCACGATCGGTGTTGGCGCCGGGCAGATGAGCCGCGTCTATAGCACGAAAGTTGCAGCGCTCAAGGCCGCTGACGAAAAACTGGAGGTCGAAGGTTCCGTCATGGCATCTGACGCGTTCTTCCCATTCCGCGACGGCATCGACGCCGCAGCCGAGTATGGCGTCGCGGCCATTATTCAGCCAGGCGGTTCCGTGCGCGATGACGAAGTAATCCAGGCTGCCAATGAGCATGGTCTTGCAATGGTGTTCACAGGCATGCGCCACTTCCGGCATTGAGGTAACTTAACGGACTATGAAAATCCTCATCATCGGTAACGGCGGCAGAGAACACGCACTGGCGTGGAAGTGCGCCCAATCTGCCGTTGTCGACGAAGTCCTCGTCGCCCCGGGTAACGCCGGCACGGCAAGAGAAAACAAGATCCGTAATATCGCCGTCTCAGTGGATGACATCGAAGCGCTCGCGCGCCTGGCGCAAAGCGAAGACGTGAACATGACCATCGTTGGACCGGAAGCGCCATTGGTCGCGGGCTTAGTCGATCGATTTGATGAGCTAGGCCTGCCTTGCTTCGGGCCCACGGCAGCGGCGGCGCAACTGGAAGGTTCGAAAGCATTTACAAAAGACTTTCTCGCGCGCCACAACATTCCAACTGCCGCATACCGGAATTTCACCGAACTCCAGCCGGCGCTGGATTATATTCGCGAGCAAGGTGCACCCATCGTCATCAAGGCAGATGGCCTGGCCGCGGGCAAAGGCGTTATCGTTGCAATGACCCTGGAGGAGGCCGAAACGGCCGCGACCGATATGCTCGATGGCGGCAGCTTCGGCGACGCGGGAGCTCGAATCGTCGTAGAAGAATTTCTCGATGGTGAAGAGGCCAGTTTTATCATTGTTACCGACGGTGAAACGGTTTTACCCCTGGCGACATCGCAGGACCACAAGGCCCGCGACGAGGGTGATGTGGGCCCAAACACCGGCGGCATGGGTGCTTACTCGCCGGCGCCGGTTGTGACTGCCGAGATTGAAGAACGCATTATGGAGTTGGTGATTCGACCGACGCTGGCGGGCATGCGTGCGGATGGCAACGATTATCTCGGCTTCCTCTATGCCGGCCTCATGATCATGGCCGACGACACACCGAAGGTTATCGAGTTTAACTGCCGCCTGGGTGACCCGGAGACGCAGCCGATCATGACACGTTTGAAATCCGACCTTGTCGCTATTTGCTCGGCGACACTCGATGGCTCGCTTGCAAGTCAATCGGCTGACTGGGATTCCCGCGCCGCACTCGGCGTTGTGCTGGCCGCAGGCGGATATCCTACGCGCTATGCCAAAGGCAAAATGATCAGTGGCCTTGATGGTGCAGACAGTGACACACAAAAAGTGTTTCACGCTGGAACATCTCTGGACGACACCGGCGTAGTGACCAATGGTGGACGGGTGTTGTGCGTCGTCGGCCTCGGCGACTCGGTCGCGGCCGCCGCTCAAAGCGCGTACGAATCAGTCGACAAGATTGACTGGGACGACGTCTATTGCAGGCGCGACATCGGACACCGCGCGATCGCCCGGGAAAGGGCCTGAGCAGCTCATGCTAACCACGGCTAAAGCACGCGAAGCTGTGTTGGCTGCCATGCCGGTCTTCCCCGATGTGTCTGTCAGCGCCGACGACGCGACGGCGCGAATACTGCGCGAGACCGTTTGCGCGGAACGCGACCAGCCACCTTTTGATCGCGTCATGATGGACGGCATCGCACTGTCGCATGCGGACTTCGCGGCGGGCACTCAGTGCTTTCCTGTGCAGGCGACGCAGGCTGCCGGCGATGCGACTCTGACACTGAAGCCTGGCAAGTGCATCGAGATCATGACTGGCGCGTCGCTGCCGTTAAATGCTGACTGCGTAATTCCGGTCGAACGTATTTCTGTCGCCGACGGTGTCGCAGATATTGAGACCGACTACGAGGCAGAAGCACGGCAGTTCATTCACCCTCGCGGCTCTGATTACGTGAGCGGTGCGCAACTGTTAACGCCCGGCAAGCGCATCACGGCGATGGATATTGCCATAATCGCGTCGTGCGGATTAACTTCAGTCACGGTTGCAAGCGATCCCGTAATTCGAGTGATCTCGACCGGCAATGAACTCGTGCCTGCCGGTGACCCAATTGAACCGCAGCAAATCCGGCTGTCGAACGGCCCCGCTATCATGTCGCTGCTCGGCGACCACGATTACGCCAACTGCTTGCATGACCACTTGCTCGACAGTGTTGACGACCTACGTGAACGGCTTGCAGGCTACCTGGATGATGCGAATGTGCTGGTACTGAGTGGCGGCGTGTCGATGGGCAAGGCCGATTTCGTGCCACAGGTACTCGCAGACCTGGGCGTAGAAGTCATTTTTCACAAAGTCAGTCAACGACCCGGCAGGCCGATGTGGTTCGGTATGGGCCCCAACGATCAGGCGGTCTTCGCTCTGCCAGGCAACCCGGTTTCGGCGCTGGTATGTTGCCGTCAGTACGTTATTCCGGCTTTGGCCAAAGCCTCTGGCAGAATCGAGTCTGCGCCGGAGTTTGCGGCGCTCGCATCAAGCGTCTCGTTCAAACCTGATCTCACATGCTTCCAGCCTGTGCGCTTGATTTCCAACGCGGCGGGCCAGGTGCTCGCGATGCCCGTCAAGACCAATACGTCGGGCGACTTCGCCGCCTTGTCGGCGAGCGACGGTTATGTTGAGCTGGCGAAGGAGCAGACCGATTTTGATGCGGGTACGGCCGTCTTTCTGCATCGCTGGTTTACCGCATGAATGCCGCTCGGAGGCCGTCTTGGAAATAACTTCGGCTGCCGTTGCACTACAACGCCTCCGTGAAGGCAATCGCCGCTTCGCGAATGACGAGGCTGATCCAAAGACGCTCGCGAGTCGTGACCATCGAGCCGGCGTGGCGGCGGGACAAAACCCGTTCGCTATCGTGCTGGCCTGCTCAGACTCGCGTGTGCCAACGGAGCTGATTTTTGATCAGGGCATTGGCGACCTGTTCGTCATCCGGGTCGCCGGCAATATTGTTGCGCCGTCGCAAATCGGTAGCATTGAATACGCGGCTAAGCAATTCAAAACCCAACTGGTTGTTGTACTCGGCCATACCGATTGCGGCGCCGTCATTGCGACGCTCAGGGAGCTCGATCTGAAGGAGTCGCACCGGTCGCCGAACCTGCGCGCGATCGTCGATCGGGTGCGACCGGCAGTTGAACCCATTCTAGCCGAGTACAAGGACGACGCTGCAACCGAGGTAATCGGAAAAGCAGTGCGCGCGAACGTACGTGCGTCGGTTGAACGTCTCAAACACGGCTCCTTAATCCTTGAGAAACTAATAGGCGATGGCGAGTTGCAGATAGTCGGCGCCGAATACTGCCTCGACAAAGGTCTCGTCGAATTCTTCGAGGGAGAGTGAGATTAGTACGTTGTCAGGTCATTGTTATTGCGGAGCAATTGAATTCAAAGTCGATGGGCCGGAGAAGTTTGCGTGTTTTTGTTATTGCGAAAGCTGCCAGCGCGCCGCGGGCGCACCTGTAGTCGCCTGGGCGACCTATGAGCGCAGCAGTTTTTTCTTGACGAGCGGTGATATCCACTGGCATAGCTCATCGCCTGGAGTAACTCGCGGCGTGTGCGCGCAATGCGGATCATCCATTACGTATGAGAATGAAAATCGCCCGGGCGACATTGACGTCTCAGTGAACT
Organism: uncultured Woeseiaceae bacterium; assembly: GCA_964628105.1. Classification (GTDB taxonomy): domain Bacteria; phylum Pseudomonadota; class Gammaproteobacteria; order Steroidobacterales; family Woeseiaceae; genus UBA1847. The sequence continues at coordinate 1,278 of CAZVLT010000092.1, read as the reverse complement.
GTCTCGACGAGCCAACAACGCCGGTTTTGCGGGCTCATATCTGGACCGAGGACAAACAACCGTGGTTTCGAATTGGTGATGACTTACCGGTCTACGAGAAAACCGTCGAATAACGTCTACGCTAACTTCTGCAACAACGAACGTCCGCTTTTCTCCAAAGCGGACATTCAGTTTGACGAATATTCGTTGATACGACAGTCCGCTAACGGCCATTAGGAGCCACTCACGCTCGCTATGGAGGACCATTACGCGGGCCCCTCATCTGCCAAGCCTGATCACTATCGTCGTTGAACAGATAGTCTTCAATCGGCTGGTTGTCCTGGATGAGATTGTCTATATAGTGCTGAAAATGGGAGCTAAACCAGTGGCGCCTATCGCTAAACCATTGCCTTACTCCCGGATATCGAGTCGTTTCTGTCAACAGGCTTTGGAACCCGGACCAGGTGTCTGCATCAATCGATCCTTCTTCAGCTAGCTGAAGCATCTGCTGAAGCTGGTAGTAGGTGGACATGTAGTACGCGCTGAATCTTAGTCGGTCCGCACCACTCAAAGCTCGATAGTTCTGGGCACCTCGAATATACAGGCAAGCGAAGTCCGGGTTGTCGACATGTCTTTCCAGAGAGCTGATGTAGTTGCTGACCGCTTGCTGAGTGGCCACATCACGCAGTTGAAAGCCAAGAAACAAGGCAAGTCATGATTTAACCTCTAGAAAGAGCAAAATATGTCAACGGCTGCTTTCGGCCAACAGCGGACATCCTCGACTCAGACTAATACAGTTGGTCAGTGCAATCACTTGCTACGCCACTATGCCGCCACATTCTTTGGGCTTGAGCCATATTGGTTTTCACCGGGCTTGCTGTCTTGCAATGTAAAGACAGTAAAAACGATGACCCCGATGAGCGGGATCAGATTAATAAGCAACCACCAACCACTGCGGTCAGTGTCATGAAGCCGCCGCACCGAAGTGGCTAAAAGTGGAATCAGCATAAACAGTACGAAAACACCACCAAACAGGCCGATTTCAACTACTTCATCGTAGGTACCGATCACCATGTCGATGAACGTAAGAACAATAATAAAAAGTATGTAGAAGAAGTAAAAATACCAATATTCCTTCCGACGAGATCGCCCGCTGAACACCGCATACTTTTTCAGAGCTATGAGATACCAGTTCATATTTTTCTCCTTACAAGAACCGCACTATCGGATGTCTTTCGAAGATAATGGTATATAGCTGCATGACTTGCCTCACCAGTCGATTACGGTTTATCAAGCCCA
>CAZVLT010000091.1:6940-8552 GCA_964628105.1 uncultured Woeseiaceae bacterium | reverse complement strand
ATCGGCGTTGCCCGCGCAACGATGGTCATTGATACAACCGCTAATTGGAAAGGCACGGAAAGCGCGGCGCCATTCGGTGATGGTGGTGCTGTTGAGGTTTTTGGCCAGACATTTGCCGTTCTTGCAGAAGCGCCAACCCTTCAGAGCCTGTCATTTTGGCTTCAGCACTCACCTGATGATACGAGCGGTGAGGACTTGTACTTCTCGATTGCTGTCATGGCGTGGAATACAGATCGTGCAACCGGACCAGTGCTGTACGAGAGCGCATTGCAAAGCATCACCACCGCCCAATCGACGATGACCGAGTACCTTGTTGATACGGGTGGCCTGAACCTGGTGCCGGGCCAGGAATACGTTGCGTTTTTGAGCGCGAAAAACGGGTTTTGGGATGCGACCTCTACGCTTATGCGTGTTGGTTGGCAGAATGCCGATACATATTCGGACGGTGCGGCGTGGACTCTGAATACCGACAACAACCCGAATTTTATTACTTCTGCAGCATGGGACAATACCCTTGGTACGGCTGATTTCGTTGTCCGGTTAGCGTTTTGACGAGAGTCAAAATCGAGCTGAACTATCGCTCTTGTATCGTGATTTCCTCGACTCCACCGTGTCTATTGGTCAAGCAGTAGACCTTTGCGGTGGACCCTCTGGCCAAAGTGATCGTTGCTCGAACGACGTAGCCTTTAGTAGTCTCGCCAACTGCGTACACCCGCACCGTTGATACATCGAAGCGGTCGCGTATTTCATCAATGCAGTCCCTCTCGGCAAAATCCCGGACATCGTCGTCTGGTGTTTCAATGGCCTTCCATTTCACGATTCCATAGATGCAGCCACACACGAGTACAATTTTAAAAATATCTCCGAGGATCTCATCGATTTTCATTTACTTCCATTTAACGCAGTGCTTTTCTCAGTTCGCGCAATAAGGTTTCCGGATTCGGCCGGTCCGCGATAAATTTGGACAACTCCGTATAGCGAATAATGCCATCGGGGCCGATGACCATAGCGGTCGGCCAGACAGTATCCATACCGTATTCTTTCTGATGGGCGCCGGGAACGCCCGACTCGAGCAGCAAGCCCAATTGCCGCGCGACAGACAAGCCGTTGTCCAGCCAAAAGTCGAATTCAACTTCGAAAAATTTGGCGACTCGCCGCGTTGTCTCCAATGGTTTCGGTGTGACCAGGATCAGCCTGGCGCCAAGGTCGATAATGTCTTTGTAATACACGGTCAGGTTTTCGACCTGTGAACTGCAAAACGGACACCAGTTGCCGCGGACGAACAACATAACCGTTGCCGTGCCGTGCAATTGAGTCGAACGTACCGGGTCACCGTTTTCGTCGGCAGCAATAAAGTCGGGCAACGACTGTCCAGGTCGTAACTGTGCGGGGACCGGCCTGCCGACCCGCCTGTAAAACCAGGCGCCTGCAGCAGCAGCGATCAGAATGACGGCGGCCAACGCCGATAACGTAAAAGCACTCATTTCGGTCCTCGTGGTCCAACAAGGTAGTTTGGATGAATTCAGAGCTACCCAAATGATTCAAGACAAGGCGCAGTCTGAAGGGAATGGCATGTCCTTTTCAAGGGCTGCAACGCGGAATTGGGTCATTT
>CAZVLT010000091.1:0-6840 GCA_964628105.1 uncultured Woeseiaceae bacterium | reverse complement strand
CGCTTCACCAACTCGCTGAACCCATCAAAACTACCTTGTTGGACCACTAGTATCGCTCTCGACCGACCATAGACACAAGGATCGTTTTATGGATACTGGCACGAGTCTGTAGTCAGGTAGAATCTTGATGGATGGCAATCGGATAATCTGGGAACCGGATGCAGGACGGAAACAAGCTTCAGCCATGTATCGTTTCATGCGCTTACACGGTTTTAGTGACTACGATGCGTTGTACCGATGGTCAATAGACGAAGCGTCGTCGTTTTGGAACGCTTTGAGCGACTTCTGCCAGATTCATTTTGATCGTGCGGCGCAAACCACGCTGGCAAGGCCGGACAACATCATGGACGCAGGCTGGTTCGAGGGTAGCCAGCTAAATTTTGCCGCACACTTGCTGCGTCACGAGGGCACTGCGCCGGCAGTTGTTTTTTGCGGCGAGGATGGCGCGCGACGAGAGATGAGTCGTGACGACCTGCGAGCCGCAGTCGCTTCAGTTGCGGCGGCCTTGAGGGGCGACGGCGTCACCGAGGGTGACTGTGTTGCCGGCTATCTTCCCAATTGTCCTGAAGCGATCGTCGCCATGTTGGCGACGACTTCTATTGGCGCGATCTGGTCTTCGTGCTCGCCCGATTTCGGCGTCAATGGTGTCGTCGATCGTTTCGGTCAGATCAAACCAAAGGTTTTTTTCACCGCTAACGCCTATTTCTACAATGGCAAGACTTGCGACACGCGGGCAACTGCCGAGAGTGTTGTGCGCGCGATCCCGTCAATTGAGCGGACAGTAATCGTGCCATTTGTTGTTGCTGCTCCGACGTCCACCGCGATGGCAAATGTCAGCAACTGGGATGAATACCTGGTGGCCAATGCAGACCTTGAAATCACGCCGGTTAACTTCAACCACCCTCTGTACATCATGTATTCGTCCGGCACGACGGGTGTGCCGAAGTGCATCGTTCATGGTCATGGTGGAACCTTGCTGCAACAGATCAAAGAACATGTGTTGCATACAGGTGTTACAAGCGCAGATAAGCTGTTTTACTTCACGACGTGTGGCTGGATGATGTGGAACTGGCTGGTCTGCGGTCTGGGAACCGGCGCGACACTCATACTTTTCGACGGCGCGCCATTCTTCAGCGACGGTCGTATTCTGTGGGACATTGCGGAACAGGAAGGCATAACGATTTTCGGCACGAGTGCCAAGTATATTTCGTCGCTCGAGAAAGCGGGCCTCAGGCCAAAAGATGAATATGCACTCACGAATCTTCGCGTCGTACTTTCGACTGGTTCGCCGTTGGCAGCGGAGAGTTTCGACTACGTGTACGACGCGATTGGCGATAACCTGCAACTGGCGTCTATTTCGGGTGGTACCGACATCATGAGCTGCTTCGCACTCGGCAATCCGATACTTCCCGTCCGGCGTGGCGAGTTGCAATGTCGTGGTCTTGGCATGGCAACGGAAATTTTCGACGAGGACGGTAACTCGGTCGTTGCTGAACCCGGGGAACTGGTGTGCACGAAGCCATTCCCGTCGGCGCCGGTCGGCTTCTGGAATGATGCAGATGGTGCTCGCTATCGTGCAGCATATTTCGAACGGTTTCCGGGTGTCTGGGCACATGGTGATTTCGCCGAACTCACGACACATGGCGGCGTCATTATCCATGGCCGGTCGGATGCGGTTTTGAATCCCGGCGGCGTACGCATAGGTACAGCTGAAATATATCGCCAGGTCGAAAAATTGGCTGAAGTGGTCGAGAGCATTGCGATAGGACAGAACTGGCAAGATGACGTTCGTGTTGTATTGTTTATTATTCTTCGAGCCGGCGTGTCGCTGGATAACGAGTTGCGAGATCGTATTAGAAAAGTCGTGCGTGAGAACACAACACCGCGCCACGTTCCGGCGAAGATAATTGCCGTGCCCGAGATTCCGCGCACCAGGAGTGGCAAGATAGTGGAACTGGCGGTGCGCTCAGTTGTGCACGGCGAGACCGTGAAGAATACTGAAGCACTCGCCAATCCGGAGGCGCTCGAGCATTTTCGGGGGATTCCGGAACTCGAAGCAGACTAGTGGTTCAACAAGGTGAAATTGGTGGGTTCAGCGAAGTATCTGGGCACAGAGGTTACTCGTGGCAGCGTCTTGCCTGAATGGATTGACGTGAACGCGCACATGAACGTCGCATACTATGTGCTCGCGTTTGACCAGGCCGTCGATACACTGTGGGAACGCTTCGGTATTACACAGAACTACATCAACGTCACGAGCAGTTCAACGTTTGCTGTAGAAAGCCATATAACCTGGCAGCGTGAAATGGCAGTCGATGATGGGTATGTCATCACCTCGCACGTTCTCGCGTACGACGAAAAACGAATTCACCAGTTCATGCGCATGTACCACGCAGACCAGCACTACCTGGCCGCTACAGCTGAGTGGCTGAATCTGCATGTCGACCTGGCGGCCCGCCGTGTTACGCCATGGCCGGAGGATATACTGGCAAGTATTGCTGCGTTTGCAAAACAGCAGGGGGATTGGGGCTGGCCCGATGAAGCGGGCAAGACTATGTGTGTACCCAGTCCTGTCTATGCCGTCGATGCTAACGGATCTTAAACCGAAGGCGACCATAAAGTTGAGCCAAAAATGAGTCGATTTTTGCTGGCAATTGACCAGGGGACGAGCAGCAGCAGGACTGTAATTTATGATCATGCGATTGCCGTGGTAGCGAGCGCGCAGCAGGAGTTCCCGCAGATCTATCCACAACCCGGCTGGGTTGAGCACGACCCCGAAGCGATCTGGAATTCAGTTGCTTCGGTGACGACTGAGGCGATGCGCAATGCTGGCGCCAGCCCGTCGGATATCACTGCAATCGGAATTACCAATCAGCGTGAGACCACCCTGATCTGGGATCGCAAGACGGGGCGTTGTGCCTACAACGCGATCGTCTGGCAGGATCGTCGCACCGCGGCCAGTTGTCAGTCTCTGAAAAAAAGCGGTCTGGAAACGCTCATCACGGACAAGACAGGATTGCGTCTTGACCCGTATTTCTCAGCGACAAAAATTGCATGGATACTCGACAACGTCGACGGCATTCGGGAAAAGGCGGAGGCTGGTCTGCTTGCGTTCGGCACCGTCGATAGTTTCCTTTTGTGGCGTCTCACAGGTGGTAAGGAACATGCGACGGATGCGACCAACGCGTCGCGAACCTTGTTGTTCGACATTCACAATCAACAATGGGACGACGAGTTACTGGAAATATTCCGCATCCCCCGCGAACTGTTACCCGAAGTTCGTGATTGCGCTGCGGACTATGGCATGACGGCGGCCGATTCGGTCGTCGCGGAAGTCCCGATCTATGGTATCGCGGGCGACCAACAGGCCGCACTGATTGGGCAGGCTGGATTCGACAGTGGCATGACCAAGAGCACGTTTGGCACAGGCTGCTTTGTCATTGCCAACACGGGTAGCCGGGCCCTGAAGTCAGACAATCAGTTGCTTACTACCGTCGCCATGAGAATCGACGGCGAGGTTACCTATGGCCTGGAAGGCAGCGTGTTCGTCGCGGGTTCAGCGATACAATGGCTGCGTGATGAATTGGAAATTATTGAGTCGGCCCCCGAGGCGGAATCTATCGCCCGTCAAACAGGCATTGTCGAAGACGTACATGTTGTGCCCGCTTTCGCGGGGCTCGGCGCACCATACTGGGACCCTGATGCGCGCGGCGCAATACTCGGTCTCACGCGCGGCAGCGGTCGTGAACAGGTAGTCACTGCCACACTGCAAGCCGTCGCCTACCAGACGCGCGACCTGATCGACGCGATGTCAGACGACGGCATATCGCCCAGTGTGATTCGTGTCGATGGTGGCATGGTTGCAAACGATTGGTTCCTGCAGTTCCTGGCCGACATTCTCGACATCGCTGTCGAGCGACCACGAAATGTCGAATCAACAGTCCTGGGTGCCGCCTATTTAGCGGCGTATAAGGCGGGCATCATGCAAACCCGCGAGCAGATTTGCGCAGGTTGGGAACGCGATGCACGGTTTGAGCCGGCGATGTCGGCGCAGCAGCGTGGCAGTTTGCTGGATGGTTGGAAACAAGCGGTGAAACGGGTTCGCACGAATGGATAGAACGCATTGCTAAGAGCGCGGCAAAAAATTGGCAAGTACAGGATCCTGGGTCGCATCGCGTCAGGGCCACTGGCGGACGTTTATCGTGCCCAGGATACGGTCCAGAAGATGAAAGTCGCGCTAAAAATTCCGAAGGCGGACGATAACACCGGGCATGAAGAATTCTTGCACGAGGTGCAAGTGGCGACAAAGCTAAGGCACCCCAATATTTTGACGGTGTTGAATGCCAGCTATATCGACGAGCATTTCGTCATCGCCATGGAGCTAGGCGATGAATCGCTTGCTGATCGGATTGAGCGTCGAACGTCGACGGCGCGTGCCCTTGACCTGGCAACCCAGGCAGTAGCGGCGCTGGCGCATGCGCATGAACAAAAGTTTATTCATTGCGACATCAAACCCGAGAATTTCATACTGTTTCCGAACAATCAGCTGAAACTGGCCGACTTCGGATTCGCAAAACTCAGTCTGCGCACGCTGAAAGCGTCCGGCTCAGGAACCATCGAATACATTGCGCCTGAGCAGGCCATGGGACGGCCGAAGTTCCAGTCAGATGTGTTTTCGTTGGGACTGGTCTTGTACCGGCTATTGTCGGGCAAACTTCCGGAGTGGCCATTTGAGTGGCCACTGGCGGGGCATGACAACCTGGCTGCACGAGTCAGGCCGGAGCTAATTGAGGTTTTCAAGAAGGCGATCCAACTCGATCCCAAACGACGCTACGCCGACGCGACGCATTTGCAGGCAGCATTCAGCCGGGCGCAGAGTCATGCGCGCAAACAGAAGCGAGCCAGGTCCAGAAACGGTTCCCGCCGCGGCACGTCGTGGCGCCAGATGCAATGGCGTGAGTTTCAACGCCAGTTCAAACAACAGCTTGACACGCGACACCACTGTCGGCGCTGTGAGGGCCCGGTTGCAGAGTACATGCAATGTTGCCCCTGGTGCGGATTCGACAATCCCGCGCGAGGCTCCGAATCCAAAATGCCGTCGAGCTGTCCGCGCTGCGAGCGCGGTGTGAAAAACGACTGGGGGTATTGTGCATGGTGTTACGGCCCCGGATTTGTTGCGGAATCCACGCGCAGTTACCCGGACAAGCGTTATGCGGTGCGCTGCGGCAATAGCCGTTGTCGCCGGCAACTAATGCCGTTTATGCGCTATTGCCCGTGGTGTCGAATCAAAGTCAGGCGACCCTGGAAGTTGCAAGGTAGCCGACGTTCCTGCAAAGCCTGTAGTTGGGGAATCGCCGAGGAATTCTGGAACTATTGTGCCTGGTGCCGTGAGCCCGTGCGGCGAGAATGATCAGCGGGCCTCCTGAATGAAGAAAATGCCGGACGATATCGTGTTACTTGAAGGTGCATTTCTGCCCGAATGGTTAGAGGTTGATGTCGCCGGCGGTGCAGTGGTCGCTTATACCTGTCGCGATCCGGACAAAGAAACCGAAAACGAAGACACAGTCGCCATCATCCCGTATGGGCCGGGTGCAGCGGTGCTGGCAGTTGCTGACGGGGCAGGCGGTCTGCCTGCGGGCAAGCGCGCGTCGCTTACCGCTGTGGAGACGCTCGCATCCTCACTGAAATCCGCAATGCATAAAACAACGTTGCTGCGCACGGCAATTTTGAACGGCATAGAGGCGGCGAATGCGGCGGTGCTTGATTTGGCCAATGGTTCTGCGACGACCCTGACCGTGATAACAATCGAGGGCCGGAGCGCCCGCTCGTATCAGATCGGTGATTCCGAAGCCATCATTCTGGGGCAACGCGGACGAATCAAGTTACAGACGACTGCGCATTCCCCTACAGGGTTCGCGGTAGAAGCCGGGTTCCTGGATGAACGCGCAGCATTGCTGCATAAGGAACGTCACCTGGTGTCAAATTTCATCGGCACCACGGATATGCGAATCGATGTCGGCGCGACGGTCGAACTGAGTCCCAGGGACACGGTGTTTCTGGCAAGCGACGGGCTCATGGATAATGTGCATGTCGACGAAATTATTGAGTGCGTGCGCACGGGAAGCTTATCTGACGCAGCCAGTTCAGTCACAGAGCTTGCGAATCGGCGCATGCATGAACAACGCGTTGGCCAGCCCAGTAAGCCGGATGATTTATCGTTGATCCTGTTCCGCAAGCCGGGACGATCCGGCGCGTAGCAATATCAATAACTTAGGGTTACCTGCCGTTCGCGTCCATGGAGGCGAGAAATGTGAGCTGCGTGGTGTTGATGAGGCTCTTGCGGAGTATTATCGTGATTATGGAACTCCACGGCCCTATTAGCGTTCAAACCTTTAGAGTTCCTCGAGGCCGAAGACGATGAAACAAATAATTCCGAGCAAGATATTTCCCGGTTTGTCAAAAGCCGGAATAGTGATCACGGCGATGGTTGCTACAGCTTTGCTTATCTCAGGTTGTGCAACCGCCATAAGCGCGCCAGGTGGCGGTGGCGGTGGCGTGCAGATGCCGGGTGGTGGTTCATCCGGTGGCGGGTCCTCCGGTGGCGGGTCCTCTGGCGGCGGTTCATCCGGTGGCGGCATGCCCGGCGGCGGTTCATCTGGCGGCAGTGGCCCTGGCGGCGGTTCATCCGGTGGCGGCATGCCCGGAGGCGGCCCATGCGGTGGCGGCATGCGCGGCGGCGGTTCCTCTGGCGGCAGTGGCGCCGTGGGCGGCCAGGGCGCGAGGCCGCAGGGCGGTGTACCGGGCGCGGGCGAAGGTAACGATGGCGACCACAGCGGTGGT
>CAZVLT010000090.1:6821-8623 GCA_964628105.1 uncultured Woeseiaceae bacterium | reverse complement strand
AGTCATCTTCGGCCTGCCAATTGCGCTTCAATAAAGTCTTCCTGCGTTCGCTGATCACACGACTCCAGGGCCGCGGCGGCGCCAACACGTAGTAATGCCCTCTGCGTGATTTCTCGTTACACTGTCTCCCACGATCGTGATCGACGACGACTTCGGGGACTTCAATGCATTATCGCTTTGTCTGCCTGATCGCAGCTCTCCTCACCGTTCCTGCTTTTGCGGGCGAAATTAGCGACGCCGTCGGGAAAGATTACGACGAATATCTCGCCGGGCTGTTCGATCACTTCCACCGCAACCCTGAGTTGTCGACGATTGAGACGGAAACTGCCAGGCGTATGGCGGTGGAGCTTAGCCTGGCTGGACTCGAGGTCACCGAAGGCGTTGGCGGCACGGGAGTTGTTGCCATATTGAAGAACGGTGACGGCCCTCTCGTCATGATGCGCGCTGACATGGACGGTCTTCCGGTCGAAGAGAAGTCCGGTTTGCAAAACGCCTCGCGTGCGCAGCAGCAAGATCCAATCACCGGTAACACGGTATTCACAATGCATGCTTGCGGACACGACGTGCACATCACGAGCCTCGTCGGAACAGCGCGGCAAATGGTTGCGCGCAAGGACGAATGGCAGGGCACGTTGATGCTCGTCGTGCAGCCTGCCGAGGAGCGCGGGCTTGGCGCGCGGGCGATGCGCGACGACGATATCTGGGAGCGATTCGGAAAGCCCGATTTCGCGCTGGCTTTCCATGTGAATTCATTGGACGTTGCTGGCAAGATAAACGTGACAGAAGGCAGTCCGTTTGCGGGTGCCGACACAGTCGATATCATTATTCACGGTGTCGGCGCGCACGGCGCGCATCCCTATGCCGGAAAAGACCCTATTGTGCTGGGCAGTCAGATCGTGCTGGCGTTGCAAACGCTGGTATCAAGAGAGCTCTCGCCGCGCGTGCCGGGTGTTGTCACGGTCGGCTCTTTTCACTCGGGCACAAAACACAACATCATCTCGGATCGTGCGCACCTGCAACTCACAGTTCGCAATACGAGTGCCGAAACACGGCAGATTCTTCTTGACGGCATCAAACGCATCGCAGAGAACATGGGGCGAGTTGCAGGGCTGCCGGAAGACAAGCTGCCGGAAGTTATCGTGTCGAAAGAAAGTGTACCGCCAACGATTAACGATGCAGAGCTTGCTCGGCGCCTGAAGGCGGCATGGTCGGAATCTCTCGGCGCGGAAAAAGTCATTTTCAATCCGACCAGGGGAATGGGGGCGGAGGACTTCCCGTTCTTTACGCTCGACCCCGACATCATTTCGGTCTATTGGCGGATTGGCGGTACGCCCCAGGAAGACTTCGACCGCGCCGCGGCGGGCGGGGAGCCCGTGCCCAGCCATCACTCGCCGTTGTTCAAGATTACGCCCAAACCGGCGGTGACGGCGGGCGTGGAGTCTACTGTGGTTGCGCTGCTGGAACTCATGTCTGAGTGAAACGATCAACCGGCGCCGTTATTCGTCATCTGCCTCGAACTCTTGCAGGTCTTCGCCGCCTGCGCTCTTGAGGAGAATCTCTACTTTTTGCTCGGCCTCCCTGAGCGCCGCCTGACAGCCGCGCGTAAGCTTGATGCCTTCCTCAAATTTCTGCATCGCCTTTTCCAGCGGCAGGTCGCCGGACTCGAGTTCTTCGACGAGTTTCTCGAGACCCGCCAGCGATTTCTCGAGGTCGATTTTCTTTGCTGAGGCCATAATTGCGTCCGTAGTCGAGTGCGCTGTTACGCTACAGCCCGGCAAAAGGATCGTCAACGTTTCTGTGGT
>CAZVLT010000090.1:0-6721 GCA_964628105.1 uncultured Woeseiaceae bacterium | reverse complement strand
TCTGGCAATCTGATAACTGGCTATCTGATTGATGAGTAAACGATACGACGCTGTGGACATCGAGGTCCTTAGCGGGCTGGAGCCTGTCCGGCGCCGGCCGGGCATGTACACGGATACGTCAAGGCCGAATCACCTGGCGCACGAGGTCGTTGACAACAGCATCGACGAGGCACTCGTGGGCCACTGCAAGATGCTCGAAGTCATTATTTACAAAGACGGCTCCCTCGAGGTATCGGACGATGGTCGGGGCATGCCCATCGACCTGCACCCCAAGGAGAAAATTCCGGGCGTAGAGCTCATCCTCACCCGACTTCACGCGGGTGCAAAGTTTTCCAACAAGAACTACCAGTTTTCCGGCGGTTTGCATGGCGTTGGCGTTTCTGTTGTGAACGCGCTGTCAAAGAATCTCGAGGTCTGGATTCGACGTGGTGGCAAGGAATACAACATGAGTTTTGCCGGCGGCAAGAAACGCGGCAAGCTTGAGGTCGTGGGCAAGGTTGGCAAGGCAAACACCGGCACAACGATCCGCTTCTGGCCCGACGAGCAGTATTTCGACACGGCCAAATTCTCGGTTAAGCGACTAAAACACGTACTGCGCGCGAAAGCGGTCCTGTGTCCGGGTATCACGGTTCGACTCAAGGTCGAGAAACCCAAAGAAAAGATCGAGTGGTGCTATTCGGGCGGTCTTGAAGAGTATTTGCTGGAAGAAATCGGTGCTGGCGAAACGCTGCCGGCCGAGCCTTTTGCTGGCAGCATCACTGGCAACAAAGAGTCTGTCGATTGGGCGCTGGTCTGGGTCAATGACGCGGCTCAGAGCGTCACCGAGAGCTACGTCAACCTGATTCCGACGCTGCAGGGCGGAACTCACGTCAATGGATTGCGGACCGGCCTCACAAATGCTCTTCGTGAGTTTTGCGACTTTAGAAACCTGTTGCCGCGTGGCGTCAGTATCGCCCCGGAAGACGTCTGGGACGGATTGAGTTTCGTATTGAGCGCCAAGCTCGAAGACCCGCAGTTTTCGGGGCAAACCAAAGAACGATTATCTTCACGTGAGTCGGCCGCGTTCGTCGCAGGCATTATCAAGGACGATTTTTCGCTATGGCTGAACCAACATCCTGAGAGTGGCGATCTGATCGCACAGCTGGCTATCAGCAAAGCGCAGGGACGACTCAAAGCCGCGAAAAAGGTGGTCCGCAAGAAAATCGTTTCAGGACCGCCGTTGCCAGGCAAACTCGCCGACTGCACCTCCCAGGAACCGGAACTCTGCGAAATATTCCTCGTCGAGGGCGATTCGGCCGGCGGTTCGGCGAAGCAGGCACGCGATCGCAATACGCAAGCCATCATGCCGCTAAGAGGCAAGATACTGAACACGTGGGAAGTGGATTCCGCTGAGATCCTGGCATCGCAGGAAGTGCACGACATCTCGGTCGCCCTCGGCGTCGATCCGGCCGACGACAATCTCGAGGGCCTGCGCTACCACAAGATTTGTATACTTGCGGATGCGGATTCCGATGGCCTGCATATTGCGACATTGCTGTGCGCATTGTTCCTGAGACATTTCCGCGAACTTGTCCTGGCCGGGCATATCTATGTCGCGATGCCACCGCTGTACCGCGTGGATGTTGGTAAAGAGGTTTTCTATGCCCTCGATGAGGGCGAGCGCACAGGCATACTGGATCGCATTGAAGCGGAAAAAAAGCGCGGCAAGGTCACGGTAACGCGCTTTAAGGGTCTTGGCGAAATGAATCCCTCGCAGCTGCGCGAAACAACAATGAATCGCGATACACGCCGGCTTGTGCAACTCACAATAAAGTCAAAAGACAACGTCGATCAGCTAATGGACATGCTGCTCGCAAAGAAACGTTCAAAAGATCGCCGCAAATGGCTTGAGTCCAAGGGCGATCTGGCCGAGGTATAGAAACGATGCAAAACAGTCTCAACCTTGAGGGCGTCGAACAGCAGGCGCTCAAGGAATACACGGAGAAGGCGTATCTCGATTATTCGATGTACGTCATTCTCGATCGAGCGTTGCCGCAGATCGGTGACGGTCTCAAGCCGGTACAGCGGCGCATCATTTACGCGATGAGCGAATTGGGGTTATCGGCCGGTTCCAAACCGAAGAAATCGGCACGCACTGTCGGCGACGTTATCGGCAAGTTCCATCCACATGGCGATTCCGCGTGCTACGAGGCCATGGTGTTGATGGCGCAGGATTTCTCGTATCGCTATGCGATCGTCGACGGGCAGGGCAACTGGGGGTCGACCGACGATCCGAAGTCGTTTGCCGCAATGCGCTACACGGAATCGCGGCTTACGCCATATGCCAGGAGTCTGCTCCTGGAACTTGGCGACGGCACGGTCGACTGGACACCGAATTTCGATGGCACGATGAATGAGCCAGTCGTCCTGCCAGCTCGGTTGCCGAACCTGCTTTTGAACGGTACAACCGGCATCGCCGTTGGCCTGTCGACGGACGTACCGCCGCATAATCTGAACGAGGTGGCCAGTGCGGTCATGCATCTCCTCGATAGCCCGAAGGCGACGGTCGCTCAGTTGATGAAGCACATCAAGGGTCCGGATTATCCAACCGGCGGCGAGCTCATCTCGGCGCGGGACGAAATCAAAGAGATCTACAAGACCGGTTCCGGGACGTTGCGCCTTCGAGCGTCGTACAAAATCGAGGGTAGCGACATCGTCATTACCTCTTTGCCACACCAGATCTCGGGCAGCAAGATACTTGAGCAAATAGCGGCGCAGATGCGCAACAAGAAGTTGCCGCAGGTGGACGACCTGCGCGACGAGTCCGACCACGAAGACCCGACTCGCCTCGTCATCAGCAAGAAGCGCGGCGTTGACGTCGATGAGCTGATGTCACATTTGTTTTCGACGACATCACTCGAGCGCACCGCCCGCGTCAACATGAATATTATTGGCCTGAATGGCCGTCCGCGCTTGTTCAACCTCGTTGATCTTCTCAAAGAGTGGATCAAGTTCCGCAAGGACACGGTCAAAAACCGTCTGAGTCATCGATTACAAATCGTCAATGATCGCCTGCATATTCTGGACGGCCTGCTCGCCGCCTATCTGAACATCGATGAGGTCATTGCGATCATTCGGAAACAGGACAAGCCGAAGCCTGTTTTAATGAAACGCTTCAAGTTATCCGATATCCAGGCCGAAGCCATCCTCAATTTGCGCTTGCGCAATCTCGCCAAATTGGAAGAAATGAAGATTAAGGGTGAGCAGGGCGAGCTTCAGGAGGAACGCGACGTACTCGAGAAAACACTTAAAAGTGCTGCGCGCCTGAAGACAATTATCAAGAAGGAAATCCTCGAAGACGCTGCGGCCTACGGCGACGCCCGACGCACGATAATTGTCGAACGCGATGTGGCACAGGCACTCGACGAAACGCAGCTCGTCAGCAGCGAGCCGGTAACTGTCGTGTTGTCGCAAGCGGGCTACGCTCGCGCCGCAAAAGGCCATGAGATCGACCCGGAATCGTTGAGTTACCGGTCAGGCGATAGCTATCTTGCCGCGGCCCAGGGCCGTAGCAATGAACTGGCGATGTTCATTGACAGCACGGGGCGTGTGTACAGTGTCGTGGCCGGCACATTGCCATCAGCACGAGGGCAGGGCGAACCGCTTTCGAGTCGATTCAAACCACCCGATGGCGCGGCATTTTGCGGCGCGATGATCGGAGCGAGCGAACAAAAGTATCTGCTGGCCAGTGACGCCGGCTACGGTTTCATTGCGACTTTGGATGACCTGGTGTCGCGCAATAAGGCCGGCAAGGCGATACTGCGCGTACCCGCCGGCGGTGTAGCTGTCGTGCCGGCGCTGGTCCCCTATGAAACGGAGTGCCTGATTGCTGCAGTGAGTTCGATAGGACGATTGTTACTGTTCGAAATGGAAGAACTGCCGGAACTTTCCAAGGGAAAAGGCAACAAGCTGATAAACATTCCTGGAAAGAAATATCAGAGCGGCGAAGAGAAAATGATCGCCGCAGCGGTTGTGCCTGAAGACGGCAACCTGCAGGTTTACACGGGCACGAGAATGATGACGATTGCGTGGGATGACCTGGACGACTACTACGGTGATCGAGCCCTCAGGGGCAGCCTGCTGCCGAAGGGCTGGCGCAAAGTCGAACGCCTGCACGGCGTACTGTGGTAGGAGCACCCAAGGGGCATAAACGCGCGAACGATAGCTGCGGCCGTTAGGCCACCAAAGCTCGATTAAGTGCCCTTGCCGGATTTGACCGGCATCTCGGCAGTATCCCCTTCGACGCTTTCGTCAGGGATTTGGGCTGTCGTATCAAGATCGATGACCGTAGCCAGCGGCATTTCCGCAGTAACTGCCGTGTCGGACTCGTCGCTTGGAGAATCTGAAATTTCAAGCGCGGCCCGGGCAATTTCTACGTTGAGCGCCTGCGTCGCGGTCATTTCGTCCTCATAGTCTTGTTCAATGATCTTGTATTCGATTTCGCTGTTCACCGTGTAGTTGTCAGAAATAACCGTTTCGTCGCCTGTGCTGACTTCAATGGCCCTGAGATCCTGCTGCGTAACGTCCTCTGGTTGCGGCATCTTGGTCGCATCCATTATGACTGACATGTCGTAGTCGTCTTCTTCTTGCGGGAGAACTTCGCTCTCAAGGATCGAGGGATCTTCGGAAGGCATCGTCGGCAGCATATCCGTCTCGTCGGACAGGACTGGATTCGACTCGGGGCCGGCCGCGACAGGTTCGAACTGCAAATCAATATCCACACCGGTGGTCGCCGCGAAGCCGAAGTCCTGCGCGACATCGATATCGGTACCGTCTTCGAGTCCGCTGCCGCTAAAGAGGTCGGCATCCAGATCCAGGGCGGGATTTTCTGTCGTCGGTGAGTTGTCGGCAAGATCGTATGCTTCAAGATCGTAAGCTTCCTCAGCAGTCGCTTCGTCTATCTCATCCTCGATACTATTGTCGTTAATTGCGTCATTGACGGCACTGCGACGATCCAGACGGGCCGCGGGTCCTACCGGCGTCGAGCCGAAAAGTCCACGTAGGCGGCGACCAAACACGAGCAAGGCGAGTATGAGCGCGGCACCACTGCCCGCAAGCCACATGAACCACGACGTCGATGACGAACCTGTGGCTGGATTTTCAATCTGTGTATCCGTAACAATTATGTCGGTGGAAACTATTGGTGCTTCATACGAACTGTAATCCAGCACAATGTCGCCCGGGCGCAGGTCGTCTGTCGTGGTTTCGACTGCGCTGTCGGCGACAGGCGTTCCCTCGATGACATCGACGGCGTCAGGTTCCGCGACAACCTCTGCAGTTTCAGCAACGGGAGCAACGTCCTCAACAGGTGCAACATCGGAGATCGTTGGCTCGTAGACCGCGCCGGGCGCAGGAGCGGCTTCCGCGAGTGCAGCGTTTGTGGTTACGGGATCGCTGCCATCGAAAATAGGAATATCAAGCCAGCTACCTGCTTTCAATCTATTGGGATCGTTGCCCATGAACGCGCGCGGGTTGGCCTGGAAAATTGCCTCGACTGCCGGCCACAGACCGATTGACTCATGTTCAACGCGTTGTGCGATCTCCGACAGTGAATCACCCGGCAGCACCCGGTAGCGCGTCGAGCCGAGGATAGGCTCGCGATTCACGGACGCGCGCCTGCTTTTTCTTGGGGTTGTCGGCTGTACGGTGGTCAGCTGTACGTTGGTCGGTTGTATCGCGGTCGGGCCGGAGGCCGTGGACGCCGCAACACTGACGGGAGCGCCCACACCTATCGGATCCACGAACAACATGTATTCGCGTTGTATTTTCGGTGTGTACGGGCAATCCACAATAACTTGCGCTGCGATCATAGGTTCGCGTACAGGACTTGCGCCGGTCAGCAGGATGACGCCATTGGCGATACTTAGTGTTGCACGGCCAATGCCAGGTAGTCCGCTGGGCGGAATCCCGGCGCTCAATGAGACGCAGCTACGGGAGAGCTGTTCATTGGGTGCAAGTGCGAATGCGATGCTTGCCCGCAAAGGCTGTCCAATCCTGGACTGAACGGTCAGATCGCCGAGTTCCAGGGCGCTTGCCGGCAAAGTAGCTATGCAGCTACCGACAACAACCAACGCTGGCAAGCGGCTGTTAACTCGAATGGTCCTTGACAATGGTATCTTCATTTTCGAACACCCCGTGGGTCTGGCACATTCAGCATATAGATAAGTGTGGTTTGCTGACTGGCTACTATTTTATGAGCTGATAGTGGCTCTGCGTTAGCGGGTGGTTCCGCAAGCAAAGTGTGACCTGCGTCACATATCGGTCTCGGCTGTCGCTGCGTGCACATTCGCCTAGTTCCCGCTCGCTGCGGCTAAATCGGCTAGCGTACTGGTCCCGCTCGTGGGTGTGTCTTGCAGCACCACTTCTGGCTCGTGAACATAATGTCCCTGCATGTAGTCAAGCCCTAACTGGAATAGCACGGCCATTGCATTAGCGCTTTCGACGCGCTCCGCAATTGTCTTGATACGGCGCTCCTGCGCCGCTTTTACGATTCTGCCGACTGCCGCCTGAACTTGAGTGTCTGTCATCAGCGTATGCATCAGTTCGCCATCGATTTTGATGTAGTCGGGCTTGAGAATATCCAAAATCTGGAAGCGATCCTGATCAACAGTGTAGTGTTCAAGCGCAAAACCGATGCCAATTTTGCGAGCGTGTTTGACTAATGCGCGTGTTTGCTTGATGT
>CAZVLT010000089.1:0-8719 GCA_964628105.1 uncultured Woeseiaceae bacterium | reverse complement strand
CTGGCGTCGTGTTCTGTATTCGGCAGCGAGGAAGCGGGCGACCGCTTTCACGCGATGATGGCCTCCGGACAAAGCGAGCCATGGCAGGATGCCCTGGAGAAGCTAACCGGCACGCGCGAGATGGACGCAACGGCGATCATCGATTACTTCGAGCCGCTCATGGGTTATCTCAAGGAACAGAACGAAGGTCGTAGCTGTGGCTGGTAACGAGAGCAAAACCGGCGGCTTTCTCGGCACCGTAGAGCGCGTAGGCAACAAACTTCCCGACCCGGCCGTGTTGTTCATCGCGCTGCTGTTCGTCGTCTGGGTTTTGTCGTGGCTGTTGTCATACGTGACGTTCGAGGTCGTCGATCCGCGCTCCGGCGAGGCGCTGGTCATCAAGAACCTGTTGGCCGGATCGGCGTTAACCGAGTTCCTCTCGGTCATGGTCACCAACTTTTCGCACTTTCATCCGGTCGGGGTAGTCCTGGTCGCGATGCTCGGTATCGGCGTTGCCGAACACACGGGCTTTATCAATTCGGCCCTGCGTTCCTTGCTCAATGTAACTTCAGACCGGCTATTGACGCCGATGGTCATCGTCGTCGGTATCGTCAGCCATACGGCTGCCGACGCTGGCTATGTTCTCGTTATCCCGTTGGGCGGCGTAATTTTCTACGCCGCTGGCCGCCATCCGCTAGCGGGGATCGCGGCGGCATTCGCCGGAGTGTCAGGTGGCTTCTCTGCCAGCTTCGTGCCGTCCTCAATAGACCCTTTGCTGCAGGGGCTCACCCAGGCCGGCGCGCAAATTCTGGATCCTGCGATAGTGCTGAATCCGCTCAACAATTACTTCTTCACGACAGCATCTTCAATATTGATTGTGGGACTTGGCTGGTACATCACCGATAAAATCATCGAGCCACGCCTGCAGGCACAGGTAATCGATGGCGACGAGGAAGACCTCCCGGAAATGCATGATCTTCAGCCTCACGAAAGCAGGGGGCTGCGCTGGGCGCTGATTTCAATGGTGTTAAGCATCATTGTGCTCATTGCAACTGCGTACCCGGCGGACTCGCCCTGGCGCGACGCGAGCGGTGAGATCTCCGGCTTCTCGGCGCCGATTATGCGTTCAATCGTGTCGCTGATCTTCCTGTTGTTCCTGATACCGGGCGTCGTCTACGGCATCGTCGCCGGCACGATGAAGAGTTCCAAGGATGTGATCGAGGGCATGACACATTCCATGCATATCATGGCGTATTACCTCGTCATCATGTTCTTCATTGCGCAGTTTGTTTACGCCTTTGGCCAATCCAATCTTGGCGTACTCCTCGCTCTGCAGGGTGCTGCGTTTCTCAAGGCATTGGCAATGCCCGCCGCTGTAACGGTCGTCGGCATTATTCTTTTAACGGCTTTGGTCAACATCTTTGTCGGCTCCGCCAGCGGCAAATGGGGCTTGCTCGCGCCGATCTTTGTGCCAATGCTGATGTCGCTTGGAATATCGCCCGACCTTACGCAGGCCGCTTACCGCGTCGGCGACTCGAGCACCAATATCATCACGCCATTGATGCCGTACTTTCCCCTGGTCGTTGTTTACTGCCAGCGCTATGTAAAATCGACGGGTATCGGCACCCTGACCGCCATGATGCTGCCATATTCGATGGCGTTCCTCGTGGCATGGACGATTTTCTTGCTCGTCTACTTCTGGATAGGCCTGCCGCTAGGCATTCAATCCAGTTACACATACCCATAGGAACGCGGGTCGCCTATCGATCAATCGCCGCCGGCGCACGCACCTGCGTAAGCTTTCTGCACAGCAGCATTGTCGAGCTGGCATTCGTTATCGTAGGTCACACCGTCCATGCCACACACAGGCAAATAGTCGCCAGGACAATTCTCGCCAAGGCTTTCGCAAACGCCCGCGTATTCAATGGACACTCCTCGCCGCTCGGCGAAACACGCGTTGCCGTAGGTCATGGCGTCGTTACCACACACAGGCACGAACAGGCGCGGACATGATCGGATATTGCAAATACCTTCAGTGAAATTCGTCTGGCCTGCCTTTTCGCCGAAACACGCATTGTCGTAGGTCTCACCGTTTTCGCCACAGACCGGAGCGAATACCTGCGGGCAGTTGTCAAGATCACACTGACCTTTGCGCTGCACTAATATTCGCTCTGCCTCCGCCTCACAGCGGTTTACAAAAGTGCGGCCATTCATTCCACATACCGGTTCGACGATGCTCGGACAGCCGTTGGGCGTGCAGGCACCAAGCCCGGCAACTTCAGCCAGCGACTTCGCCGCGAAACACTCGTTGATGTAAGTATTGCCGTCGACACCGCAGACCGGATCGAATACCTCCGAGCAACCGTTCGCCCGATCGTCCGCGCAGATGCCCGGACTGACAATGTCGACACCCACTGCTCCGGCAACACACTCGTTGCTGTAGGTATTTCCATCCGCACCACAGACGGGGTCGTACTGCATTGTGCAGGCAACGTCCTCGCCGGCAGCCTGGGCGGCCAAACCGCATAGAAGTGAAATTGTCAGAAAATGAATGCGCAAGTGACTTTGCATTTTGACTCGCTATTGGCCCGCCCGTTTTGTTAGAGCTGCAAATTTCGCCGCGGTTCAACGTATTGTCGCAGCACCCCAGTAATTGTAGCTAAGTGCCCTGATCCCGGGGATGTACATGCGGTTGTCATCGTCGATAACAAAACCGGATGCGGCGAGTATTCCCGGAATGTCCTTTTTCATGCTGCAACCTCCGGCTACCTTTCCCCACATCGGATCGCATCTGTCCTGCCATTTTTGAACATCGGCATCCGGCGCCTTCCCGTGCTCGCAGAAAAGCAGCTGACCGTGCGGCTTGAGTACGCGCCGCATACCTGCGAGCGCCTTTGTGACGTCTGCAATAGTGCACAGCGTGTAGGTAACCAGTACCGTGTCAATGCTGCTGTCGTCCAAAGGAATCTCCTCGCCAGGCAGGTCGATCAGAGTAATGTCCATACCGGATTCACTGATCGGTTTTTGCGCCAGGCGTCGCATACCCACCGCCGGTTCCAGCCCCCAAATATGCCGCACCTCGTCGCGATCGTAGAACGGCAGGTTTGCTCCACCGCCAAAACCGATTTCCAGGACGTCGCCTGCCGCCCGTGGCACAATTTTTTCGCGTTGCTTCTGTACCGGCCCAACGCCGCAAGCGAGCTGAAGCAGATGTGGCAATACTCTTTCTTCGTAGAAACTCACTGCAACTGGACCAGTTCGCTGATGCTGACCAGCTCAAGGCCTTCAGCCTCCAGGTTTGGTAATTCCCGTTCAAGGAGTTCCAGGGTGGCGGGGTAGGGATGTCCTATGGCCACGACAAAGCCGCGCTCGCGCGCCAGCTGCTTCATGCGCTCGAATTCACGAGCAACTGTCTCAGGTGACTTGTCCGGGTCAAGGAACACGTCCCGTCGCATCGCCCGAATGCCTGTTTCCCGTGCGATCTGCATTGCAACACTCTCATGTGTTGTGTAGCTGTCAATAAAAAACAGGTTTTCGCGAGCTTGTATTTCCTCCATCAACCACTGCATGTGACCAGGGTGTCGTGTCAGCAGGCTGCCACGATGACCGTTAACCCCGATCGCGAATGGAACGGCGGCAAGCGCCATCTCGAATGTTGTACCGAATTGTTGCCGGCTCATGTCTAGATCAATGCCGCCGGGTTCCTGCGCGTGATCGTCAGGGCGGGCCTGCAGTGGAAGGTGCAGGAGCACTTCTTTGCCGCTCTCGTGAGCGCTGCGGGCTAACGCCGTAGCGCGTGGTGCGCCCGGAAGAACAGCGAATGAGATTGGCCCTGGCAATGCGATCGCGCGTTGTCCCTCATCCAGTCCGTATCCAAGGTCATCAATAATTATCGCGACTCGCGGTTGGCCGGCGACGGCCAGCCCGGCCGCCAGCAACAGTAGCATTGTGGCCAGGCACTCTCTCGCAGCAATCATTGCGCGTTGCTGTGCATCACCGTAAGGGGCTGAAGCTGCTGCATCGCCTCGGCCAACTGCGCGTCTGCATCCCGGTTAATCCGTCCGGACAGACTCGAATCCGGAAACCCGGGTGTGTCCTCAATAAAAATGTCGGGCGTTACGCCTACCTCGTGTATCGAATCTCCCGACGGCGTGTAGTAGCGCGACGTCGTTAACTTGATCGCACGTCCGCGGGATAACGGCATAACTGTCTGCACCAGGCCCTTGCCGAAAGTGGGCGTGCCAACAATGGTCGCCCGATTGTGGTCCTGCAACGCACCGGCCACTATCTCGGATGCCGAAGCGGAGCCCGTGTTCACAAGAACAATTAACGCGGCACCGTCAAGGATGTCACCGCGATGCGCGGAGCGCGTAAACCTGGAATCCGACGAGCGTCCGTCGGCCGTAACAATGATACCCGAGTCCAGAAATAGGTCGGATACATCGACCGCCGCGTCGAGTACGCCGCCAGGATTATTGCGCAGGTCTAAGACCATGCCGTCCAGCATGCCGCCGTTCGCGCCCTGCAGTTCATCGACAGCACGGGTCACTTCGCGCGCCGTGTTTTCTCTAAATTGACTGATGCGCACATAGCCGAAGGATGGGCTCAGAAATTCTTTGTGAACGCTGGCGACACGAATCACTTCTCGCCGCATTTCGTGCTCGATTACCGCGGTCTCACGCAGAACAGTGACGGTCACTTTTGAACCGGCAACGCCCCGCAGACGACCCAGTGTGTCCTGAAGTCGCGTGCTCTCTACTGCGACACCGTCTACTGCAATAATCTCATCGCCGCTACGTATGCCCGACAGTGCCGCCGGCGAACCCGCAATCGGTGCGATTACCCGGATGGTGCCTTGGATTTCGGCAACCTCGATGCCAACGCCCGTATAACTCCCGGTCGTACTGATGCGTATGTCCCGATACTCGCTCGCATCGAGATACTGTGAGTGCGCATCGAGGTCGCTTACCATGCCGCGAATCGCGCTTTCGAGCAGCACCGCATCGTCTATTGGTTCTACGTAGTCACGCTTAACACGTTCGAGAACTTCCGTCAGCAGCTGCGCCTGCTCCCACGCCAATTCTTCCTTGGCCGGCGGTTTGCCGCCGCCCATGAGGCTGCCGCCGATGGACAAGCTCAAGCCCATTACAATGCCGATTACGACTACTAAAATTGCACGAACTTTCAACGACATACGACTTTCCCGCGCCCCGGCCAGCGGCCATTGTGGCTTGAACTTCGACCTTAGCACAGTGTCCTGACAGGACCTATATGCCAACGTCACGATTTTAACTGCCCGGCCGGCGCGTCACCCATTGCCTTGGATCGACGGGGCGGGTCCCGCGGCGCAACTCAAAATACAGCCCGGTTTGCTGCTGCCCGCCGCTATCCCCAACAGTCGCGATCACGTCGCCGGGCGCCACCCAGTCGCCGGTGTTCTTGAGAACCGTTTCGTTGTATCCGTACAGCGTCATGTAACCCTCGCCATGATCGACTATCACCAACAAGCCCATGCCGGCCAGCCAGTCCGCGAACGCGATGCGGCCATGATAAACGGCGCGCACTTCCTGCCCTCGCGGCGCGGCCATTACGACGCCATTCCATTTGAGTTTGCCGCGAACCCTGGGCTGCCCGAAGTCGTGTAACAGCGTCCCGACAATCGGCCATGTCAGACGGCCCTTGTGCGAGGTAAAGGGTTGCTCGGAGCTAATCGGGTAGTCCGACAAAATACTGGTGAGCTCACTGATCAGCCTCGTGAGGTCTTGCTCTTGCGCGGCAAGGCGCTCAACTTCCTGACCTTCGTCGGCAATTTTTTTGCGTAGCGACGCCAGCAATGCCCGACGACTTGCTTGTGAGGTATTCAGGCGGCCCAATTCTGCGTAGCGGCCGCGCACGAGTTCGGCCAACCGGGTCTCTTCCACAGCAATCTGCTTGCGAAGCTCGTCCAGGCGGCGAATCTGCTCCATTACTGCCAGAATGTTTTCCGCGCGATAGTCGTTCAGGTATCGGTAGTAGGCCATCACCCGGCCCAGCGTGGCGGGATCACGCTGATTCAGCAGCATTTTTACCTTCTCCTGATTGCCGCTCATATACGCGGCGCGCACCTGTGCGGCAAGCTCTGTGGACTGCTCGTCGAGGTGCGCCTCGCGCTCAACGAGATCATTACCCAGTTGTTGTTTCCTGCGTTCGACATAGCGCTGCTCGCGCTCCATCTCCTTGATGCGTATGCGCTGTTCGGAAATTCCTATCTCGATGTCCTGCAGCTCGGCCGTTAGCCGATCTCGCTCCGCTGCACCCCTGTCCATACTCCGCTTCAGGTCGCTGATGCGGTCGCGGACATCCTGTAACTCACGTTCTTTCACATCGGCCAGCTCGCCCTGGGAGTCCTGGGCCAGTGCGAACGCACCACCGGTGAGCATTACGAGGACAAAAATTATGCGCCATTTCATGGGCGCAGAGTTTAGAGGCTTCAGCGGGCTATTTCCTCTCGTTCAAACAGGTATAATCCCGCCTTTCATAATTTTCTGGGCGCAAATTCTCGCGCCTGAGTGACCCATGGACAAACTATTGGAGTTCACGAGCAACCATATGTTGCTGGTGCTGGCATTAATGATCAGCTTTTTTGTGGTCGTTTTCACAGAATTACGCCGTAAGGCCAGCGGCCTCGTTAATATCGAAGCCGCTGAGGTCGTAAAGCTGGTCAATAACGATGCTCTAGTCATTGACCTGCGCGGCACAGAAGCATTTTCACGTGGCCACATTGTTAGCGCAAAAAACATTCCGTCGGACGAGCTCGACACGAAGCTAAACCAGCTGCAACGGTTCAAGTCGAAACCAATCGTCGCAGTGTGCGAGGCTGGCGTAACATCGACCAAAGCTATCGACACTTTGCGCGCAGCTGGTTTCGAAAGCGTGTACGGGCTCAAGGGCGGAATGGCCGGGTGGTCCCAGGCAGGGCTGCCGGTTGTAACCGGCAAAAAAACCAAGGCCAAGAAAGCGAAGAAATAAATAACATTTTAACAAAGGACGAGAAAGACAATGGCAGATGAGGAACAAACCGCTGAGAAGCGCTTATTGATTGGCAAGATCTACGCGAAGGATTTTTCATTTGAGTCCCCGCAGGTCCCAGAGGTTTTCCGTCAGAGTGACTGGAAGCCACAGACAGAACTGAACATTCGCAGCAGCCACACCGCTATCCAAGATAGTCATCATGAAATCGTACTGACGATTACAGTCGAAGCGAAGGCGGACGACAAGACAATATTCCTTATTGAGTTGCAACAGGCTGGATTGTTCGAGATCGACGGTTACGAAGGAGAGGAACTTGGCGCTATTCTTGGCAGCTTCTGCCCGAACATTTTGTTTCCGTACGCACGCGAGTCCATTGCGGCGCTAATTCAAAAGGGCGGCTTCCCGGAATTCATTATGCAGCCGATCAATTTTGACGCGCTGTATCTACAGGCCAAGCAACAGCAGGCCGTGGCTCAAGCCGAAGAGGCGGAGAAACACTGATAAGCCGCGACACGCAACAGACAATAGCGGTAATCGGCGCCGGCTCCTGGGGTACGGCGCTGGCGTGTCAGTTTGCGCGTTGCGGACACAAGGTCCGACTTGGGGGGATACGCGAGATTGATTTGCTTGAGGTCATGGTGGCCGATCGCGAAAATGCTCGCTACCTTCCGGATACCAGCTTCCCGGCGAATCTTATTGCTTGTCCCGACCTCGCAGAATGCCTCGGCGACGCGCGCGACATCCTCCTCGCGGTGCCCAGTCACGGCCTACGCGAGACGCTAACGGCCATTCGCCCGTTGCTCGGCCCAAGGTCCCGCGTCTGCTGGGCAACGAAGGGCTTTGAACTGCACAGTGGCAAACTGCCTCACCAGGTCGCCACCGAAGTACTCGGTTCCGACCGACCGGTGGCGGTGCTTTCAGGTCCGACATTCGCGAAAGAGGTCGGTGAAGGCTTGCCGACCGCGATGACCATCGCCGCAAACAATAACGATTTTGCGAAGTCCCTCGCCGTCGCGTTGTCTGGAGACAAGTTTCGCGCCTACACCTCGGACGACATGGTCGGCGTAGAGGTCGGCGGCGCAATAAAGAATGTCCTTGCCATTGGTGCCGGCATATCGGACGGTCTCGGCTTCGGCGCCAACACGCGCATAGCCCTGATCACGCGCGGGTTGGTCGAGATGACGCGCCTTGGCGTCGCGTTGGGTGCCAACCAGAAAACGTTTATGGGCCTGGCCGGCATGGGCGATCTCGTCTTGACTTGCACCGACAACCTGTCACGCAATCGCCGCATGGGTCTGGCGCTCGCGGCCGGCAAGACAATTGAGGAAACCCAGGATGAGATAAAACAAGTCGTCGAAGGTGTCCTTGCCGCCGAAGCTGTCATGGAAGTGGCTGATAAGCTCAAGATAGAGATGCCGATATGTCACCAGGTCTATCGAATCCTTTACGAGGGTGCATTGCCGCGCGAAGCGGTTGGCGCTTTAATGGGGCGGGAGCTTAAGTCCGAGCAATAACATTAGCATCAAGCCAGCCTGAGACTAACTGCCGCCGGCAAAGCCCAGCTGACGCCACGCTTCGTAGACAACAACTGCAGCTGAATTCGAAAGATTCAGGCTGCGGCTGTTGTCTTGCATGGGCAACCGCAATCGCTGTTCGGCGGGTACCGACTCCAGTACCTCCTGCGGCAGGCCGCGTGTTTCCGGGCCAAACAGGAAGGCGTCACCTTGCT
>CAZVLT010000088.1:7152-8723 GCA_964628105.1 uncultured Woeseiaceae bacterium | reverse complement strand
CGCCAAGTCCCGTCAGTTAAGGGATGTCGCCGAACGTCCGCTTCGGGTCATTAGCAGACCTTTCGCCCAATACTGGCTGAATGTCCGCTTTCGGGGGTGGAGCGGACGTTCGACGACCTCGGAAAACGCTGAAATTGGAGTCCGCTAACGGCCAAAGGCTTTCGTGGGGTCTATTTGAATAATTCAAGCGGATCTATTCCGAAAGCGCCATGCGCATGACCTCTGTCGATGCAGATTGCACCTTCACTATTTGGCTTGGCGGGCAGTTTTTTCATATCCAGGACCCTGCGAGGACTGAACGGTTTGTGTGTCTTGTCTAACAGCAACATTACTTTCGGTCGCAACGCGTTCGTTCGATTCTGTTCGAGTACTACGCCAACAGTGCCATCGCTGAGTTCGACGACGCTGCCAGTCGGAAACATGCCTACGGTACGGAAGAACTGCTCAACGACCTCCGCTTGAAACTGTTTGCCTCGCATATCATGCAACTTGCGGGCTGATCCGTAAGCGGCTTCGGCGGATGAGTACGCATTCTTTGTGGTCATGGCGTCATAACAGTCCGCGATGCCAGCGATGCGCCCAAAAATCGGGATAGAGCTTCCGCGGAGCTTATCCGGGTACCCGGAACCGTCAGCACGCTCATGGTGATGTCTAACCATATCGAACACGTTATCTGGGAAGTCTTTAGACGCCTCAAGTATTTCCACTCCAATCTGCACGTGTCGCTGCATTTTCTCGCGCTGCTCATCCGTAAGAGCACCACTGGTGTTCAAGATGTCCGCGGGCAGTCGGACATTACCAATATCCAACAGTAAGCCACCGATCGCGAGATCCTGTAATTGCTCACGTTCGAATCCCAGGTGATGTCCAAACATGACAGACCAGACCGACGTTGCGACGGCTCGGCTGTAATCCTGTCCGCTTTTTTTCCTGGAGAATACCGTCCACGCCATGGCATCCGGATTGCGCAAAATGCTTTTGATCGTGGGTGTCACGGTGTTTATTACTGTATCGAGTTTCACCTTACCCTGTGTGCGGGCCCCCTCGACTATCAACTCGTATTGCGACAGATTTAGTTCGTAGGCTGCCGTGGCTCGCGGAGCTTCGGCTCGCATTGTCGCGGTGGTCTTTTTTCCGCCGAATTCCTTTGGTAATCGTGCCGAAAGAAAACCCTCAAGGCCCAACCACGAAGCGCCGGAACGAAGGCGATTTAGCCACGTACGGACGCTGCTTGATCGGCGAGCAATTGGATTGTTCCGAAACGGATCTTTGGAGCGCGCATTATTGAGTGAAACAAGTTGTGCTTGCGTTAGATTACCGCGACTGATGTCGACGTAAACATAACTGCAGTACCTTTGTAATTGCTCGATCTCAGACCGGTCTCTTATCTCAAATCCCTGAAAAACGAATGGCGTCTCGAGCCACGGACGGTCCAGCATGCCGACGTACATGCCTATCGAGAGGTTCGATGTTTCAACAGCGATTCTTTCAAACAACATTGTTCACTACCGTTTTCGAGCAGTTCCGCATGATATCCCTGCTACGGCCACGCAAGTCGGATAAGAATCACA
>CAZVLT010000088.1:0-7052 GCA_964628105.1 uncultured Woeseiaceae bacterium | reverse complement strand
TTATCGTGTTGCCGAAATTTCAATAACTACATTCCACATGTATCGAACCAGCCCGACAAACGCTGCTTCGGAAATTCGTTCGTTGTCGCCGTGCTGGCCATACCCGCTGTTGATCTCCTTGACAGATCGAGCCGGCCCGATGCCGTACGCCTGCATCCCTTTCGCACGCACCTGGGCCATGTCGGTCGCGCCCGTTTGCATAATTGGCAAAACGGTGGCGTGAGGGTACATTTGTATCGCGACGCGCTCCAGAGTCTGGAACATTTCGTTGTCAATTTCCGACGGTGGAGCGGCCGGCCGGTAAATTCGCTCCGGTACAATTTCTATGCGTGCGTCATCGATAACAGCTGCCAGTTTTTCATAGAAGCCTGCAACATCCTCGTCGGGCAACATGCGGATATCGAGTATTGCACTTGCTTCCGACGGTATGACGTTTTTGCGAAACCCACCGTCCAATACAGTGGGTGCGACTGATGTGCGCGAGATTGAGTAGTGGTACGGAAACGTTTCGATAAAGTGCCGTTGGATCGCGTCACTCTCCTCGGTATTCTCGACATTATTGTAGCGAAATGCATCCTCTGCCTCAGACATCTCCGCCATGCGTTGAAAGTACGTTCGTGTGGTGTCGTTCAGTCTTACTTCCGTCTGCCATGCTCCGGCTTTTGCAACCGCGCTCGCGAGGATAACAACTGCGTTCTCCAGCGTCGGCTTCGAGCCATGACCTGGCGTACCACGGGCAACCAACGTGACGCGGCGTGGCATCTTCTCTGTCGTCTCAATTCCAACTGTTGTTACGACGCCATTCCGAATAATGTTTTGCCCGCCTTCCGCAAGGCAATACTCGGCATCGATGATGTCGAAATGATGCTCGACCATGAAATTGATTCCGACTTCTGGTGTGCCCTCTTCACCCGACTCGGCAAGAAAGATAATGTCCCTATCGAGCTCAACGCCATATCGCTTCAAGAGCATCATGACCATCAGCCCGGCCGCCACATTGTCTTTGTCATCCAGCGTGCCACGTCCGTAAATAAAGCCGTCTTCTCGCATGCCGCCAAACGGATCGGCGTACCATTTGTCGGCCTGCGCACCCACCACATCCGTATGCGCCATTATTAGAATGGGAAGTTTTGAACCATTGCCCTTTATTCTCGCGACCAGATTCGCACGACTCTCCTCCAGCGCATAAGAGTCCGCGTCGATTCCCTCCGCAGCCAGAACCGTTTTCAGGTAACGAACGACGTCGGTTTCATTGCCGGGAGGATTCGACGTATCGATTCTTATCAGGTTAACGAAGTGACTAATGGATTCCTCGCCGACCTCATCCCAGTCAATCAGGTAGGGTTGTTGAGCATTTACGGTTATGGCTACAAACATGAAAAACAGGGTAGTGATAACACGCATGACTATCTTCTTCTTTCATACCAAAGGCTTATGTAGCCGATTCTAGCCTATTCGATGCGTTAGAATGAGATCTTAGTTGCTGGCCCAAAACACTAATCAACTCGCCGGCCTCAGGGGGTTCTATGAACAGGAAATTTCTCATTTCATGGGTAGCGGTTTTTGTCGTCTGGATGGTTGGCAGCTTTCTCGTGCACGGTCTTTGGCTCAGCCCGACGTATGAAGGACTGACCAACATGATGCGACCGGCAGAAGAACAGGATGCCTTGATGCACTTCATGTTGATTGCGCACATCATGATGGCCGGTGCGTTCGTCTGGATTTATGAGCGCGGCAACGAAGACAAGCCCTGGATGCAACAGGGTTTGCGTTTTGGCATCGCGATTGCAATCCTCGCGCCCATTCCGACGTTTATGATCTATTACACGGTGCAGCAAACACCGGGCATGCTCGCCGTGCAACAGAGTATTGGTGATAGCGTTGTAGTGATTGCGGTGGCGCTTGTGGCGGCATTCCTGAGCCGCAGCAAGGCCTAGAAGTAGCGATGCCCGGCGGGCGATTTAGTCCGAGAGGACCTTGTTGAGGTGCTCTCGGAATTCGTCGCCTGTCTCGGGATGGCGCAGGCCGTAGGCCACAGTCGCCTGTAGATAGCCAAGCTTGCTGCCACAGTCGTAACGAATACCGTCGAACGAGTAGGCATACACCGGTGACTCCTTAAGCAGATCGGCGATGCCGTCCGTAAGTTGAATCTCGCCACCCGCGCCGCGACCGACTTTCTCAAGCTTGTCAAAAATTTGCGGCATCAGAAGGTATCGGCCAACGACGCCAGAATTTGACGGCGCATCTTCCGGCGCCGGCTTTTCAATAATATGAGTGATGCGATCGCGATCATTCTCATCCACTGCCACGATGCCATAGCTCGATGTGTTCTCTCTCGGGATCGTCTCAACCGCAACGATGCTTCCACCATGGTCGGCATGCTCGTCCGCCATCTGCGACAGGCATCCCGGATTCGCAGCAATCAAGTCGTCTGCCAGATGTACGAAGAATGGCTCGTCGCCCACGGCTGGCCGCGCGCAAAGCACGGCGTGGCCGAGCCCAAGCGGCTCACCTTGACGAATATAGATACACGAAACACCTTCAGGCACGATGTCCTGAATCGATTTCAACTGTTCGTGTTTGCCGGCATCGGTCAACGCCTGCTCGAGTTCCGGATCGGTGTCAAAATGGTCTTCTATGGCACGCTTGGAAGTCCCGGTTACAAATACCAGCTTCGTGGCGCCGGCCTCGATAGCCTCCTCCACCGCATATTGAATAAGCGGCTTATCGACAATCGGCAGCATTTCCTTCGGGCTTGCCTTCGATGCGGGCAGGAAACGTGTCCCACGTCCCGCGACCGGAAATACTGCAGCTCTAATCGTTTGACCCAATGTGGCACTCCGATGTCCCGCAAGAGCACGCATCATAGCCAATAAGGCTGGGCCGCGTCATGAACGGTGTCACGCACCTTATTGCGTACAGGGCCGCGTCGGCGCTAGCCGCCGCGACCCTGGATTGCCCTGCTTCATTGCACTACTGCATTTCACCAGGGCGCCGACAGGCGTCTCGACTATTTCTTTTTCGGCGCCGACACCTGGATGTCAGCCCTGTTGCGATCCACCGTGCGTTCGCCAATGCCTTTGACTAATGACAGGTCATCCGCATTCCTGAACGGTCCGTGTTTCTCACGGTACTCGACAATAGCTTTAGCCTTCGACAGGCCAACGCCGCTCAATTCACTGGCCAGTGTCTGCGCGTCCGCCGTGTTGATATTTACCGGCCCGGCGAACGTCAGCATCGGCGACGCCAGCAAGATAACCGCCATCGCGGTTCTGAATGTCTTCATCACATGCTCCTTGGGTGTTCACGCCGCGAAACTGCGGCATGGAGGAGCTTAGGCGGGACTACGGCGCATCGCCGCCAAAGAAATCGCGCAATTCAAGCGGAAATGTTCTAGGACTTGGTAATGCTGTGCTGCAGTACGGTGTCGAACTGAACTCGCGACGCCGGACGCTGCGTCTCCCAGTTCCGACAACTCGGACACTGCCATAGTAGGCGCTGGCTGGAAAAGCCGCACTCCTGACATTGGTACCGGGGCGTTGCGCTGGCAAGTTTGGAAAGTGCACCGCGGACCTTCGCCAGAGCCGAATCATGCGAGCCCTTGTCCCCTTCTGATAACTGTTGCAGATCGACAAACTCACCCAACGTGGGTTCGTTCATCATGTACTGCTCAACGCAGTCGTCAATAACCGGAATGCCGCCCAGATCGTTCACGATGGCCGTGTAGGCAACCAGCGAATTCATGTCCGGATTCTTGCGCAGCAACTTCTGCAGCGCGTCTTCGAGCTCTGCGACGGCATCTTCCCGCTCGTAGATCGCAACGATTTCAGGCAGCGCCTCGGCGATCAGGTAAGTGCTCTCATCGATGATGCGGTGATACAGCTTCAGGGCCGTCTTGTTGTCGTCACTGTCGCGCGCGATGTGGGCCCGAGTCAGCGCACCGCGCATGGTCCTGGGACGACCCGACTGAGCCTTTTTAACGAACTGGCGCGCCGAACGGTAATCGTTCGCTGCCGCTGCCGCTTCGGCCAGTTCACAGTAGTAGTGGGCGATCTGTAGTGCGTGGGAGCGCCCACCCAGCACTTCCAGACGTTGTCCCGCATCAATCGCCTTTTCCCATTCACGTTCCTGCTCGTAGATACCGCATAAGCTTTCCAGGGCCTGCACCTGGTATCGAGAACCCTGGGCAAGCCGCACGAAGAGATTTTCAGCGCGATCCAGTAAACCGGCCCCAAGATAATCCTTAGCAAGGGAGTACAGCGCCTGGTCGCGTTGTTCTGATGCCAGATCAGGCCTGGCAATAATGTTCTGATGAATACGAATGGCGCGATCCACCTCGCCACGCCGCCTGAAAAGGCTGCCAAGCGCGAAGTGAGTTTCGATTGTCTTGTCATCGACGCGAACCATGCGCAGGAAATGTTCGAGCGCCTGATCCGTCTGCTCGTTAAGCAGGAAGTTAAGCCCTTTCAGGTAGTCGATATTCAGCGGTGGTGGTGAAGCTTCCTCGTCACGCTCGCCAAAGCGACCCATCGCCCAGCCTGCTGCGGCGAGCAGCAGGAACA
Organism: uncultured Woeseiaceae bacterium; assembly: GCA_964628105.1. Taxonomy (GTDB): domain Bacteria; phylum Pseudomonadota; class Gammaproteobacteria; order Steroidobacterales; family Woeseiaceae; genus UBA1847. The sequence goes on along the minus strand of CAZVLT010000088.1, from coordinate 2,490 downwards.
ACCCGGCTAAAAGAAATGTTGATTCAGTCGGCATCACTGAGCGGCCGGTTTCTCAAACTACTGATCTCGTCCTCAGATATGCGCAATGAACGGCGCAGCATACGGCGATCATTGGCGACCTTGAGAGCGTAAAGACCCATACAAAGAATCCCGAAAAACCAGCCCATCGTGAAAGCGACAGCAAACGCCAGTGATACAGGCGCACTCAGCTCGTAATGAAATAGCCTGAGGCTGATCTCGTCAGGGTTTCCGGCCGTAAATATCACCATCAGAGCAAAAATCAGGATGATCATTAGCACCAAACCGATACGTTTCAACATGCATCCACTCCAGCGGCGGCAGACAGTTTCGTTGGGAAAAACAGTTTATTGCAGTTACCGGGGAATTGGTAACCGCTCCGAAGTGTGTTGCGGCAATACGCCGCGTCGCAATCAGTTCTTTATCGGAAAGTGGCGACTCGCGTTCACGCGTTCACGCAAATCCTTGCCAGGTTTGAAGTGCGGTACGTACTTACCGGACAACGATACCGCTTCACCTGTCTTGGGATTGCGGCCAATGCGTGGCGGACGATAGTGCAAGGAAAAACTTCCAAAGCCGCGGATCTCGATCCGCTGCCCCGTCGCCAGAGAATCGCTCATGAGGTCAAGAAGATGCTTGACCGCCAGTTCGACGTCCTTCGCCGGCAGGTGTTTTTGCTTGCGCGAGATTGCTTCGATGAGTTCAGATTTTGTCATTTTTCTTTAGCCGTACGGCCTCGCCAGCGTAACTCACGGATAGTAAAGGCAATAATAGCCCGGACTTGACCGTCCGGGCTACCTTTTTTACTTATTATTTGCTTCTTCCTGACATTTTTTCCTTCAGAAGCTCGCCAAGCGTGGTGCCAACAGGGGCCGCGGACGAGTCAGATTTGTAACTACTGACTGCCTCAGCTTCCTGATGGACCTCTTTGGCCTTGATAGATAGCGCGATCATGCGGCTCTTGCGATCAACGTTGGTAAACTTGGCCTCAATCTCTTCACCGACTTTGATTATCATGCGCGCGTCCTCAATCCGGCCACGCGCGAGCTCAGATGCGCGCAGAGAACCTATGACACCGTCGCCCAGATCGACCAATGCGCCACGCGCATCAACCTCGGTAACCTTGCCGGTGACGATCGTATTCTTCGGATGCGCCGCAAGCCAGCCGGAGAACGGATCTTTCTCGAGCTGCTTGATGCCCAGCGATATGCGCTCGCGCTCCGCATCAATTGCCAATACGGCCGCCTCAATCTCCTGGCCCTTCTTGTAATTACGTACGGCTTCTTCGCCGGGATGATCCCAGGAAATATCGGAGAGGTGCACGAGTCCGTCGATGCCACCGTCCAGACCGATGAAGATACCGAAGTCTGTGATCGACTTGATCTGGCCGGTAACCTTGTCTGTACGGTTGAACGTGCTGGCAAATTCGGCCCATGGATTTGCTTTGCACTGCTTGATGCCAAGCGAGATGCGGCGGCGCTCTTCGTCGATTTCGATAACCATGACTTCGACTTCTTCGCCGACCTGAACCACACGTGACGGATTGACGTTCTTGTTTGTCCAGTCCATTTCAGAGACATGCACCAGGCCTTCAACGCCATCTTCGATTTCAACAAAGCAACCGTAGTCCGCAATGTTTGTAACCTTGCCGAAGATGCGTGTTTGTGGCGGATAACGACGCCCGAGATCCTGCCACGGATCATCTCCGAGCTGCTTCATGCCGAGCGATACACGCTGGCGCTCGCGATCGAACTTGAGGATCTTGACGTCGATTTCCTGGCCGACTTCAACCACCTCGGAAGGATGCTTGACACGCTTCCAGGCCATATCAGTGATATGCAGGAGGCCATCGATGCCGCCCAAGTCTACAAAGGCGCCATAGTCCGTCAGATTCTTCACAATGCCCTTGACGGTATTGCCTTCCTGTAGTTCTTTCAGAAGCGCTTCGCGCTCCGCGGAGTATTCTTTCTCGACAACGGCACGGCGTGATACGACAACGTTGTTGCGACGCTGGTCCAGCTTGATGACCTTGAATTCAAGGCACTTGCCCTCGAGATACGCCGGGTCGCGAACCGGTCGAACGTCAACCAATGAACCCGGCAGAAATGCCCGAACATTGTCGATTTCAACGGTAAAGCCACCCTTAACGCGGCCATTGATTGTGCCTTCAACTACAGCGCCTTCTTCAAACGCTTTTTCAAGGTCAATCCAGGTGCGCGCACGAATCGCTTTCTCACGAGATAGCTTGGTCTCACCGAAACCGTCTTCCACGGCGTCGAGTGCGACTTCGACTTCATCTCCTACGGAGATGCCACTCTCGCTCTTGTCGTTCTTAAACTGTTCTATAGGAATAACGGCCTCGGACTTGAGGCCTGCGCTGACGATTACAACATCATCGTTGATCGCGACAATGGTACCGATGATGATGGAACCCGGCTTTATTTGTTGACTGGCAAAACTCTCTTCAAATAA
>CAZVLT010000087.1:0-9076 GCA_964628105.1 uncultured Woeseiaceae bacterium | reverse complement strand
CCGGCAGCCAGGTGATGAGTTCAGGGAATACGGCCAACAACAATAACGCCAGCAATTGTATGGCGACAAACGGTATCACGCCGCGATAGATCTGCGGCGTAGTCACCGATGCGGGCGCGACGCCACGCAAGTAGAACAATGCGAACCCGAAAGGCGGCGTCAAGAACGAGGTCTGCAGGTTGATGGCGATCATTATGCCCAGCCATACCGGGTCAAGTCCCATCGCGAGCAGTACCGGCCCGACAATCGGCACGACCACGAAGGTGATCTCGATAAAGTCGAGCACGAAACCCAGTAGAAACATCACCAGCATGACAACGATTACGGCGCCGACCATCCCGCCCGGAAGTGCCTCGAGCACGGCGCGAACACCAACATCGCCCCCGTAGCCGCGAAACACCAGTGAGAAGATCGACGCGCCGACCAAAATAAGAAATACCATGCTGCTGATTCGCAGTGTGCTTCGCGTAATTTCTCGCAGTCGCTCCAGGTTGAGTTCGCCGCGGGACAGAGCCAATAGCAAGGCGCCCGTGCCGCCGACACCGGCGGCCTCAGTTGGCGTCGCATAGCCACCGATGATTGAACCCAATACTGCGAAGATCAGACCTAATGGTGGCAGCAATGCGCGCACTATTCGTCCGAAAGAAATCTGTTCATCCGCTTCGCGCTGATGCGCCGGCATTGCGTCCGGTTTGAAAAGCGCGACGCCGAGTATGTAGAGCACATACATAAGCACGAGCAGCAGACCCGGAATCACCGCACCAGCGAACAGGTCTCCGACTGACACAGTTCCCGTCAAGACGACGCCGACCTTCAGCTGTGCATTCTGCGCCTGTTGATATGCTGTTGTCATCACGTCGCCCAGCATTACGAGGATGATGGATGGCGGAATAATCTGCCCCAGCGTACCGGATGCGCAGATGATGCCGGTCGAGATCTCGGGCGAGTAACCGCGCTTCAACATCGTCGGCAGAGAGAGCAATCCCATCGTTACGACCGTAGCGCCGACAATGCCGGTACTGGCGGCGAGCAGCATGCCGACGAGCGTTACCGATATACCAAGGCCGCCGCGCAGTGTGCCGAAGAGCGCACTAAGCGTCTCCAGTAAATCCTCCGCAATACGTGCCCGCTCAAGTGTGACGCCCATGAAAACGAACAGCGGCACAGCGACCAATGTTTCATTTGTCATTATTCCAAACAGGCGATTGGGCAATACGGAAAGCAATGCTTCATCGAAGCCGCCACCGAGCACGCCGACGCCGGCAAAGATCAGCGCCGTGCCGCCAAGCGTGAACGCGACCGGGAATCCGGCGAGCAACACCAGGATAACCACGACGAACAGCAGGGCCGCTACCCACTCCACTAGTCTTTCCTCAGTACAGTTATGCAATGCAGCAACATGGATACAGCCTGCAATCCAAGCATGACCGGCATGACGATCAGGATCGATTTCAATAACGGAACTAATGGATATGGCATGCCACCCGACTCGCGAGACGCCTCGTGGAGTCGCCAGGAAAGCTCAACAAAGCTGAGAGATTTCCAAACCAGGAACACGCACAGCGGCAACAAGAATACGAGAACGCCAATCAGGTCGATCCAGGCCCGTCGCCTCGAGCTCATGGCGCGGTAAAAAATATCTACGCGAACGTGTTCTTCTTGTTGCAATGTATACGCCGCGCCAACCATAAAGACGAAGGCGTGCATCCACACTACGGATTCCTGTAACCAGATCAGGCCGGCGTCGAACACGTAACGCATGACGACTACGGTGAACGTGACGATTACCATGACCAGGGTTAGCCACGCAGAAGCCTTGCCAACGGCCGCGCTAAAGCGGTCGAGCATCAATGTCGCCAGAATGTTGGCGTAATCAGGACGAGCAGCGTGAAGATTTCCAGGCGACCAAGCAGCATTCCAACCACAGAAATCCACTTCGCCGTGTCGCTCAGGGACATGAATCCCGACGCAACATCGCCCAACCCGGGACCCAGGTTGTTGAGCGTTGCCGCGACTGCCGAAAACGCCGTTACCTGGTCAAGGCCCGTCCACATCATCAGGAGCAGCATTACGCCAAACACCACAATATAAACTGAGAAGAATCCCCATACCGCGTCCACGACCCGGTATGGAATTGCCTTGTTGCCCAGCTTGACAGGAATCTCAGCGCTGGGGTGTATAAGCCTGGCGACCTCGCGCGCGCCCTGTTTGTAGATCAGCAACCAGCGAATGACCTTGATACCGCCGGCGGTCGATCCGGCGGAACCGCCGATAAAACTCGCAAAAATAAGTAGCACGGGAAGCGCCGCCGGCCAGACGGAGAAATTCTCTGTCGTAAAGCCCGTCGTCGTGGCGATCGATACGGCGTGAAACAGCCCACCAATGAAGGTTTGTCCGGGATTCGTGAAGCCGCGATACTGATACAGGGTTGCGACAACGATGATCGACAAGACAACCAGCATCAATGAATATGCCTTGAACTCCGGATCCCGGAAATAATGTTTGACCGACACATAACGCCAGGCAAAGAAATGCAGCGAAAAGTTAATGCCTGCGACGAACATGAAGAACACCGCCACGATGTTTATTAGCCCGCTGTCGAAGTATCCGATGTTTGCGTCATGGGTCGAGAAGCCGCCGATCGCGACGGTAGAGAAGGCGTGACAAAGGGCATCAAACCAGCCCATACCAGCGAGCCGATAGCTGACCATGCAGGCGATCGTGAATGCCAAATAGACATACCAGAGCGCCTTTGCAGTTTCCTTAATTCGCGGCGTGAGCTTTGTGTCCTTGACTGGTCCTGGTGCCTCAGCGCGGTATAGCTGCATGCCACCCACGCCGAGCATCGGCAAGACAGCAACGGCTAAGACGATGATTCCCATGCCGCCCAGCCACTGCAGTTGCTGGCGGTAATACAGAATCGACAATGGCAATTCATCAAGACCATTCAGCAGCGTCGCGCCGGTTGTCGTCAGCCCGGACATCGACTCGAACACCGCGTCGGTAAATGATAGTGACAAGCTGTCGGCGAAGAAGAATGGCGCGGCACCAAAGGTGCCCAGCACAGTCCAGAAAGATGCGACGACGAGAAAGCCGTCGCGCAAGCGCAGGTCTTTGCGCGACCGATGCACCGGCAACCAGAAAACAAAGCCTGCGAGCAGCGTCAGCCCGAAGCCCTGCACGAAGGGCAACCAGGAATGATCGCCGGCATGCAGGCTGAACAGAATCGGCGGCAACATTGTCAGGCTGAACATCATCAGCAGCAGCCCGAGAATGCGTTGTACGGCCGTCCAGTTCATTAAACGAAGGACACACCAACCTGGAACAGGGTTTCAAGATGCTCAATCTTGCGCCGGTCCGTCATGAAGAGAATTACATGATCGTCTGTTTCGATCACCGTATCGTGATGAGCTATCAACACTTGATCACCGCGAACGATCGCAACAATTGTCGTTCCCTTTGGCAATTCAATATCCTCAATTTTGCGGCCGACAACGTTGGAGCTTTCCTCGTCGCCATGCGCGATAGCTTCCATCGCCTCAGCCGCGCCGCGGCGCAGCGAATGCACTTTGACTACATCACCGCGGCGGACATGTGCGAGCAGCGAACCTATCGTTACCTGCTGCGGTGAAATCGCGATGTCGATGCTGCCTTGCTCGACCAGGTCCACATAGGACGCACGATTGATCAACGCCATTACTTTATGCGCGCCGAGTCGCTTGGAGAGCATTGAGCTCAGGATATTGGCTTCCTCTGAGTTGGTAAGCGCGCAGAACACATCGACGTTATCGATGTTTTCCTCGAGCAACAATTCTTCATCGGCCGCGTCGCCGACAAGCACGATTGCCTTGTTGAGTTGCTCCGAGATCCGCCGCGCACGTCGAGGGTCGCGCTCGATAATCTTGACCTGGTTGGTTTGTTCCAGCGCAAGCGCCAGACGAACGCCGATGTTTCCGCCGCCGGCAATCACCACCCGCCTTACAGGATCTTCCAGGCGCCGCATCTCGCTCATGAATACGCGAATGTCCTTGCGGTCGGCGATGAAGAAGACTTCGTCGCCTTCCTGTATCACGGTATCGCCGTCCGGCAGCAACGCCTTGCCGCCCCGGTATATCGCAGCAATTCGACCTTCAGTATTCGGTATATGCTCTTTCAATGTCGCGATGCGCTGCCCGACGAGCAGGCCGTCGCGGTCGGCCTTGACGCCGACGAGCCGCACCCGTCCGTCCGCGAAGTCGAGCACTTGTGACGACCCGGGATAGAGGATCAGCTGCTCAATGTAGGAACAGACCAGTTGCTCCGGGCTGATGCGAACGTCGATGGGAATCGCGTCTTGCGTAAACAGGTTATTCGCGTTCATGTACTCTGCTGAACGGATGCGCGCGATCTTGGTTGGCGTGCGAAAACTCGTGTACGCCACCTGGCAGGCGACCATGTTGGTTTCATCGGTGTCGGTTAGCGCGACGACGATATCCGCGTCGCTGGCGCCGGCGCGCTCCAACACCTCGGGATAGGCGGCATGGCCGACGACTGTGCGAATGTCGAGGCGGTCCTGCAACTCGCGCAGGACGTCAGCCCGCATGTCGACAACCGTGACCTCGTTAGCCTCTTCACGCGACAGATGATATGCCGCGGATGTACCAACCTGACCTGCGCCGAGTATGAGTATTTTCATCGCGCGTAGTCTACATCAGATCGAGATTCGCATAACTCAGAACAAGCCACTTTGTACCCGCCGTCTCAAAATTGACTTCGACCCGTGCATGGGCGCCCTGGCCTTCGCAATTGAGGATCACACCATCACCAAATTTACTGTGCCTGACACGTTGGCCCAGGCGAATGCCGAGCTCACTTCCGGGCGTTATCGATGCGCGTTTCCCTCGCGCATGCCGCGATGCGCGCAAGGGTCTGGAGACCTGCACGCGCGGCCGAATTTCCTCTACGTAGTCGTCCGGTATCTCGGCTATGAATCGCGACGGCTGGGAGAAATTATCGACGCCGTGCAGGCGCCGTTGTTCAGCGTGAGTAATGTAGAGAGTTTGTTTCGCCCGCGTGATGCCGACGTAACAGAGGCGCCGCTCCTCCTCCAGGCCGCTCGGATCCGCAATGGAGCGCTGGTGAGGAAACAAGCCGTCCTCCATGCCGCACATGAACACGAGCGGAAATTCGAGGCCTTTCGCCGAGTGCATGGTCATGAGTTGCACGCAGTCCTCCCAGGCGTCGGCCTGTTCTTCGCCCGCTTCCAGTGCGGCATGCGACAAGAACTCATCGAGCGGGGACATCTCCTCGGCCGGGTCAGGTTCGAAGCTCTTTGCGGCGCTGACAAGTTCCAGCAGATTTTCGACGCGTGTCTCGCCTTTCTCTCCCTTGTCCTTCTTGAAGAAGTCGATCAGCGTGCTCATATGAATGACGTGGTCTACCTGGTCATGCAGATTCAGTCCCTTGGTCTCGCGCGCCATTCGCTCGATGAGTGACATGAATGCGCTCACGGCATTGGCGGCGCGACCAGAGAGGTCGCCACTGGCGATTGCGCCGGCGGCGCGCCACAGGGAACACGCGTTGGCCCGGGCGTGTGCGCGCATCGACTCAACCGACCGTGCACCAATGCCGCGCGTCGGTTTGTTGACGACGCGCTCGAAAGAGCTATCGTCATCGCGGTTTGAAATCAATCGCAGGTAGGCGAGCGCGTCTTTAATTTCGGCCCGCTCAAAGAATCGCAAGCCGCCATAAACACGATACGGAATCCTGGCATTGATCAGGCCTTCTTCGAGCACGCGTGACTGCGCGTTCGAGCGGTAAAGAACGGCAGCGTCCGCGCGGGCGTTTCCTTGATCAATCCAGTCACGCAATCGACCGATAACAAAATCCGCCTCATCGCGCTCGTTGTAGGCTGAGTAAACCCGAATGGGCTCTCCTGCAATGTCGTCAGTCCAGAGGTTCTTGCCCATTCGCGAGTTATTGTTGGCGATGACGGCATTGGCGGCGTTCAATATGGTCGCTGTTGAGCGGTAGTTTTGCTCCAGCTTGATCACCTTGGTGCCGGGAAAGTCCTTCTGGAATCGGTTTATGTGCTCTACGCGCGCGCCGCGCCAGCCGTAGATCGACTGATCGTCATCGCCGACAACAAATGGAACACCATCGTCGCCCGCGAGCAAGCGCAACCATGCGTACTGGATGGCGTTCGTGTCCTGAAACTCGTCCACCAACAGGTGTTGAAAGCGTCGCCGGTAGTGTTGCAGCAACTCGCCGTTATCGCGCAGCAATTCATGCGCTCGCAGCAGCAGCTCGGCGAAGTCGACGAGCCCGCCGCGCTGGCAGATTTCCTCGTAAGCCTGGTATAGAGAAATCGTCTGACGCCGAATCGAATCGCCTTCATCGTCGAGATGCTGTGGCCGCAGGCCCTCGTCTTTCTGGGCGTTGATAAACCACTGGATTTCCTTGGGGACCCAGCGACTGTCATCCAGATCGAGATTCTTCAGCAGACGCTTGATCAGTCGTAACTGGTCGTCGGAGTCGATGATCTGAAAATTCTGCGGCAATCCTGCCTCACGCCAGTGCCGGCGAAGCATCCTGTGAGCGAGACCGTGAAACGTGCCTATCCACAGGTGTTGCACGGGAACGTTGAGCAATGACTCGATACGGCCACGCATTTCGGCCGCCGCCTTGTTCGTAAAGGTTACGGCAAGCAGGCCGTGCGGTGATATACCTTCGACGTCAATGAGCCAGGCCGCACGATGCACGAGCACACGAGTCTTGCCGCTGCCGGCGCCGGCGATGACCAGCGTCGGTTCAGCCGCCGCAGTAACGGCCTGACGCTGCGCGTCGTTTAGATTTTCGAGGATCGGAGTGACGTCCATCAGGAGCCGAATGCCGTGGCAAGCGCCGGAATTTGGAAGCGCGAAAGTGTAGCAGAGTTCTATTGTTCCCAGCGTACTCCAAGCACAAACTGATTGCGCTCGAATTGAATGCGCGTGTCGTTGGATACAGTTTCCCGATAACGCGCCTCACCAACCAGGCTCAGGCGGGGCGTCATTCTGAAAGTGCCGATAATGCGGATACTTGCAGCTTCCTGCGTCTTGCGACCGGCGACCGGATTGTGGAACGCGAAAGCGTTCGGGAAGTCGTAAAGCCGGTAGGTTCCGCCAGCCTCCAGGTTGAAGCGCCTCCCGGGAGACCAGTGCAGCTCGACGCCAAAGCTGTCACGTGTGTAGTCGTTGTAACCAAGGTATTGGTCGGTGCGCTCGGTGCGTTCGACGTCAAAGCCTATCCACAGGTTATCCAGGATTCGTTGCCGGGCGGTCAGTTCTAGCGACAGGTAGTCGTAACGAATAGTCGGATTACCAATGCGTTGCTGGCCATCGAGATCAAATGCTGGCCGGTCGCCGTATCGGCGGCTGTAACTTTCCGCGGTGATGCGTAGTAACGACGATGGCGCGAACTTGTACTGACCATTCAGAGTCACCAAAAAGTACTCGTGGTCGTACTCGGGAACGACGAGTGTTTCATCGTAATTCCACAACTGTGCTTTGAACTTTGCGCCAAAAGACAGGCGCTCATGTGACTGTCGTAACGTCAGCTCGGGACCGTAGCGAAGGTAGTTCATGCGGTCGTCAATATCGACGCCCGCAACGTCTCGCGGGCTGCCGTCGTCGGGGTCGAAGTACGTCTCGTCGTGCTGCGCGACTTTGAACGCGCTGTATACTTCGCGCTCGCGCGAGCCTTCCTTGCGGCGATATTCGTTGCCGAAGCTGGCCTCATGCAGGTACTCGTTACCGGCTTCCAGGTCTTTGTCCTGGTAGTAACGCCCGGTGAGGCGATAGGCGGCATAGAAGCCCTCGAATTTGAGGCTGTTGACCAGGTATTTGGCGCTCATGCTCAGTGGCATATAGGCGCCTGACTTAACTTCCGGCGTTACCAGCGGCAGGGCCGGGTCCGAAAAGTCGGTGTAAACCTGGTCGGGCGAGCGAAACACGTTGTCGTCGTTCGCAAAGCTAACGCGTGCGCGCAGCTCGAAGTTCGTAAGGGCTCTCTTGTTGTCGCGCCGCGCTACTCGAACCTCGAGATCGTCACGCTGATCCTGGCCGGCCCGAATGCGTGAAATCGCAATAACCGCGAATCTTTGGATTTTTGGTTGCAGGTTTTGATCGCGCGCGAGGCGAAACCAGCGCAATGCCTCGTCGATTTCTCCCAACGCGTAGGCATTGAGTCCGAGATTGTAGTGCGCGGCGACGCGCAACGAGGGCTGACGTAATGCCTTTTCCAGTGCGCTGCGTGCACGCTCATGTTGATCGGCCCGGAAATGCGTGATCCCCATGTTGTAGTTCAACAGCGGCGTATTCATGCCCTCGTCGGCAGCCTGGCGATAACGCAACAGGGCCGCCCAGTAGAGCTCGTCGCGGAACAGACGATTACCGTCGGCGAAGTACTCATCGGCAGTCATCGCCTGGGCGCCCTGGATCGGCGCCAGTGCGCCCCAGAGTGCCAACAGCAGCAACGAGCCAGAAAGGGATATCTTGTGGAACATGGGTCTGATGAAGTACCGCGTTATGTCAGATAGCAAAGGTTACCGGCAAAGCTCGCTGTAAAACTATGACGTAGTGCGAAAAAATCCCCCCGAGTGGGTCACAAACGGGGGGATTTTCTGTTTTTCAGCGATTGCAGGCTATTTCAGCCAGCACCTGGGCGATTAGTCGACGCCATCGCCGGCGGCACCATCGCCGCCTTCGTCAGTTACACCGTCGCCGTGCTCTTCACCAACTGCGTCGCCCTGATCTTCGTCGCCCTGATCTTCGTGGAACTCGTCCGTATCGACGTCATCGCCGTCTTCGAAGTCATCCTCGTGTTCGAGCGCGTCTTCCTCAAGAACGTCGTCGTGTTCGAAGTTGTTGTCATGCTCGACGCCGTCAAAGTCACCCTCGCGGTCAGACCCTTCCTCGTTAGGCATGTCACCTTCGTCAGTTTCTTCATCACGTTCGTCCGCGTAATCGTCGCCGTCAGTTTCGTCGCCGTTATCCCCATCGTTGGAGAGCGGCAAGGTCCGGGTGGAAGACGCCCAGGGCCAACCGCCGACCATCCC
>CAZVLT010000086.1:0-9113 GCA_964628105.1 uncultured Woeseiaceae bacterium | reverse complement strand
CCTGCAAGCGCTCGGAGAAGTCACGCACGTGCGAATGTCCATTTATCCCGACGGTGGTGTTAGTCGCTTGCGGTTGTTTGGCCGTGTGGGTGGTGGCTGACACATGACCATTTGTCTCAAAGCCGAGCCCCTCACCCGCGAGCGATTTGCACCCTATGGCGATGTCATTGAAACGTCGCGCGATCATTCTGTTGCGATGAACTCAGCTCGATTCGAACGCTTCGACAATCTGTGCGATGTAAACCTGGCGGATGATGGCCCCGTTGCCATCAGCATCGCACGATGCCGCACACCGTCGACGTTGCCACTGAGACTGGACATGGTCGAACGTCATCCCCTGGGTAGCCAGGCGTTCGTTCCCTTGAGCCCGTGCAAGATGGTGTTGGTTGTTGCACCTCCAGGGGAGTCGGTCGACGCTGACGACTTGCGCGCCTTCGTCACGAATGGTCGCCAGGGATTCAACTACCATCGCGGTACGTGGCACATGCCGTTGATTTCGTTTGAGGAGGGCAAGGAATACCTCATTATTGATCGTGGCGGGAGCGAGCCCAATTGCGAAGAATATTCGCTGGATGAAGTGATATTGCTGGAGGCAGTTTGAACGACATGCGGCAGGCGTTTCGGGCATCAATTCTGCATTGCCTTGCTGACCCTGGAGAAGCGTCACTCGATTCCGCCTGTGAGTATCTCAGCGACGGTCTGCTAATCGTTGAAAATGGTGTGGTCGCCGAGCTGGGCGAGGCAGATTTGCTGCTGCCGCAACTCGGTGATGATGTAGCGGTGCAGGAGTTCCCGGGGCAGTTCATCGTACCCGGATTTATTGATTGCCACGTTCACTTTCCGCAGCTCGATATCATCGCGTCGTATGGCGAGCAATTGCTCGACTGGCTCAATCGTTACGCGTACCCGGCGGAGGCCCGCTTCGCGGATGAAAATTACGCGCACGAAATAGCTAACGTCTTTCTAGACGAATTGTTGCGCAATGGTACGACGACTGCGCTGGTGTTCGGAACTGTGCATCCTCATTCGGCGGACGCAATTTTCGAAGCCGCCGAAAAGCGGGACATGCGACTGATCGCGGGTAAGGTTCTCATGGACCGGATGTGTCCGGAAGAACTGCGTGATGATCCGGCGTCCGCCTACGCGGACAGCAAAGACCTGATCGAAAAGTGGCATGGCAAGGGCAGGCTCGGATACGCAATTACGCCGCGTTTTGCATTGACGTCTTCGGCAGAACAGCTTGAAGCCGCCGGGCGTCTTGCCGGGGAGTACCCGGACGTCTGGATACATACACATCTCGCGGAAAACCAGGCTGAGGTTGAGGAGGTCGCACGGCAATTCCCGGACAGCGGCAGCTACCTGGGCGTTTATGATCACTATGGTCTGCTCAGAGAGCGCTCGGTATTCGCCCATTGCCTGTATTTGAGTGATGACGATCGACATTGCATGGCCAAGAAAGGCGGGGCGGTGGCTTTTTGTCCGACATCGAATCTTTTCCTGGGGAGCGGTCTGTTCGACTTGCGGTCAATGCGCGACGCAAACGTTCGCTGCGGGCTCGGAACTGACATTGGCGGTGGCACCAGCCTTTCGCTGCTCAGAACTGCGGGAGAAGCCTACAAGGTTTTACATTTACAGGACCAGGCATTACCGGCGACAAGAGCCCTGTACCTGGCAACTCTTGGCGCCGCAGAAGCGTTGTACCTTGATGACAAGCTCGGCAATTTCGAGGTGGGCAAGGAGGCGGACTTCGTCGTCCTCGACACCAGCGCCTCAATTCTTACGGCACGTCGCGGCAATGCGGCTTCGAGCATTGAGGAGAAACTGTTTGCGCTGACGATGCTTGCTGACGATCGTAACGTCGCGGCGACGTTTGTTAACGGTGCGCGATCCTCGATCTAGATTGCGTCAACTATTCCGTTGAGCGTCTCGCTCGGCCGCATCGCCTTGGTGACAAGCGCGTTATCGGGTTGGTAGTAGCCACCAATATCGATCGCCGAGCCCTGTGCGGCATTCAATTCGGCGACGATCGCAACTTCATTCTCAGCCAACGCCTTGGCCGGCCCGGAAAACCTGTTTGCTAACGCCTGGTCAACGGGGTTTCTCGCGATTGCCTCTGCCCAATACATAGCCAGGTAGTAATGGCTGCCACGGTTATCGAGTTCGTTAACTCTGCGTGACGGTGACTTATTGGTCTCCAGGTATTTGCTCGTCGCCTTGTTGAGGGCGTCGGCAATGATATGTGCCTGGTTGTTGCCGGTCTTATCTGCGAGATCCTCGATTGATACGGCGAGTGCGAGGAATTCGCCCAGCGAATCCCAACGCAAGTGGCCCTCAGAGAGGAATTGCTGTACATGCTTCGGCGCGGATCCGCCAGCGCCGGTCTCGTAGAGTCCGCCGCCTGCCAGTAGCGGCACAATCGACAACATTTTGGCACTGGTGCCGAGTTCGAGAATGGGAAACAAATCGGTGAGGTAATCACGCAGAACGTTGCCAGTCACAGAAATCGTATCGTCGCCGTTCCTGACTCGATCAAGGGTTACGCGCATTGCTTCGATGGGAGACAGGATACGAATGTCGAGCCCCTCCGTATCGAGGTCTACAAGACATTCATTTGCTTTTGCTATCAGGTTGCGATCGTGAGCCCGATTTTCATCCAGCCAGAATATGGCGGGTGTACCCGTCTGCCGTGCTCGCCTGACTGCAAGTTTCACCCAATCACGAATCGGCAGGTCTTTCGTCTGACACATGCGCCAGATGTCGCCGGCATTAACATCGTGCTCAAGCAGCACATCGCCGTTCTCGTCGCTAACACAGACCTTACCTGCAGTCGCAATCTCAAATGTCTTGTCATGCGAGCCGTACTCTTCGGCCTTTTGCGCCATCAGGCCGATATTGCACACATTGCCCATCGTAACGACGTCAAAAGCGCCGTGTTTCTTGCAGAATTTGACGACTTCGTCGTAAATGCCGGCGTAACAGCGGTCTGGAATCATTGCCCGGGTGTCGGCTAAATTGCCATCCGCTCCCCACATCTGACCGGAGGCGCGAATCGCTGCCGGCATTGACGCGTCGATGATAACGTTGCTCGGCACATGCAGGTTCGTGATGCCCTTATCGGAGTCAACCATCGCGAGCGCTGGGCGCTTCTTGTAAACGGCCGCTATGTCCGCTTCAACTTCTTCACGTTGCTCGTCAGAAAGTGCCGCGATCTTGGTATAGACATCACCGATGCCGTTGTTGGCGTCTACGCCCAGTTCATCGAACAGTGTGGCGTGCTTTGCGAACACATCGTCATAGTAGACCGTGACCGCGTGGCCGAACATGATCGGATCGGAGACCTTCATCATGGTCGCTTTCAGATGCAAAGACAGCAATACATCGTCCGCTTGCGCTGCGTCGATCTGCGATGCGAAAAAATCGCGCAACGCCGCGCATTCCATGCGACTTGAGTCGATGATTTCGTCAGTCAGTACAGGCACCTTTTCACGAAGGACGCTAACTTCACCATTCGCAGCTTCGAATTCGATTTTCAGTGTGCCGCCTTGCGCGACAATCGCTGATATCTCACTGGCGTAGAAATCGCCGTCATCCATATGCACGACCTGCGATCTGGAATCTGCGCTCCACGCGCCCATCGAATGTGGGTGCTGTTTGGCGTAGGCTTTGACGGCGGCTGCGACGCGCCGATCGGAATTTCCTTCGCGCAAAACCGGATTTACGGCACTACCCAGTATTTTCGAGTAGCGAGCATTCACGTCGCGCTCAGCGTCACTTTCCGGTTCTTCGGGGTAACCGGGAATGTCGTAACCCTGAGACTGTAATTCCTTAATCGCCTCGTGCAATTGTGGAATCGACGCGCTGATATTTGGCAGCTTGATGATGTTCGCGTCGGGTGTTTTGGCCAACTCACCAAGCTCCGCGAGCGCATCATTTTGTTTCTGCCCGTCAGAGAGATTTTCCGGGAAGTTTGCGAGGATGCGCGCTGCGAGTGAAATGTCACGGGTTTCTACAGCGATCCCGGCGGCGTCAGTGAATGCCTTGATGATCGGCAGGAAAGAATGCGTAGCTAACGCCGGCGCTTCGTCGGTCTTCGTGTAGATGATCCTCGCGGCGCTCATTTCTGCTAGCGCGACGACCAGTGCAAGTGCACGATCTTCCAACCGTCCTCACCGCGTTTGAGTACTGCCGTCTCGGTGCTGACGATATCGATGTCCTTCTCCTTATAGTGACCGTAGATGCGTGACTCGGTCACAATCCAGGCGGTATCTCCCTGCTCGGTGGCGTTTTGGCCAATTTCATCGCGCTCCATTTGTGCAAGAAACGCCATGTCCGACATCATATGGTGACTCGCATACTCCGCGCGTGAGCGCTCGGCGCCACCACTCTCGAAGATCAACACATCCGGTGAGAGAGCCGCCATTACTGTTTGCTTGTCACCACTGTTTAGTGCCGAATGAAAGCTATTCAACGCAAAGACCGGTCCGTCCACAGGTGCACTGACTCCGTGGCCGCCGTGATCATGGCCGCCATGATCATGACCGGTACGCGCGCTGGGTTCCTGCACCTGGGCTGGCGCGGGATCGGGAGACCCGTGGTCGTCACTATCGTGATCGTCACTGTCGTGCTCGTGACTATGGCCAGGTCCTTCGGCTTCAACCAGCGCCATGACACCCAGCCCGTAA
The DNA here is from genome assembly GCA_964628105.1 of uncultured Woeseiaceae bacterium. Classification (GTDB taxonomy): domain Bacteria; phylum Pseudomonadota; class Gammaproteobacteria; order Steroidobacterales; family Woeseiaceae; genus UBA1847. The sequence continues at coordinate 4,431 of CAZVLT010000086.1, read as the reverse complement.
CGAAAGACGAGTTCGGCACCTTTCCAGGCCGTTACTGTCAGCAGTCCACCTGCAAGTACCAGGGTGATGGCAAGAACTAGATTAGGCTTCGTGTCGCGGCGGCGCTGAAACCATTGCCACAATCCAACCACAACAATGACACTAGCCGTGGCGAAGGCCCAATTTCGATGATCGGTCATGGCAGCATGCGATGGACTGTCATGCGCCACGGAGTAGTACGCATTGAGGCCGGTGCCGACTGTGATCAACGCAAAAACCGCCCCTAGCGCCAGGTTCCAGTGTGCTGCGGCAAGGCAAGCGCTGCGCCACGGCGCGTTCGGTGCCAACAGCGCCACGATGTGTAACAACATCGATACAATAAAAAGCGCGACCGTAAAATTGACAAATATCGGGTGCCAGTTTGGAATTATTTCGATCATGGGAGTCCTTCCTTTCGGTCGGGCAGAGATTACGGCAGTCACACCCCAATGTCTGCTATGGGTGGTGATGATGCTGTCGCTGCAATATAAATCGCCCGCAAATCATTGACGTTTGTCAGGGTGGGCCCTGTAATAACGAGGTCGTCAATCGCAGCAAAAAAATGATAACTGTCGTTGTGATTTTTCATTTCGTGCGCATCGACGCCGCTGGCTTTCGCCCTTGCAAGAGTATCCGGTGTTACCAGGCTCCCCGCATTATCACCTGTGCCATCGATGCCGTCGGTATCGCAGGCAATCGCCGAAATCCTTGGGTGCCCTTCAAGTGCGATTGCGAGCGATAATGCGTATTCGCCGTTTCGTCCGCCGCGACCGTCGCCATCAACCATTACGGTCGTTTCGCCTCCGGACAAGATAACGCACGGCGGCGTTATCGGGCCATTGCCCGACGCGATCCGCTTTGCCAGTTCCGCATGTTCTACTGCAAGTCGAGTCGCGTCTCCATGCAGGTCGCCAAGCACGTAGGGCGTAATGTCTTTTTCGGCTGCATATGCCGCACTCGCCAACAAGGCATCATCGCTGGTTGCGAGAATGCGCACATCCGGATCGTTAACCGCCGCGGTTTTGCTGTCTTCAATGGCGGCCCGCAGCGCGTCGCTGATCTCGATTTCGAAGCGATTCAGTATGAAAAGCGCGTCGGCATTTGTTGCGGTATCGGCAATCGTCGGACCAGACGCTACGATTGAAGCATCATTTCCTGGCACATCCGAGATCAGCAACGTTATAACCGCTGCAGGTGAACATGCGGCGGCCAGTTTGCCTCCTTTTATGGCCGACAATTTTTTTCTAACACAATTTATTTCGTGTATGGCCGCTCCAGAGGCCAGAAGCTGCGACGTGACAGCTTGTTTCTCCGCCAGTGTTACGCCAGTCGCCGGCAAGCAGAGTAAGGACGAGCCGCCGCCCGACAACAGGCAGACAACGGTATCCGCTTCTGTCAGTCCGGAGACACACTCGAGAACAGACCTTGCGGCCGCAACGCAAGCTTCGTCCGGTATGGGGTGTGCGGCCTCAATAACTTCAATCGATTTGCACGCCGCTCCGTGACCGTAGGGCACGATCACCGTACCCTGTAGCGGCCCCGTCCAGCGTTTTTCGAGCTGCAGCGCCATGCCTGCAGCGGCCTTGCCCGCGCCGACGACTAACACGCGGCCGTCCGGTTGTGCCGGAAGCCATTTGTTCATGCAGTTTTCTGGAGTAGCGGCCGCGACGGCCGTGTCAAACAGCTCGCGAAGAAAGGCCCTGGGATGGGTCATCAGGCCCGGGTGTTGTTTTCCGATTTCACATGAGGCGCCAGGCGATCAAACAGCCCGGCCATTTCCGGCCTGTTCTCGCGGAGTTCATCCATTGTGAATCCAGACAGTTCATACGGCAGGACCAGCCAGTCGGTGGTTTCGTGGACGAAATAGTCCGGTGTCCGCAGCGTTTTTTCCGTCGGCCTGTACCATACCGTCGCGATGCGAATATCCTTTGGCAGATTGCGCCGCGTCTTTTTTGTGAGCTGGCTAATAACAGCATTTACACTGGATCCGGTGCTGTAGACATCGTCAACTATCAGCATGGAATGATGCGAGCAAAGGTTCTCGAGCAGGTACTGCAGCCCATGTACCCGAATCGAGTCGGCCTTGCTGACCATCTGTGAGTAGCCAGGCGCTCCCGTATATGACGTACGGATCGCGATGTGGTCCGTTTTCGTGCCGAAGTAGTCGAGCCCCTCCTGAACCGCTATGCCGACTGCGCTGCCACCACGCCACAGCCCGACCAGGAAATCGGGTTCGTAGTTAGCCTCATAAATTTTCGCAGCCAGCCGGAACGAGTCCAGCAGCAGGTCATCCGCCGCGATAAATCGCTGATTCATTTTTGTTATCCCCGGGGCTGTGCTGCGCTAGAATCAGATGCAGGCATTATAGCGACAGCCGCAAGTCCGCACTCAAGAGAATAATAATGGACAAAACCGTACTATCCGCGCAAGACCTTCTCGAGGATTCCATCGAGTTGGGCATCAAAATTTTGGAAAGTGGCTTCGAGCCCACAATGATCATAGCGATCTGGCGTGGCGGGACACCGGTCGGCATGGCGGTTCAGGAGGTTCTTTCCTACTGCGGTATCAAGTCCGACCATATCGCTATCCGCACATCGTCTTATGTCGGTGTGGACGAGCGCGGCAAGGTTGCGGTACATGGGCTCAACTACATTATTAAGAAGATATGCCACGACGATCGTGTGCTGATCGTTGACGACGTGTTCGATACCGGCAACACGATTGTGGCTGTCATTGAAGAGTTATCGAAACGCGCGCGTGGCAATACTCCCGAGGATATCCGTGTAGCGGTGCCGTGGTTTAAGCCTTCTCGCAATGAAACGGACATTACCCCGGATTATTTCCTGCACGAAACCGCCGAGTGGCTGGTTTTTCCGCACGAACTCGACGCGCTCACTCCAGAAGAGCTTCGTCAGCGGCGACCGCAGATCGCGAGCATCGTACTGGGCGCCAAATCGACAGCAAAATCGGCCTGATCGTCGAATGGCACGCATGCGAAGGATTTGCGTCTACTGCGGTTCGAACCTGGGAGGTCGCAGCGTGTATGCGGATGCCGCCCGGGACCTCGCAGACGTACTGATTCGGCACGACATCGAAATGGTCTACGGTGGCGCCGACAAGGGCATCATGGGAGTTGTTGCAAACGCGATGCTAAAGCAGGGAGGCAAGGTATACGGCGTCATTCCAAGAATGCTGCTCGAAAAGGAAATCGTGCACCAGGGCCTGACCGAATTGCACGTTGTTGATTCGATGCATGAACGCAAATCGATGATGGCCACTCTTGCCGACGGATTCATTGCAATGCCGGGCGGCTTTGGGACGCTTGAGGAGATCGTCGAGATCGTTACCTGGGGGCAGCTGCGCTTTCACGATAAGCCCTGCGGCTTGCTGAATATTGACGGCTATTTTGATCACTTGCTGTCCTACCTGGACCACGCAAATCACGAAGGATTTTTGAGCTCAGAGAACCGCGAAATGTTGTTGTCGGATGAGAATGCTGCCGGGCTCTTGCAGCAGTTCGAAAGCTACGCGGCGCCGCAGGTAGAAAAGTGGAGTTGCTAGTTATGCTTACTTGGCAAATATGAGGCGCAGTTTGCCTTTGGCCGGCGAGCGCAAATTCTGGCCGTGCAACGAAAAACGCACTCCAAAGCGCTTACCGCGCAAATCCTCACCCACACACATTCGCAAAGGTGCGGCGAATGCCTCGATGGGTTCTCCGACCGGGATATCGCCGATCTTGTTGGTTACGTGCACAGCGTCGTCTTTCAAACTGACAGAAGGATACCTTGCGATTTCGTCCGGGGTTCGATCAACGTAACTGTTTTTCTTCGGCACCCTCGGCAGTTGCTCCGCGACATAGAAGGCGTTGTGATTCGGCATCACTAGTGAAAGTGACGCATCGATGATCGGTTCCTGGCCCTGGTTGCAGATGACGAGCTGTACATGCTCTCCGTGCGTCTCGAACAGATAGTGCCTGTCTTGATTACGGTAATTGCGGCGTATCTGGCCCATCTCCCGCAACAGTTCATCGGGTGAGCGATCGACATATGGGTCGTCGGTGCCGTAAAGGCGTGCGTGAGTTAATCTCGCTATCACGTTGAACTCGTCGTGTTGGTGTGATGCGTTTTGGATCTTCATGAGTTGTTCGAGCTTTTTGCTGGCTTCTGCGGATGGCAGGTGCGATAGATCACATGTCGGCAATTCCAGATCTTTGTGAATGATCTCGCCCGGGAAGCCGACCTCGATATCTCCCGAAGATACCGAGTCTCGGAATTTCAGTTCAAAAAGATCCAGCAGCTGTCGCCGGCCCATCTTGAGGGACGAATCATTAACCCTCATGTATGCGTCACCGCGGCGCAGTTTTTCCGAAAAATCGATGCGCATCATGTACGGTCGGTCCTGGCAGTCGCCGAT
>CAZVLT010000085.1:7626-9141 GCA_964628105.1 uncultured Woeseiaceae bacterium | reverse complement strand
GCGGCTTTGCAGATTCACGGCGCCAAAGGATACGGGCGCAGTTGCGAGATCGAACGCATGGTGCGCGATGCGCGGATGTTTACGATCGGCGGCGGCACGGCACAGATGCTCAGGAACCAGGTTGCAGCGTCAGAACTGGAGATGAAATTGCCGCAAACACGTGATGGATACTCACGACTGGCCGACACCGTCAGCGAAGCGCCTCCACGGGATAAAGAATGACCGCAGACTTGAGCGATGTCGGCGCGGCGTTCAGGAAGCACCGCATTCGCGTCATGCTCGCGATCACGCTTGGCTATGGTTTTATCTACACCTGCCGCCTGGGCCTCAATATCGTCAAGAAACCGCTGATCGACAACGGCATCTTTAGCGTTGATGAGCTGGGCATTATCGGCGCAGCGCTGTACTACGGCTATGCGGCCGGCAAGTTATTGAATGGATTTGCTGCCGATCACTTTCGGCCACGCGTGTTTTTCACCTTCAGCATTTTTGTTTCGGCATTGCTGAACCTGGTCATGGGGTGGTCCAGTCTGCTGTGGCTCTCGATCGTCCTTTGGGCATTGAATGGCTGGTTTCAGGGCATGGCGGCACCGGCGGCTGTTATCAGCATTACCAACTGGTTCTCAATCAGCGAACGCGGCAGGTCTTATGGCATCTGGAGTGCCTCGCACGCCATCGGAGAGGGCCTTACCTATTACGTCATTGCTGCCGTGGTCGCCGCGTGGGGCTGGCGCTATGGCTTCATTACGCCGGGAGTCTTGTGCATTGGTGTTGCGGCATGGGTGTACGCATTTCTCCGCGATGCCCCGAAAACCATGGGACTACCCGACGTTCATGAGTTTCACGGCGAGGAACCCGAAGCGCCGCGGGAAAAAGGCACGTGGGCGACTCAGAAAACACTATTTGGCATCGGCGCAATCTGGGTGGTCGCCGTTGCCAGCTCACTGATGTACATGACGCGGTACGGAATTAACAGCTGGGGCATTCTCTATTTGCAGGAGATTCGGGGCTACTCGCTTGTCGGCGCCGGGACGCTGATGGGTATCTATGGCGCAGCCGGAATCCTGGGTTCCATCGCGTATGGCTACCTCTCGGACAAAGTGTTTGATGCACGCCGTCCCCCTGCCAACTTCATCTTTGCCCTCATCGAGGTTTTGGCACTCCTGTTAATTTTCTACGGACCACAGAATAATTTTGTATTGATGGCCGCGTTCGCCGTATACGGTGCCGCGCTCAGTGGTCTTATTGCGTCGATCGGCGGATTGTTCGCCGTTGATATTGCACCGCGCGGTGCGACGGGCGCCGCGATGGGGTTGGTTGGGGTTTTCAGTTACCTGGGTGCCGGCACGCAGGATGTCATCAGCGCCGGGCTAATCAGCACAGGTGTTGCCGTTGTTGAGGGCGTCAAGACGTATAACTTCGATACCGTGATTCTGTATTGGATCGCGACTTCCGTCGTATCAATGCTGCTCGCAACAACGCTCTGGAACACAAAGGTTCGCGATTGATGTCGTC
>CAZVLT010000085.1:0-7526 GCA_964628105.1 uncultured Woeseiaceae bacterium | reverse complement strand
TGAGAATTTGAGACGCGCGGGAATTACTGACACACTCACCTAAGGGGGAGAAATAAATGAGGCGTGGAATCTTAATTGTCGCGGTAGCAAGCCTGGCACTGCTATTCGCACTGATGATCGCCGATGACGAGGTGGCCAGGGACGCGACGCAGTGGCGAACATTGAGTGGCGAACGCCCTATCGTCATCGCCCACCGTGGTGCGAGCGCATACCTTCCCGGCCACACCCTGGAGGCATACGAGCTGGCTATTGACCAGGGCGCCGATTTCATCGAACCCGACCTCGTATTGACGCAGGACAACGTGCTTATCTGCCGACATGATCGAATCTTGTCCGGCTCGACTGATATCGCCGATCACGCCGAATTCGCTGATCGTAGGGTCGAGAAGGAAGGTCGCAGCGACTGGTGGGCCGAGGACTTTACGATCGCCGAGATCAAGACACTGCGAAGCCGGGAGACCTATATACATCGTTCAAAGCTGAACGATGACAAATTTGCCATTGTGACGTTTGACGAAGTGATCGATCTCGTCAGACGCAAGAGTATCGAGACCGGCCGCATCGTCGGCATCATTCCAGAACTAAAACAAGCAGAGCAACATGCCGCCTCGGGCAAGGACATCACAGCAGCATTGGTAACAGCGCTGGAGCGCGCTGGCTGGACCGGCGCGGACGCCCCCGTCATCGTGCAGTCGTTCGAGGCCGACGTATTGAGAAAATTGAATGAGCAGATAGACGTGCCCCTCATTCAACTCACCTTATCGAAACGTCGCTTTGACGCCGAGGCAGCGCATGAGAGTGCCATCGAACTCGACACCATTCCCGCCTACGCAGACGGCGTGGGGCCCAGCCGGCTGCTGGTCGTGCACGCGGATGGGACCGTGACGAACTTCATCGAACATGCACATGCGCTCGGCCTCGAAGTGCATGCGTGGACCGTGCGCGGCGACCAGGATTCGCCCGACGGCCTGTCGTCGGAAGATGAAATCCGCCGGCTCTACGATCTGGGCGTCGACGCACTATTTGTGGATGACCCCGCGCTGGCGGTACGCGTCAGGGCTGAATCTCAAGGACGAAAACTATGACGTTATTGCGCATCGCCTGCGTGCCAGCACTCTTCTGCCTGTTCAGTTGCTCAACTGAGCAGAACTCATCGCCGGGCGCCGCCTACGAGGCGCAGATTCGCTGGACCAGCTACGGTATCCCACACGTCAAGGCGAATGACTTCGCCGGCCTTGGTTATGGCTTCGCCTATGCAACTGCAACCGACGCAGTCTGCGTCATCGCTCGCGACATCGTGATGGTCAACGGCAATCTTTCCTCGTATTTCGGCGCCGACGGCGGCAATTTTGAGAGCGATGTATTTCATCGCGCATTGCTGACCGAAGAAAGGCTGCAGCGTTTCGCGCTCGCCATGCCGGAGGAGAATCGCCGCTATAACAAAGGCTACGTTGCCGGTTACAACCGTTACCTTAGAGACAATGCTGGCAATCTGCCGGCATCCTGCAATGGCGAGCCCTGGGTGCGGCCGATGGTCGCAGAGGATTTGGCCCGGCTGTCGACTGGAATTGGGATTCGCTACGGTCTCGGCCGCTTCAAAAATGACATGGCGAGAGCAAATCCGCCCGGCGAACAGGTTGCCGCCGGCGATAGCCAGTTTGAATCGGACCCAGGCCTCGGCAGTAACGGTGTTGTGTTCGGCAAGGACGTGACTGAGTCAGGGCGCGGGATCCTGCTCGGGAATCCGCACTACCCATGGCGTGGCTCGTCGCGTTTTCACCTCATTCACACCACGATCCCGGGCGTCGTGGATACCATGGGCGTCAGTTTGCTAACAACGAATGCGGTCTCGATCGGATTCAACAAAGACGTCGCCTGGACACATACCGTGTCGACGGCGCTGCGGTTTACCTTGTACGAACTGTCGCTAAACCCGGAAAATCCACTGGAGTACCGCTACGGCAATGAGTACCGCGCGATGCAGGCGCAAACAGTTACCGTAGATGTTCGCCAGCCAGACGGTGATGTCTTGAGCCAGCCACACACGGTATATATGACGCACTACGGACCCGTGATCCTCAGCGATCAATTGCCGTGGAGCAACAGCACGGCTTACGCGATCAAGGATGCGGTCATCGACAATACCGAGGGCACGGCGACCTATGCTGCCCTGAGTGTTGCGACGTCGGTTGATGACATAGAGGCTGCGATCAGTCAGCAAGGCGTATTCTGGACGAATACGATCGCAACCGACAAGAATGGCACAGCCTTTTACGCCGATATTTCAACCACGCCGAACGTCGATAAGGAATTACTGGACGAATGCCGAGTCACGGTTGACTCGATTCCGAGCTTCGTTGTCGTGCTGGATGGCGCAAGAGCCGAATGCGAATGGAAGTCGGACGCCAGAAGTCGTGTCGCCGGCACCCTGCCTGCCGAAGAGATGCCGCGCATTCGGCGCAACGACTACGTGACGAACTCGAATGACAGTTACTGGCTGGCCAATCCCGAGGCGCCGTTGGAGGGCTACTCGCCAATCATCGGACCCGAAGGCACCGCACGAACATTGCGTACTCGCGCTGGACTCACGTTCGTCCGTGAGCAGCTCATGACCGGCGAAAAAGTGACCGCCGACGATTTGCGAGCAATCTTGTACAACCAACGTAACTTCGGCGCCGAAATTTTCCTGGATGACGTGCTGAGAAGCTGTGGTGATGACACGTTGGTTACGCTCGCCGATAACAGGGAGATCGATATTGCAGCTAGCTGCAACGTACTCGCTGCCTGGGACAGAACTGCCAACGTCGATAGCCGCGGCATACATGTGTGGACCGAGTTCTGGCGTGTCGCACGCAGTATCGAGAATCTCTACGCCGTGCCATTCGATGCGGCTGACCCGGTGAACACGCCGCGCGGTATTGCAGTCGAAACAGCGGCGACAAGATCCGAAGTCCGACAGGCGCTCGCCGCGGGGCAAGTAGTCCTGCAGGATGCCGGAATCGCGCTGGATGCCCGCTGGGGTGACCTTCAGTACGTTGAGCGAAACGACAGGAAGATTGCCATTCCCGGCGCACAAGGCTGGGCGGGAATGTTCAGCATGATTGTCGCTAACCTGGCCAAGGACAAAGGCTACAGTCCAATCATCGCCGGAAACAGCTATATCCAGGTCATCTCCTGGGACCAGGACGGTGAGCTGCAACCGAGTGGAATCCTGACCTATTCACAATCGCAGGAACCCGAATCCGCCCACTACTCCGATCTGACGGAGGTTTACTCACGGGGCGAATGGATTGAATTTCCGTTCACCGAAGAAGATATCCTGGCAGACCCAAACCTCAGGACGCTGACGCTGACAGAACCGGGTACAGATCCGACCCGTTAGGCTGGCGTACCCTCAAATCCGAAATCGCGTTTCAAGATGGCTGCCAGTTCGTCGCCTCTTTCTGCAGACATCGCTGTCAACGGTGGGCGAACGGTGGCCCAGCGCACGTCACCGGTGACGATTGCCAGTAACCTTTTTTGCGCCGGGATTGGGTCATAGTCCTGCACTATCAAGCGAAAGCGGCTCACGGTTTCGTGCAAGGCACGCGCAGCAGCGATGTCACCCTGATCATACAGGTCCACGATTTTGGCAATGGCACCCGCGTTGATGTTGGCTGTGGCCGTGATGCAGCCCGGTGCCCCGAGCTCAAGTGCCTCAAGCAACGGCAATTCCGATCCTGGATATACGATCATGCCGTCGATATCGAGTAGTGCCCGGGTGTTATCCCAATCACCGGAACTGTCCTTGATGCCGACGATCTGTTCCGGGAATTCGGCGTGTAGTCGCGCTGCAAGCGTTGGCGGTACGCCAACGATCGCGATCGGTGGGATGTGGTACAGGTAGATTCGAGCATCCGGTCCGATCGTCTCGATCAATTGTTTGAAATGCAGATAAAGCCCGTCCTCGGATACACCCTTGAAATAAAACGGCGGCAGGGTCATCACAGCTGCGCAGCCCATGTCGAGGCAGGCTCGCGACAAGCGCGCTGTATCTGCAACATTGGACAGGCCAGTGCCCGGAATCATTCGGGCCGGGTCGATGCCGCCATCAATCAATGCGCGTATCGCATCGATCCGCTCGTCGATTCCAACCGATAAGGCTTCACCCGTCGTGCCGAACGGCGCGATGGCGGCGCAGCCCTGATCGAACAACCATTTTGCATGCGCCAGGTAGAGGCTGGCTGCCACCGACAAGTCATCATTGAACGGTGTCAGTATCGGCGCGATTACACCACGATTTTTTTTAACCGGCATCTTGAATATCTCCTCGCTACGGATAGTAACGAGCAATGCCGTTCATTCCAAACAAGGGCCCGGACATTACCGATAGAATATGTGCCTGCCGATTCTCGTTGTTCGGATGCGTTTTCGCTTCCAGGGATTTCGGATCGCGGTGCTGTGGTAGAACAACGCGCCATGAGTCGGGTCCTTTGGCGGACTGACCAATAGAGTCGCTGCAATCACGAGAGCCGTTTTCCAACCGTGCCGATCGCGCGGCCAGTCGCTTTTGCCGTCACACCAATAAGAAAACTGACATGGCGGCCGCTCGCCACCCTGAAACACGACATCGCACGGTGTTGAAGGAAACAAGCTGCTTCGTACCCGATTCAGAACTGTCCAGCCCACTGCTGTCATGCCACGATGGCCCTCACCGCGCGCTTCCCAGTACAGAGTAAGCGCAAGGCAATGGTGCTCATCTTTCAGGCTCCGCGCCTCAGCTTTACTGGCTACAGCCATCGCCGCGAGGATGATCACCACTAAATAAATAATACGTCCATGTATTGTCGTCATGGCCAACATACTGTGGCGCGCGACATGAACGAGCGCTGAAAAAACTCCGTGCTTGCTGCCTCGAGATAAATTATGCGGGGTGCGTCGCCCGTTATGGTGAATAGATTGCTACCAGCCAACACCTATTCGAGTTCGACATAGTTCGGTCGATCGTCAGCTCCATCATAGGCGTAGTGGGTTATTTCAGAAATGTCGCCGATCTCGTCGAGTTCGATCAGAAGCCGTCTGGAAGACTTGACACGGTCAACTTCCGTCTCCAATACGCTGAAGAATGCGCTGATTTCTCCGGCTTTTGTCGATGGCGCGGCGTATCGGCGGGTTTTGTTATGGAAGCGGTGATAATTGATTCCGGACCAACTTACGATGCAGGCCGCGATCAGGATAATAGCCAATGCGTACCAATCCAACAGGTTCATGACGACATCGAGGCCACCATAGACGATCATGATTTCGTAAAAGCGTTCGAAACCCACCAGCCACGCACCGAAAGTAATCAAGGGGATCCAAAGGTAGACGTAGAGTCCCCACATCACGAGCGTTAATACGGTATCCCTCGCCTGGTGCCCGCGGTCCTTCGGCTTGATAGTTATAATGTAGGCGTCGTCTTGCATGCGCTCAGGAAACCTTGCTTGCACGGATACCGCGGTCGGGGCTGGTCCACGTCCCGCGAGTTTTGAGCCCGCTTAACAGCGCCTTCGGCACCGCGACGCATGTCGCTGCCGACTGCAGGATCCAATAGACCAATGGGTACCACACCATCCAGTAATAGTAGCGACTAAGTCGCGGCTCGTAGCGACTGTCGATAGTCAGACTGACGGCGAATTGCACCAGGCAGGTGAAGCCCAGCAGCACACCGGTCCAGCCGGGAATGATGCCGGGCGCTTGCAAGACTTCGGGCAGGTCCACAAATTTCCCGAGCCCCCATAACAGAAAACTTGTCAACATCGCGTACGCCCAAAAGGTGCTGACCAGCAGTTCGATTATCACCAGCCACATGCGGCGGCTGCGCCAGTCACGCAGCGGCTTTATGTGCAGCATCAGGGCCTCGATACCACCCTGTGCCCAGCGCAGTCTTTGCCGCCAGAGACCCGCCAGTTTTTCCGGCATCAAAATCCAGCACAGCGCGTTGGGTTCGTAACGAATATCCCAATGACCGAGCTGCAGTCGCCAACTGATGTCGATGTCCTCGGTTACCGTATTCAGGTTCCAGAATCCAACCGTCTGGAGCGCCTCCTTGCGAAACGCCGCGACGACACCGGAGACCGTGAAAATCCGGCCATAAATTCGTTGCGCACGTTTGATCAGACCGATGATCGAAGAGAACTCGCCGACCTGGATCTTGCCCAACAGAGTCGAGCGATTTCTCACCCGGGGATTGCCGGTAACGGCCCCGACACGCGGGCCGTTGAGGAAGTGACGCATAATCCACCTCGACGCGTGTGGATCGAGAAGGGCATCACCGTCAATACAAATCAGGAATTCATATTGTGACGCCATTGCTGCCATCCGCAGCCCCATAGCTTTGCCCTGATTCTCATTGAAATGAATGACCCGCAAGTTATCGTGCTTCATCGCCAGTTCGTCGAGTAGCACACCAGTATTGTCATCGCTGGCATCGTTGATCGCGATAATTTCGAAAACCGGGTAGTCCTGCTGGACCAGCGAATCGATCGTGTCAAGCAGGCTTTCCTCTTCGTTGTGACATGGGACGAGAAAGGAAATCCCGTGGTAATAATTCAACTCCGGCGGATCGTCCACTGCGTGAGCGTCCGTTCGCTCACGATGATAGTAATAAAATACTGCACCAATGATCCACGTATAGGCCATCAACAGTGGGTAGTAAAAAGTGAAACTGAATAAGGCTTCCATAAGATCTTACCGGTGTCGGAACGGATATTCCGCCAGTGAAATGCCCTGCCGGATTTGCTCCAGAGCCAGCCTGTTGGCGATTAAATCGTCGGGATAAAAGGCAAGATGTTTCACTCCCGCCGCCTGCAGTTTGCGCATCTGCCTGTACAAGGTCGTTCCCGGGATAGCGCTCTCGGTGTCCCAATTGATAGCCTGTAATTCAAAAATAGTGCGATCCAATCCGCCATCGTGTATTGCCACCGCCGCTGCCAACTGGTCAAGGTAGCGATCCGGGTTGTCACTTTCTTCCAGGTATGGCATCGCCATTAACGCCACGTAGTCGTAGCTGTCGAGGAACAGACTCAGGGAATGCGCCAACTGTGCTTCGCTTGCATCATCGAGGGCGGCCGGAGCATAAAGATTGCGAGCTGTCTTCAGCTCCGGCTTCTGTTCGCGCAAAACCCAGATCAGCTCGTCGCCAAAATTAATCAGCGTCTGTGTCTTGAATCTTGACCATCTCTTGCCAAGCTCCGGATTGGCGTGCGCCAGCGAAATCTCGAAATCATCACCGAATTTTCGACGATAGATGTCCATCGCTGCAGCACTGGCATCTTCGTGTTCGTTCAAGCGGCCGTCGTCGTGCAATAAAATTCCATCGAAATCTGCATAGGTCGCCAGATCCTGATAGATCTCGCGAATCACCCGGCGGGCCTCGGGGTGAAACAGAGACAGCGTTGGTTCGCCACGAGAATCAGGATTCTCCGTTGCTGACGAAGGTTCGACGACCTGCCAGGCGGGATCGATCTCTTTGCTGCGGAACGCAATCAGCGGCATCCATGCAAAGA
>CAZVLT010000084.1:0-9209 GCA_964628105.1 uncultured Woeseiaceae bacterium | reverse complement strand
TTGGCCAGAACCTGCTGGTCGCGTTCATGCCGTGGAACGGTTACAACTTCGAGGACTCGATCCTGATATCGGAACGCGTCGTCAAGGAAGATCGATTCACAACCATTCATATTGAAGAGCTGCAATGTGTGGCTCGCGATACAAAGCTTGGCCCTGAGGACATTACCTCGGATATTCCGAACGTCGGCGATTCTGCATTGGCGAAGCTCGACGAGTCCGGTATCGCGTTCATCGGCGCCGAGGTCAAGGCAGGTGACATCCTGGTGGGCAAGGTTACGCCGAAGGGCGAGACGCAGCTGACACCGGAAGAAAAACTTCTGCGTGCCATTTTTGGTGAGAAAGCGTCTGACGTTAAGGACACCAGCCTGCGCGTGCCACCGGGCATGGACGGAACGGTTATCGACGTCCGCGTGTTTACGCGTGACGGCGTCGAAAAAGACATCCGTGCGCTGTCCATTGAGAGGGAAGAGCTCGAGAATGTTCGCAAGGACCTCAATGATACGTTGCGCATTCTCGAAGAAGACATCTACGAGCGTGTCGAGCGCATGCTCACAGGCAAGATGGCGCAAGGCGGACCGAACAAGCTTAAGTCCGGCAGCAAGATCACCAAGGCCTACATTGATGGGCTGACGCGCGAACAGTGGTTTGAGATTCGCCTCAAAAATGATGACGCGAATGAACAGCTGCAGAAGGCGTTTGAACGCCTGATTACGCAGCGCGATGAGTTCGATCACCGCTTCGACGTGAAGAGAGCCAAGATCACCGCAGGCGATGACCTGGCACCAGGCGTACTCAAGATGGTCAAGGTCTACCTTGCTGTCAAGCGTCGTATTCAGCCGGGTGACAAGATGGCTGGCCGTCACGGAAATAAGGGTGTGATTTCAACCATCGTTCCGGTCGAAGACATGCCATACCTTGAAGATGGCAATCCCGTCGATATCGTCTTGAATCCGCTGGGCGTACCGTCGCGAATGAATGTCGGTCAGGTGCTTGAAACGCACCTCGGCTGGGCCGCGAAAGGCATCGGCAAGAAGATCGAGAAGATGCTTAAAGCCCAGGAATCGATGGCGAAGTTACGCCAGTTCCTCGACACGGTCTACAACAAGACGGGCGGCAAGACAGAAAACATCAAGTCGTTCACTGACGAGGAAATACTCGAGCTCGCTGGCAACCTGACCGGTGGTTTACCGACAGCAACGCCGGTGTTTGACGGCGCGACCGAAGCAGAGATCAAGGGGTTTCTCGAGCTCGCAGATCTCGACGTGTCCGGTCAATCGACATTGTTCGACGGCCGCACGGGCGAGAAGTTCGATCGCGATATCACGGTTGGCTATATGTACATGTTGAAACTCAACCACCTGGTTGACGACAAGATGCACGCTCGCTCGACCGGTCCGTACAGTCTTGTCACGCAGCAACCGCTGGGTGGTAAGGCGCAATTCGGTGGTCAGCGCTTCGGCGAGATGGAGGTCTGGGCGCTTGAGGCCTACGGCGCATCCTATACCTTGCAGGAAATGTTGACGGTCAAGTCGGACGATGTCCAGGGTCGTACCAAGATGTACAAGAACATCGTGGACGGCGAGCACTACATGGATGCCGGGATGCCGGAATCGTTCAATGTATTGGTCAAGGAGATTCGATCCCTGGGCATCAACATTGAGCTGGAGACAGACTAATGAAAGATCTGCTAAAACTTTTTAGATACCAGCACCCGGTTGATGACTTCGATGCAATTCGCATCGGTCTCGCGTCTCCGGACATGGTTCGGTCGTGGTCGTTCGGTGAGGTCAAGAAGCCCGAGACGATTAACTACCGTACATTCAAGCCTGAGCGCGATGGGTTGTTCTGCGCGAAGATTTTCGGTCCGATCAAGGACTTCGAGTGCCTGTGTGGCAAGTACAAGCGCCTCAAGCATCGCGGCGTTGTCTGCGAAAAGTGTGGCGTTGAAGTTACGCAGACCAAGGTTCGCCGTGAGCGCATGGCGCATATCGATCTTGCGAGCCCGGTCGCGCATATCTGGTTCCTGAAGTCGCTGCCGTCACGCATAGGACTCATGCTTGACATGACGCTGCGTGAAATCGAACGCGTCTTGTATTTCGAAGCCTTCGTAGTCGTTGAGCCGGGCATGACCGAGCTTGAGCGCGGTCAGTTGATGACCGACGAAATGTATCTTGATGCGCTCGAACAGTATGGCGACGAATTCGATGCTCGTATGGGCGCCGAAGCGGTTCGCGAAATGCTCATGACGATCGACCTGCAGCGCGAAATCCTGAAAGTTCGCGAAGACATGGGCGCAACGCGATCTGAGACAAAGATCAAGCGTCTTTCCAAGCGTCTGAAACTGATCGAGTCGTTTGTCGAGTCCGGCAACAAGCCTGAGTGGATGGTGCTGACCGTTCTGCCGGTGTTGCCGCCGGATCTGCGTCCGCTGGTACCTTTGGATGGTGGACGTTTCGCCACTTCAGATCTCAATGATCTGTACCGTCGCGTAATCAATCGCAACAATCGTCTACGCCGTCTGCTGGAGCTCAATGCGCCGGACATCATTGTTCGCAACGAAAAGCGCATGCTGCAAGAGTCGGTTGACGCACTCCTGGACAATGGTCGTCGCGGCCGTGCGATCACGGGCACGAACAAGCGCCCGTTGAAATCGCTCGCCGACATGATCAAGGGCAAGCAGGGGCGTTTCCGCCAGAACTTGCTTGGCAAGCGCGTCGATTACTCCGGCCGCTCGGTTATTGTCGTCGGGCCCACGCTGAAGCTGCATCAATGCGGCCTGCCGAAAAAGATGGCCCTGGAGCTCTTCAAGCCGTTCATCTTCTCGAAACTGCAATTTCGTGGTGAAGCGACGACGATCAAGGCTGCGAAACGCCTGGTTGAGCGTGAGGGTGCGGAAGTCTGGGATATTCTCGAAGAAGTGATTCGTGAACACCCGGTCATGTTAAACCGTGCGCCGACACTGCATCGACTTGGCATCCAGGCGTTTGAGCCGGTGCTCGTTGAAGGCAAAGCAATTCAATTGCATCCACTCGTGTGCACGGCATTCAATGCTGACTTCGACGGTGACCAGATGGCTGTTCACGTACCGTTGTCAATCGAAGCGCAGCTCGAAGCGCGCGCCTTGATGATGTCGTCGAACAATATTCTCTCGCCCGCCAACGGCGATCCGATCATCGTACCGTCGCAGGACGTCGTCCTCGGTCTGTACTACATGACGCGTACGAAGATTAACGCCAAGGGCGAGGGCATGGTCCTTGCGAACCTTAATGAAGCACGTCGTGCGTACGAAACGGGAGCAGCCGAGCTACACGCGCGGGTTAGAGTTCGGGTAACGATTCACGAAGCCAATGAAGACGGCGAGCCAGTAGAAGTCACGAAGATTATTGACACAACCATTGGCCGCGCTCTGCTGTCGGACATTTTGCCGAAGGGTCTTGAGTTCGTTCACATAAACCAGGCGATGACGAAGAAAGCGATATCAAACATTATCAATGTCTGCTACCGCAAGCTGGGGCTGAAGACGACGGTCGTCTTCGCTGACCAGCTGATGTACACGGGCTTCCGTCTTGCGACGAAGGCCGGTATTTCGATCGGCGTGAATGACATGGTCGTGCCGGAGAACAAAGAAGAGATCCTGGCAGTTGCTGAAGCTGAGGTTAAGGAAATTCAGGACCAGTACGGTTCGGGTCTCGTAACGGATGGTGAGCGTTACAACAAGGTTGTCGATATCTGGTCGCGCACAAACGACCAGGTTGCGAAAGCGATGATGGACAAGCTGGGAACGGAAACGGTCAAAAATGCCCAGGGCAAGATGGTTGAACAGGAATCGTTCAACTCGATCTACATGATGGCCGACTCCGGTGCTCGTGGTTCTGCCGCGCAGATTCGCCAGCTCGCTGGTATGCGTGGCCTCATGGCGAAGCCGGACGGCTCGATTATCGAGACGCCGATTACCGCTAATTTCCGCGAGGGTTTAGACGTCCTGCAATACTTCATCTCAACTCACGGTGCTCGCAAGGGCCTGGCCGATACGGCGTTGAAGACTGCGAACTCAGGTTACCTGACACGCCGTCTCGTTGACGTTGCGCAGGACCTGGTCGTTACAGAGATCGATTGTGAAACTCGCAATGGTGTCGCGATGGCGCCGCTGGTTGAAGGCGGTGACATTGTTGAGGCGCTGGGAGATCGAGTACTCGGACGCGTGTTGGCAGAGCCAGTGTTGGTTCCGGGCAGCGACAAAGTAGCGTTTGATGCGGGCACGCTGCTCGACGAGGCAACCGTGCAGCACCTCGATGATCTGAAGATTGACCACTTGCTGGTGCGTTCACCGATTACTTGTGAGGTTCGCTACGGCGTTTGTTCACAGTGTTACGGTCGCGACCTCGCCCGCGGACAACGCATTACGATCGGCGAAGCTGTTGGTGTAATCGCGGCGCAGTCGATCGGTGAGCCGGGCACACAGCTGACGATGCGTACCTTCCATATCGGTGGTGCGGCATCAAGATCTGCCGCAGTGAACAGCATTGAAATCCAGTCCAACGGTACTGCAAAGCTCAACAACATCAAGACTGTTGCGCATCACAAGGGCTACCTGGTCGCGGTGTCGCGCTCCGGTGAAATTATTGTGATCAACGACCAGGGTCAGGAGCGTGAACGTTACAAGGTTCCTTACGGTGCGACAATCACGATTGCTGACAATGTTGCGGTAAAGCAAGGCCAGGTCGTCGCAAACTGGGATCCACATACTCACCCGGTTGTTACTGAGGTTGAGGGTAAGCTCAAGTTCGAAGACTTCATTGACGGCATTACTGTCACTGAGCAGGTCGACGAATTTACCGGTTTAACGAGTATTGTTGTTCTCGATCCTAAGAGCCGTACAGGTTTAGGCAAGGACTTGCGCCCGGTCGCGAAACTCGTGGACGATGACGGCAAAGAGATTTGCTTCGCGAACACGGAGATCCCCGCCGTCTACGCCTTGCCGGTTGGCGCCATCATCTCCATGGCGGACGGTGCCAAGGTTGCGGTCGGTGACGTTATTGCGCGCATCCCACAGGAGTCTTCGAAGACTCGCGATATTACTGGTGGACTGCCGCGTGTTGCCGATCTGTTCGAAGCCCGCAAGCCGAAAGAGCCTGCGATTATGGCTGAGCACACCGGTACGATTAGCTTCGGCAAGGAAACCAAGGGCAAACGTCGCCTCGTCATTACCAATGAGTCTGGTGAGAGTTATGAGGAGCTGATACCGAAGTGGCGTCACCTCAACGTGTACGAGGGAGAGCAGGTTGTCCGCGGCGAAATTATTGCCGATGGCGAAAGGAACCCGCACGACATCCTGCGATTGCAGGGTGTAGAGAACCTCGCCGAATACCTCGTCAAAGAAATCCAGGACGTTTATCGCCTCCAGGGAGTGAAAATCAATGACAAGCACATCGAGGTGATTATTCGTCAGATGCTGCGCAAGGTCATTGTCGCGACTCCGGGTGATAGTAATTATCTGCGTGGCGAGCAGGTCGACAAGGCGCGCTTCTTCGAGACTCAAGAGCAGATCGAGGCCGTCGGTAAGGAAGCGCCGACTTGCGATCCCGTATTGCTGGGGATTACGAAGGCGTCACTTGCCACCGAATCGTTCATTTCCGCTGCGTCGTTCCAGGAAACGACCCGTGTATTGACCGAGGCAGCAGTTCGCGGTCTTCGCGACGAGCTGCGCGGCCTGAAGGAGAACGTTATCGTTGGTCGCCTTATTCCGGCGGGTACCGGTTTCGCGCACCATGCCGAACGTCGGCGCACGCGCGAACAGGACCTGGCGGACCAGCTCATGGAGCTCGAAGCGAATCAATTGGCTGAAGCGGCAGCGGCCGAAATTACGGCCTTGTCCGAAGCTGAGGTGGCGACCGATGTCGATGCCGATCCCGAGGGCGCAGCCGACGTCGTTGCGGCAGGCGATTCGAACGGTGTTGTCGAGGGTGGTGAAGAAACAACACGGGCTTAATAAAATCAATGACTTATCCGCCCTTTCCCAGGCGGCGGCGGGCTTGCTTGACACTGACTCGCAGGCATCACTAAAATGCCCGCCCTTGACCCCGGGGCTCGCCGTTAGGCGGGCCCTGATTTTTACAGCAAAAGAGAAGAGTGAAGGCCCATGGCCACAGTGAATCAATTAGTCCGTAAGCCGCGTGCGGTAAAGCGTGCAAAAAGCACGGTACCGGCGCTCGAGGCCAGCCCGCAGAAGCGTGGCGTGTGCACGCGCGTGTACACAACGACACCGAAAAAGCCGAATTCCGCTATGCGTAAGGTTGCTCGCGTACGTTTGACCAATGGATTCGAAGTTACGAGCTATATCGGTGGCGAAGGTCACAACCTGCAGGAGCACAGTGTTGTGCTGATTCGGGGTGGCCGGGTTAAGGATCTGCCTGGTGTTCGCTACCACACAATCCGCGGCACACTGGATTGCGCCGGCGTATCCGACCGCCGTCAAGGCCGTTCCAAGTACGGCACGAAGCGGCCGAAGTCTTAACAAAAAGTCGAAACACAAGAATATTTTAGAGATAGCAGACAATGTCCAGAAGATCACAGGCTCCCAAACGCACGATTTTGCCCGACCCTAAGTACGGTAGTGACTTGCTCGCGAAGTTCATGAACATGATCATGAATGACGGTAAGAAATCCGTAGCTGAACGCATTATTTATGGCGCGCTTGATCGTATCGCGGATCGCGAAACGAATAGTGGAGAAAAGGCACTCGAGCTCCTCGAAACTGCGCTCGAGAACGTCAAGCCGGTCGTCGAGGTGAAATCGCGCCGTGTGGGTGGTGCGACCTACCAGGTTCCAGTCGAGGTTCGCCCGGTTCGTCGCCAAACGCTTGCCATGCGCTGGGTTATCGACGCTGCACGCAAACGCAGCGAGAAGTCGATGGCGCACCGCCTCGCTCACGAATTGCTCGACGCTGCAGAAAATCGCGGCACGGCGGTCAAGAAGAAAGAAGACACGCACCGCATGGCCGAAGCGAACAAGGCGTTTTCGCACTACCGCTGGTGAGTGCTTTGCTGTGGCTCGCACTACCCCTATAGAGCGTTACCGCAATATTGGCATCATGGCCCATATCGATGCGGGAAAGACGACCACGACAGAACGAATCCTGTTTTACACCGGGGTCTCGCACAAGATAGGTGAGGTACATGACGGCGCTGCGGTCATGGACTGGATGGAACAGGAGCAGGAGCGTGGCATTACAATTACATCGGCCGCGACAACCTGTTTTTGGCGTGGCATGGATAAACAATTTGACGAGCACCGCGTAAATATCATTGATACGCCCGGGCACGTGGATTTTACGATCGAAGTTGAACGCTCCCTGAGGGTGCTGGACGGCGCGGTCACGGTGCTTTGTGCGGTCGGTGGCGTTGAGCCGCAAACCGAAACGGTCTGGCGCCAAGGTAACAGGTACAACGTGCCGCGCATGATTTTCGTCAATAAGATGGATCGTGCCGGCGCAGAATTCCTGCGGGTTGTCGAGCAGGTTAGGGAGCGTCTCGGCGCAAACCCGATCCCGATTCAGCTGCCGATAGGCGCCGAAGACAGTTTTGCGGGCGTGATCGACCTGATTCGCATGAAAGCGATTTATTGGGACGAGAGCGACATGGGAACGACCCACGAAGTTCGGGATATCCCGGACGAGTTGCTTGCAGAGGCAACAAGCTGGCGCGAGAAGATGATCGAGGCGGCAGCGGAAGGAGATGAGGAGCTGTTGCACAAGTTTCTCGGAGACAATGAGTTGTCCGATGACGAGATTCGCAGAGGGCTGCGTGCGCGTACATTGTCCGGCGAGATTGTCGTCGCATTATGCGGCTCGGCGTTCAAGAACAAGGGCGTTCAGGCGATGCTTGACGCAGTAATCGAGTTCATGCCGTCGCCGATCGATGTGCCTGCGGTTAAGGGCATCAATGATGATGAATCGGAAGGTGAGCGACACGCGGATGACGAAGAACCGTTTGCTGCTCTGGCGTTCAAGATTGCGACAGATCCGTTTGTTGGTAATCTGACGTTCTTTCGTGTGTACTCCGGAGTGCTGAACTCCGGTGACACGATTTACAATCCGGTGAAGAGCAAAAAAGAGCGTATCGGCCGAATTTTGCAGATGCACTCGAATGACCGCAAAGAGATCAAGGAAGTTCGCGCCGGTGATATCGCGGCGGCGGTTGGCCTGAAGGATGTCACGACGGGCGACACGCTTTGCGATTTGAAGGACAAGATTACGCTCGAGCGCATGGAGTTTCCGGAACCGGTTATCTCTGTAGCGATTGAGCCAAGGACAAAGCCAGACCAGGAAAAGATGGGCGTCGCGTTGCAGAAGCTCGCGAAGGAGGACCCGTCATTTCGGGTTCATACCGACGAAGAGTCGGGGCAAACGATTATTTCGGGAATGGGCGAACTGCATCTCGAAGTCCTCGTTGAGCGCATGAAGCGCGAGTTCAAGGTCGAGGCGAATGTCGGTAAGCCACAGGTCGCGTACCGCGAGACGATACGCAAGTCGGTGGAGCAGGAAGGCAAGTTTGTCAGGCAGTCAGGTGGTCGTGGTCAGTACGGTCATGTCTACCTGAAGATCGAGCCGCTAGCGCCAGGTGCCGGTTACGAATTTGTTAACGGCATTACTGGCGGTGTGGTGCCAAAAGAGTATATTCCAGCCGTCGATCGTGGCGTGCGGGAGCAGATGGAAAACGGTGTCGTCGCGGGTTACCCGCTGGTGGATTGCAAGGTTACCCTGTATGACGGCTCGTACCATGATGTTGACTCAAGTGAGATGGCGTTCAAGATTGCCGGCTCAATGGGTTTCCGGGATGGCGCAATTGAAGCCGACCCGGTGCTGCTTGAGCCGATTATGAAGGTTGAGGTGGTAACGCCTGAGGATTACATGGGAGACGTGATGGGCGATCTGAATCGGCGTCGCGGTCTGCCACAAGGCATGGATGATGCGCCTGCGGGCAAAGTCATTCGTGCCGAAGTACCGCTGGCTGAGATGTTCGGCTATGCCACGGACCTGCGCTCGATGAGCCAGGGCCGTGCCGTGTACTCGATGGAATTCGAAAAATATGCAGAAGTACCGCAGAGTGTAGCGGATACAGTTATCAAGAAAGGTTAACCCGCGAGAGCCAGGGATATGTCTAAAGAAAAGTTTCAGAGAACGAAGCCACACGTCAATGTTGGCACGATCG
>CAZVLT010000083.1:0-9353 GCA_964628105.1 uncultured Woeseiaceae bacterium | reverse complement strand
CGCTGTTCTCGCTGATGACCGCGGCAATGTTTGTGATGGTGCATCTGGGCCGCGTCTGGTACGTCCACTGGAGTTTTCCGATTCCCAATCAAATGGGCTTGTGGCCGAACTTCCGCTCGCCCCTGATGTTCGACGTCATGGCTATTACGACGTACCTCACGGCGAGTTCGATCTTTATTTACATGGGGTCTGTGCCGGATTTCGCTGCCGTCCGCGACGCCAGTACGGGGTTACGGCGCCGCCTTTACACGATCTTCTCCTTCGGCTGGCGGGGTACTGCAAGGGAATGGCATACGCTTGGATGGGCCTACACATTCTTTGCCGTTTTTGTCATTCCCCTCGCGGTGTCGGTGCACAGTATCGTGTCCTGGGATTTTGCCCTGTCAGCCGTGCCGGGATTTCACCATACGATATTCGCTCCGTATTTCGTCTGCGGTGCCATTTACTCAGGCACGGCCGGCATCGTGACCGTGATGTATTGCCTGCGGAAATTTCTCCATTTCGAGCGCTACATCGGCCAGGTGCATCTCGACAGTCTCGGCAAGCTCCTGATTACGCTGTCCCTGATTTGGACTTACATCAACATCCTTGAGCTTTTCAGTACCTGGTTCGGCGGGACGTCGTTCGAACTCGAGGCGCTGAGCTTCAGGCTCACCGGTTTCTATGCGCCGCTCTACTGGGAGATGATTCTGTTCTGCGCATTCGTTCCCCTGTTGATGCTGTTCAAGAAGATTCGCTGGTCCTGGAACAAGATGCTCGTGATCTCCATCCTGATCAACATGGGCATGCTCACCGAGAGATTCATCATCGTCGCGACGTCACAGCCGCGCAAATTCCTGCCTGACGCCTTTGGCTATTACGTCCCGAGCTGGATCGAGATCTCGATCACAATCGGTTCGTTCGCGATCTTCTCGACCTTGTTCCTGATTTTCATCAAGTGGGTACCGTCAATATCGCTTTATGAGGTCAAGGAAACGCTCAAACCGCTCAGGAGGGACGCCTGATGGCCATCGTCGGTACATTCGCGTTTGAGGAGGATTTTCTTGCCGCGGCCAGGAACCTGCGATCGTCGGGGTTCGACATTTCACTTCTATCACCCGTGCCGTTAAGAGAAGCGCAGGAAGTTCTCGGTCTCGGCAAGTCGCCAGTCAGGCATTATTCCCTGGCGGGCGCAATCATTGGGGCCATATCCGGATTCGCGATGGCTGCGGCTACCGCGCTCGTGTTCATATTGCCGACCGGGGGCAGGGCCATCATTACGATACCGCCGTTTCTAATCATTACCTACGAGATGACAATATTGTTCGGCGTGCTATTTACACTGATTGGTTTTCATTTCGTCTCAGGTCTGCCCGCATGTAGAGATAGACCATACGTGCCGTCGGCAAATGTCGATCGATTCGTCGTCGTCGTGGAAGGTGCCGCCGCTGAACAGGCGGCGAGGGCGGAAGCTATTATCCGGGCGGCCGGGGCCGAGGAAGTTCGGCATATGGAGGACAGTCAATGAGGGGCCCGGACATTCGGGATCTGGTGTGCGTCGTTTGTCTTTTGGGAATGCCGAGCGTTGGCCTGTCACTGCCGTGGGACAAGGACATGCAGGATCAGCCATCCCCAAAGCCGCAGGATTCGGTAATTGAGACAAACCCGACGACGGTACCCGCTGATGGCAAGGACCGGTTTCCACCGCCGAAGAACATTATCGAGCTGGTTCAAGCCAGGCTGGAGGCGGGCCGTGTCCTGGTCAACCCGAAGCCTGATTCGGAGGAATCGATTGCTCGCGGCAGGGAGATGTACGAGCTGCATTGCCTTGTTTGTCACGGCGAGCAAGGTCGCGGAGACGGGCCAGTCGGCATAAAGTTTGTACCCCAGCCGATGGAACTCAATCTCGACTATGTGCAACTGCAGCCGGACGGCCAGCTTTTTTATACGATCAGCCATGGCAGTATTGCGATGCCGTTCTATCGACAGGCTATGCCAGCCGAAGATCGTTGGCACCTGGTGAACTTCATCAAAAAAGAATTTGGTGAAACATGATTAGTCCGAAGTCACAACGCGGTGGCATTGCGTTCACTATGCTTGTCGCGATCTTTCTAATTGGTGTTGCGACCCTGGTTTTCGCTTTATCGAGCACGGATTCTCGTCCGGATTTCGCGTTGTTCACCGTCTCGTTCTTGTTCCTGCTCGGCATCAGCCAGGTCGGCGTCGTGTTCACAGCGATCCTGCGCATCGCCATGTCTGATTGGGGCAAGCCATGGTATCGGCTGGCCGAGCTCTCGACACTGGCGTTTTTCCCGTTCGCGATCGCCGGTTTTCTTTTGATTATCTATTTCGCGCGCGACGATTTATTTTACTGGTTGCAGGCGTCGCCCGAGGATCACATCAGCCCCTGGCTGAATATCAACTGGCTCGTAATCAGAGGCCTCGGTGCACTATTGCTTTTCTATGGCCTGGCGGCAATCTATGCCAGGAAAAGTCTGCGCGTGGATATGGCCAGCGGAGATATAGCGTCGCGAATCAACCACGACGATGTTGAGAAACAGTTGTATCAGCTCTCACCGATCGTGGTGATCGGGTTCGTTGCCTGCAATACGATTATCGCCTGGGATTTCGCGATGATGTTGATCCCGCACTGGCACAGCAGCGTGTTTCCGATTCACTACTGGTTCGGCAATCTGTTCGCGGGAACTGCCGCCATGATTGCGATCGTGGTTGTCATGCGGCGGGTAGACGGCGGCGCTCATTTTGGGCCGTATCAGATCAAGAGCCTGGGAATGCTGGTTGCCGGGTTCACGCTGTTGTGGCTGTACTTCTTCTGGGCACAGTTTTTTGTCATCTGGTTTGGCAATCTGCCGCACGAAGCTGAGCCGTTATGGCGGCAGATGGAAGGTCACTACGCCCCCTATTTCTGGACCATGATGACAGCCTCTTTTTTTCTGCCGTTGCTGGCTTCCATATTCGCCGTCGTCAAGCGATCGGTGTTCGGCATGTGCGTCGTCGCTTTCGCCATCAACCTGGGCATCTGGATCAATAAGTACCTGATGATCATGCCGGTTTTCTCGCCCGATAACCGACCCTTCGATAGCTGGGTCGACATCGCACTGGCGCTTGGACTGTTGGCAGGATTTCTTGCGAGCGTGGTGATCCTGGCGCGGCGAGTGCCGCTGTACTCACGCTGGGAAATGAGTCGGGAGTCTTAGTCCGATCCATGCCTACACGCATGGAGGCTGAAGGTACCGCCATTTCCGTACAGTCGAGGACATCCAGGTCCAGGAGGTGATTATCGTGATTACAGGTCGGTGTGAGTGTGCAAAAGTGCAGTACCAGGTGGATGGTGAGATCACAGACTTCAGCCACTGCCATTGTTCGATTTGCCGGCGATTCGGTGGTGCTGCATTTGTAAGCTGGGGTGGTGTCGCGCGCGACGCGTTCAGTTATGTATCGGGCGAAGACGATGTCCGCGCCTATTCTTTTTCGGAGAGGGCCGACTGTATTTTTTGTACGACCTGTGGCTCGACGATTTTGGTGGACTTCAAACCGGAAGCCGACATGCTTTACATCACGATGGGCACCGTTGATGGGGACGTGGACTGCCCCATCGGTTATCACCAGTTTGTTGGCTCGAAGGCACCCTGGTATGAAATCTGCGACGACCTGCCACAGTATGACGAGTGGCCGGATTCGTCTATAACCGATCTTTGATCTGGTAATACAACATGCCGAGCGTCACCATCGGCTTCCTGAGTAAATGCGCCCCGGGAACAATGAAGGGTTTGACGTTCGCAAACATATCAAATTGCTCAACAGTGCCGGCGACGGCATCCGCCATAATTTTGCCGGCCAGGTGCGTAACGTTTACGCCGTGGCCTGAGTAGCCCTGGCAATAAAAAACATTCGGAGAAAGCCTGCCGAGCAGCGGCACGCGATTGATCGGTACGCCGATCGTACCGCCCCAGGCATAGTCAATGCCGATGTTCGCCAACTGAGGATAGATCCTCGCTAGTTTCGATCTGTGCCTTTTCCTGATGACCTCAGGGTCATCGCCAAAGTAATTAAAGCGTCCACCGAATAGCATCCGCTTATCAGAGCTGAGTCGAAAATATTCCAGAACGAAGTTCGGGTCACAAACAGCAAGGTCTTTCGGATTTATGGCTTTAACCACTTCCTCCGAGAGTGGTTCGGTTGCGATGATGAAACTGTTCACCGGAAACATGATGCCGCGCAGCTTGCGGTCAAGCTCGTGATAAGCGTTACCGGCCAGGATAACGAAGTCGGCCGTTACAGAACCCTGTTGCGTAACGACTCGTGGCCTGCTGCCTTTCTCGATGTTGAGAACATGCGACCCTTCGTAAATCGTCGCGCCCAGCGACACCGCCGCCCGCGCCTCACCGATGCACAACTTCAGTGGATGCAGATGGCCGTTACCCATGTTCAGGAGAGCGCCGATATAGGCATTCGTGCCGATGGTTTCCTGTGTCTCGTCCTTAGATAAGATCCTGAATTCATGAGGAAAATTGCTTTTCTGGAGCCGCTCGTAGTCAAGCTCGAAATCTCGAAGGTGTTTTTTCTTAATGGCAACGTCGAGGTAGCCGAACTTCAAGTCACAGTCGATTCCGTAGGTCTGCACGCGCTCGCGAATGATGTCGTGCCCGGCCCAGCGCAATTCACTGAACACGTCCTCCACATCCTTGCCAAGATGTTTCGCAACGTATTCCTCGCCTGCAATACCGCCAATCATCTGACCGCCATTGCGCCCCGATGCACCCCAGCCAACTCTGTTCGCTTCAACCACGTGCACGTTGTAGCCGCGCTCGGCCAGATATAGAGCTGTCGAGATTCCCGTAAAGCCCGCCCCGATAACGCAGACGTCCGCACTCTGCTCTCCGAGCAACGGCGTGAAGTCTGTTACATCATTGACGGTGGCTGCGTAATAAGAGCCTGTGTGTGCCTGCGGCTGGATATTAGTGCGACTTGCTAAAGAGTGAACGACGGTACTGTGCGGGGGTTTGCCCGACGCACTTCTTAAACGCAGCGTAAAACGCCGAATTTGAATTAAATCCGACCGTGAACGCTACATTCAATATGGCGCCGCTGCGGCCGTCGAGCCTGGCCAGTAATTTCCTGGCGTGCCCAATCCGGTACTGATTCAGGTAATCGAAAAAGCTCATGCCGAATCCGGCATTGATGACCTGTGACAGGTGGTTGACCGAACAATCGATAACCGCCGCAAGTTTCGGCAGTGTCAGGTCAGGCCGGAGGTACACCTGCTGCGACAGCATGACATGTTCAAGCTGGCGTTTGTACTCGCATAGTTGTTCGCTATTCAAACCGGATTTCGCGTACTTGTTTCTTTGTGCTTCGCGAGACGTCAGGTGAGCGAGATTCGAAGGCTGGGGAAGGCCTGGAATATCGTAATAGTCGGTTATCGTAACTGCCGCATTTCCGTTCAATGCCATGAATTCCGCACCGCGATAGGCATTCGGAGACACACTATCGTCTACTTTCTCGCAAGGGTGCACCTGGTATTGAAACGCAATGGTGTTCTTGCTCGTCAGAACTTCGCCGATCAATTCGTACCGGTGTCGGTAGTGGGAGAAAAATTCGGTCAGGTTGGTAATTATTTCATCGTGCGAGCGTTGTGCGTTCTCCGGGATATCGCAGTAGACCCCGTCGGCAGTGAAATGATCCGCCACGCCTTTTGGATCGAAATGGTTCCAGGCATCAATATAGCTTGCCACGAATTCTGTTGCGTGCATCAGACTCCCCCGATATCCGGCGTCCGAGTATACATTCTAACGCAAGGTTGCGAGAGATGTCTTTGCGGTTTAGGCTCCCGGATTGGCGTGGTTGTGGGGATTTCAATGAAGAAAATTGTAGCTCAGGTCGTATCGGTACATGCTGGGTCAGACGATGACTCAGGCCAAGAGAAGTCCTCAACCGTTCAGGTCGAGTTAGACGGCATCGTCGGTGATCACCACCAATCTTTTGAGCGGTCAGCTTTTAAGGGAGACAAACAGCCTGAGGGCACCATTCGGCGCAACGAGCGTCAATGGTCGGCTGTATCGGTCGAGGAGCTCAACGAAATCAAAGCCATACTGGACCTGAGCGAACCGCTGACTGCTGCATCCCTGGGTGCGAACCTGTGTTTGAGCGGCGTTAAGGAGTTGTCTCGTTTGCCGAAAGGCACGTTGCTGAAGTTTCCGTCCGGGGTGGAACTTATCGTCGAGGCGAATAATCCCCCCTGCCACTACATGGGCAAGAAAGTGGCATCGATGTACACGAGCAATTCGGGTGAGCCGCTGTCATCAACGGCGTTTTCCAAAGCGTCGAAACTTATCCGCGGTGTTGTGGGTGTCGTGGAAGTGGCGGGGACCATCAGCGCGGGCGATGAGGTCACGATAGAGCTTTACGAGACACCGGCGTGGCTGGTTCGATCGGCAGATTGAACGACGATCAGCAGTCAGGCGGCGGCGTTGCACGTGCCCGGGCCGGCGCCCAGAACGGTTTTTGTCTGCGAGTACATCGGGCGACCCGGCTGTATTGGCGCAGTTCCTTTTCGTAGTAAATTTCTGCCCACAATTCACCGTCCAGGTGCTTTGTTTCGATCATGGCCAGGGCGATGTTTGCCTTTACCGCGGGTGACCACATCGCCGAGGTAACGTAGCCGATGTGTTTCGTGCAGCGCTTGTTCTTATAGATGTAAGAGCCCTCTGCGGGCTTATTGCCCTCGATGTCGAGTTTGGCCAACGTGTATCTCGGTCCGCGTTGTTTTTCCCTCAACAATGCGCTACGACCGCTGAAGTGCGGTTTGTCGAAATCGACCAGCCAGCCAAGGTTTAATTCGAACGGCGTCTGGTCATGCTCAAAATGAACGGTCCTGAGAGCCTCGTTGAACTCCATCGCGGGCATGATGAACGCAGCCTCAATTCGGGCCATATTGGTTGCAGCCTCACCGAAGGGCTGAATGCCATAATCGGCGCCCGCCGCGTAGAGGTCATCCCACAGGTCCAGGGCGAGGGCGGGTGGAATCCAGAGTTCGTAACCGAGGTCGCCGGTAAAGCCGGTGCGCGACACCATGAGAGTGTCACCGTGGAAAGGAAAGTGCTTTATATCAAACGCTTTTGCCGTGTCGATACCGTCCAGTCCCATGTGCTTGAGCACGGCGCACGACGTTGGCCCCTGCAGGGAGAGTGCGGCGATCGCGTCGGTCACGTCAGTGACGCTGACGTCGTCGAAGCCAAATGCGCTTTTTCTGAGCCACGCGCTGCACGGGCTACCGCAAGTCAGCATGAACTTGTCGTTAGCGAGTTTGAATATCGTTCCGTCGTCGATCATGCGCCCTTCGTCGGTGCACCAGACACAGTAGCCGACGCGATTGAGCCCGATCTTCGCAACATCTCTCGTCACCATGCGGTTCAACATGGCTTCGGCATCACGACCTTCAATTTCATATTTCTGCATCGGACAGATGTCGTAAGTACCGCAGGTGTTACGAATGCAGAAATACTCGTATTCTGCGTCGTAGTAACAATCGGCAAATTTGTAGCCATTCCACGCAGCCCAGGCATCGCGGATATTCAGCACCTGCTGCCTGGGATAGAAAGGCGATAATTTCAGGCGTTCGCCAGCAAATGGATCGATCTTATTCATAGGTTATTCGTCGTAGAAGTCGTCTTCGGGAACGGAGTTCGGACGTCCCATATCCATGAGTATTTCACGAGCCGCGTTCGCGCCGCACACGGCGGATACACCACCTCCCGGATGCGTCGATGAGCCGCACATGTAAAGATTCTTGACCGGCATACGGTATTGCGCGTAGCCAGGAAATGGACGATTGAAAAACAGCTGATCGATCGTGAGTTCTCCCTGGAAAATATTGCCTTCAGTCAGTCCAATCTCCTGTTCGATTTCATGCGGCGTACGGACCTCCATGTGTACGATCAGGTCCTTGAAACCCGGGCTGTATCGTTCAATCTTGTCGACGACAGTCTGGCCAAACTGATCGCGTTTTTCCGGCGTCCACGGCCCGCTGGCAAGTTGAGGCGGGCAATACTGCACAAAATTCGACATCCAGTGTTTTCCGGGAGGCGCGACAGTCGGGTCCCAGGCCGACGGAATGACGGATTCGATAAACGGGTCATCGGACCAGCGACCATGTTTCCAGCAGTCGTAGGCCCGTTCCATGGTTTCCAGGGAACCTGAGAAGCCCTGTCCGCCGCGATTGATGTAGCGGTTATCCGGTACGCCAGTAAATTTCGGCATTCCAGACAGCGCGATATTGACCTTGCCCGACGAGCCACGAATCTTGAAGTTGCAGGCTTTCTCGTAGATACCTTCCGGAAGGTCGTTCTTGTCCACGATGCTGGTAAAGGTCCGCTTGGCATCCAGGTTTGACACAACACGCCGTGCCCTTATCTCGTCACCGTTCTCGAGCACGACACCGACCGCCTTGCGATTCGCCACGAGTACCTGCTGCACACCCGCGTTGGTGCGAATTTCTCCGCCGTGTTCGGCAAGTGCACCGGCAATAGCATCCGAGATGGCGCCCATACCCCCACGCGCGAGACCCCACGCACCGATGCTGCCATCGACATCGCCCATGACGTGATGCAGCAAGATATACGAGGAACCGGGCGAATAAACACCAAGCGCCGTTCCGATGATGCCCGGGCTGGCCATGGCGGCCTTGATCAGGTCGTTCTCGAAGTAATCCTCGAGATACTCAGCCGCGCTCATGGTGAAGAAGCGGACGTATTCGTAAATTTCCTTTTCGCCGAGGGCCCAGAATTGCTTGGCGAGAAAAAGGAGTTCCATGATATCCCGCGGCCGAAACGACGTTGGATCGGGCGGCGTGCGCATCAGGGTCTTGCGGATGAGTTGCGAGTAGCGCGTCAGATCCGTCTGAAAGCGGTGCATCGCATCTGCGTCGTGAGGAGAGTGGCGCTTCAATTCATGGTGCGCCGCCTCTTCATCGTGATAGGCAAACAGTCTCTCTTCCCCATCACCGAAGTTGACGGTTCCGAGGTAGGGCACCAACAGCAAGCCGTGCCGACCAAGGTCCAGGTCGCGATGTATGGCTTGCCGCATCATGCTGCAGACATACGAGCAACTCGAGTAGATCCAGCCTTCGTGCAGTTCGCGCGATACGGACGCGCCGCCGATATACTCGTTCTTCTCAAGGACGACGACGTTCAGTCCGGCCTTCGCCAGGTAGGCGGCATTCGTCAGTCCGTTGTGTCCTGCGCCGATTATGATTGCGTCATAGCTGTTCATCTCAGGATTTCACGCGCGGCGTTGTGTCCTGCGCCGCCCATAATGTCGCCGCCCGGATGGCAGCCCGCGCCGCACAGGAACAG
>CAZVLT010000082.1:2671-9416 GCA_964628105.1 uncultured Woeseiaceae bacterium | reverse complement strand
GTTTGCGTTACAGGTCGTGAGACTGGCTGCAGTTCCAGCAGACCGCAAACTGCCCCTCATTTTGCTCACCGCAACTGCGACATGTCCAGGGCTCGGACGGGCTTTCGGAGTCAACGTCCTCGATAATCTGTTTGGCCCTGTCATAGTCCAGCTTGTTAACCACCCACAGTTCGGGCCAGGTCTCAAAGAACGGCACCTCGCCTGTAATTGATCCTAGATATTCGTTGCGGATCTCTGTCCGGATACCGTCGGCGGCCAACAGGTTTTTGTAATGATTTATGACTATCAACGATTCTGACGACGTAAGCTTTTTCATGGCTTGAGCAGGGATTGCAAATAGGATTTCGGATCCTCGCCGCGCTCCAATACCTCAACCAATGCAGAGCCGACGATGGCGCCGGCCGCGTGTTCGCCGACCGCCGCGACATCCTTTGCGGTTCGAATGCCGAAGCCGGCACATACCGGTAGCTTTGAATTCATCGTCACTCTGTCAAGGTACTCGGTCAGGTCGGGTGGAAGACCTGCTCCGCCGCCCGTGATGCCAGTGATAGTAACCGCATAGACGAACCCCCGCGATGCATCGCACAGCACTCTCACCCGAGCCTCTGGTGTTGCCGGCGTAACCAGCTGAATCAAGCCCAGCCCCTTGGTTGCCAACGCCTCGCGAATATCCGCGCTTTCTTCGAGCGGCAGATCGGGAACAATAAATGCGCAGACACCCGCTGCCCGCGCGCGGTCCGCCAGTTCGTCATAGCCAAACGCCAGCAGCGGGTTCAGGTAGGACATCATCACCAGCGGCGCGGCGATGTTTTTCTGGGCGGAATCAAGCTGCTCGAAAATCCACTTCAGGCTAACGCCTTTTTGCAATGCTTCGAAGCTTGAACGTTGAATCGTCATGCCGTCCGCCATCGGATCCGAGAACGGAATGCCGATCTCGACCACGTCACCAACCGACGTAACAGCCTTTAAAGTTTTCAGGAAATCGACCGGCTCCGGATATCCGGCAGTGATGAACGGCACAAGTGCGGGACGGCCCGCCTTCCTTGCAGCGCCGATAGCAGCGCCTATGCGCTCATGCGCCTCCATGACTACGCGTCCTCGCCGGGAATTTGGCCAGTGTCGGCATATCCTTGTCGCCCCTTCCTGAGTTGCCGATAAGCATTCGCTTGCCCGGATTTTGCTTGGCGTACTCACGCGCATACGCATAGGCATGCGCCGTTTCCAATGCTGTCAGGATTCCTTCAGCCGCACACAATTCGTGCAGGGCTTCCAGCGCCTCATCGTCCTTCGCGGAAACATATTGCACACGACCTATGGCCTGCAGTAATGCGTGCTCCGGGCCGACACCGGAATAATCCAGGCCTGCTGAAATCGAATGCGTCTCGCGAATCTGGCCATCTTCGTTCTGCAGAATGATCGTATAGGAACCGTGCAGCACACCGGGCGTTCCGGTAGCCAGGGTTGCGGCGTTCTGTCCCAGGCCGTCGCCCGTGCCACCTGCTTCAACGCCGATCAATTCAATGTCATCCGCCAGCAACGGGTAAAACAAACCAATCGAATTCGAGCCACCTCCGACACAAGCGAACGCGACATCCGGGAGTCCGCCCGCCTGGTCAATCATTTGCTGGCGTGCTTCCTCGCCAATCACCTTTTGCAGCTCACGTACAAGGTATGGGTAGGGATGTGCACCGACAGCTGAACCTAGCAGGTAGTAGATGCCGGCCGGGTCTGTTACCCAGGCGCGGAGCGCTTCATCGATCGCCGCACGCAGTGTTTTGTCACCGGATTCAACCGCCACCACATCCGCTCCCAACCTGCGAATGCGATCGACATTCGGTGCCTGGCGCTCCATGTCTACCGCGCCCATATAAACGCTGCAGGGCAAACCGACGCGCGCGCAAGCGGCAGCCGAAGCCACGCCGTGCTGGCCCGCGCCGGTCTCGGCGATGACGCGCTTTACGCCAAGGCGTTTGGCGAGTATCGCCTGTCCAATCGCATTATTAATTTTATGGGCGCCGGTATGAGCCAGGTCCTCGCGTTTGATCCAGACTTCAGCGCCCCAATTCCGGCTCAGCCGTGGAGCGAATGTCAGGGCCGTTGGCCGGCCGACCCATTCTCGCAACTCCCTTTGAAACTCGTCTTGAAATGCCGGGTCGTGAAGGTGCTCACGCACGCCTTCTTCAAGACGTTCGAATGCGGGCACTAATGTCTCGGGGACGTAGCGTCCGCCGAATGGGCCAAAGCGACCACGCTTGTCGGGCAAGTCTCCTCGTAATGTCGCATCGAGAAGCGAGGCCGCCTTGTCGACAGACAACTGTGCGCTCATGAATGTTTCTCCGCAGCTCTTGCTGCACTAACAAAATTTTCGATCAGTTTTGCATTCTTCTGTCCCGGCGCGGTCTCAACGGCACTGGAGACATCAACGCCATAAGGCCTGACGGCCGCCACTGCGACGGCGACATTGTGAGCGGCCAATCCTCCCGCGAGTATCATGCGTCCCCGCCTGGCATGCTTTGCTGCATGTGACCAGTCGACCGTCTCGCCCTGACCACTTTGTGACCCCTCGTAAACATACGCGCCAGTGGTATCCGGATTCGCAAGCCCTTCGCGGTACACGGGCCAGCACTCCACTGACTCGGGTACCTCAAGTCCGGCGAAGTCATCGACATCCGTCTGTAAAACATCAGGGCCAAAGTTCTCGAGCACGTCCTGCCACTCCTCATTCGATGGATGCAGCATGACCGCGACACGTTTGATGTCCTGCGGAACATTCGCACAGATTACCGATGCCTTGCCTGGCGTGATCCTGCGTACGGATTCGGCAAATACGAAGCCAACTGCAGCGGCACCCGCTTCGACCGCGGCTGCCACGTGCTGCTCTTCACTGAGACCGCAGATCTTGATCAACAAGCTCATTAACTCACCATTGCGGCGCCAGCTTCGCGCATCGCGCTGACAAGCGCCGCGGGATCGTTACTGCGCATGAGGGCGGTACCGACCAGTGCGATTTGATACCCCCAACCCGCGACCCTCGCCGCATCGTCTGGTGCGGACAATCCGCTCTCTGCAACGCAACGCGCTGCAGGTAATGCCGTCGCCAGTTTTTTTAATCGATCAGGGTCAACTTCGAGTGTTCGCAGGTTTCTCGTATTCACGCCGATCAAGAGCTGGCCGCGTGTTGCGCGATCCTGATCGGCGGAATTATCCAGCAACATTGACGTACGCTTGAGGTCATCTTCATCGAATGACTCCAACAGCACGAACAGGTCATGCTCCCAGGCGCAGGCAAGCATTTCGCGTAACTTATCGTCGGACAACATCGTTGCAATCAACAAGACGCCGCTCGCACCAGCCTTGCGCGCTTCCAGCACCTGTACCGGTTCGACGAGAAAGTCCTTGCGCATGATCGGCGTATCCGGGGTCGCGGCGACAACTTCCTCCAGGTGATCGAGATCGCCGGCAAAGCGTGTAGGCTCCGTCAGCACGGAAATCGCCACCGCTCCGCCGCGCGCATAGCATTGCGCCAGCCAAGTACGGCTGTTGTCACCTTTGGCCAGGTCGCCTGCGGCCGGCGACTTGTCTTTTATTTCTGCGATGACATCAAAGTCGCCGAACGTTAGTGGCACAACGGGTTTGTCGAAGTCCGAGGACTGGAAGCTGGCAGGCGCCGCTGCCGCCCTCTCGATACTGCGACTGGCCATTGTTTGCAAGAAATCACTCATGCGCTTGCGAAGTGCTCGCGCAAATTGGCGAGGAACGATTCCGCCCGACCATCATCGATCGCAGCGGCGGCCTGCTCCACACCATCAGGTGCGTTTTTCGCCTCGCCCTGTACTTCAAGAACCAGTGATGTCCCCATGAGCAACGCGTCGCGATGTGCGCCTTTATCGTCGCCCGTAAATACCCGAACCAGTTCGTTCGCGTTGTGCTCGGCATCGCTGCCTTCGAGGTCTTCGGGACTACAGCGTTTCAGGCCGTAGTCTTCGGGCGAACGCGTGGTTTCAGTGACGCTGCCGGGCCGCACATCGTAGAGCAGGAAGTCGCCCGCGGGCGTTGCCTCGTCCCAACCCGGCTCCCCGTGCACGACGAACGCGCGCTCGAGTGGCATGCCGGCGAGCGTTTCGGCCATGAGTTTTGCAGCATCTTTACTGTAGGCGCCGATAAGCTGGAAGGGCGGCGCCGCAGGATTGGTAAGCGGACCGAGAACATTGAATACAGTTCGCACCGACAGCGCCCCGCGTATAGGCACGACCGCCTTCATCGCCGGATGGTATGCCGGCGCAAACAGGAACGTAAAACTCGTCGCCTGCAAACAGGCCACGGCCTGCTTCTCATGCAATGGCAACGGCACGCCAAGACACTCGAGCATGTCTGCACTGCCAGAGCGACTGGAGACGGAACGATTACCGTGTTTCACAACCCTGGACCCGCAGGCCGCAGCCAGCAGTCCGGTTCCCGTCGATAAATTGAGGCTTCCCGAGCCGTCGCCGCCGGTCCCGACGGTGTCCACTGTCGGTGCGCCGTCGGGAATCTCCAGGTGCAACGCGAGTTCACGCATCGCTGTCGCGAAGCCGCGAATTTCGTCCGCCGTCTCGCCCTTTGCGCGCAATCCGGCAAGCAACGCACCCGCCAGTGCCGCAGGTAACTCACCCTCGGCCAGCTTGTGCATCAGGTCGTAGGCCTGCTTTTCGGCGAGCGCATTGCCGTCGAGAAGACTGTCGAGTAACTGGCTGTACGCCTTGCTCATAGGTTTCCCTTGCTCATGAACGCTCCAGGCGCATGAAATTTTCCATTAACCTGTCGCCCTCCGGTGTCAATATGCTCTCTGGATGAAACTGCACGCCCTCCAGCTGCATCGTTTTGTGGCGCACGCCCATGATCTCACCCCTGGCGGTTTGCGCCGTGATTTCGAGCGTATTCGGGAGTGTGTCGCTGCTCGCGCAAAGCGAATGGTAGCGACCGACTTCAAACGATTCTGATATGCCTGCATAGATCGTCTTGCCGTCGTGCTTAACGATCGACGTCTTGCCGTGCATCAAACGCTCGGCCCGTACGATGTCGCCGCCGAGATGTTGCACAATACTCTGGTGACCGAGGCAGACGCCGAGTATGGGTATTTGCCCCGCAAACGCCTTGATCATCTCAAGCGACACACCGGCATCTTCGGGCCTGCCCGGTCCCGGGGAAATGACGAGATGCGTTGGTTCGAGGCTTAGGCCCTCATCAACATTGATCTTGTCATTGCGGTAGACCATGACGTCAGCCCCACGTGCCGCAAAAGCCTGCACCAGGTTGTAGGTAAAAGAGTCGTAGTTGTCGATCAGTAACATGCGGACATGATCGAAGTTTACTGGGTTCGGCATTACAAGCCCTCCCCTGCAATTTCGAGGGCGCGCCGCAATATCGCGCTCTTCGCCAGCACTTCCTGATACTCCTTCGCCGGTACCGAGTCGGCAACAATACCGGCACCTGCCTGAAAACTGTACTCGTCACCCGAGAAAACCAGCGTGCGTATAGTAATAGCCTGATCCATGTCGCCGCTTAGGCCAAAGTAGCCGGCGGTACCAGCATAGAGGCCGCGACCGACCTGTTCCATTTCCTCAATAATCTGCATGGCCCGAACTTTGGGGGCACCTACAAGGGTCCCTGCTGGAAAAGTCGCGGCAAACAAATCGAATTGATCGAATTCCTTTGCCAGTTCACCCTGAACGCCACTCACGATATGCATGACGTGGCTATAGCGTTCGATGGCGCGATAGGGGTCAACATGCACCGTCCCGGCGATCGCAACACGGCCAAGATCGTTGCGCGCCAGATCGACCAGCATTACATGTTCGGCCGCCTCTTTTGGGTCCGCGAGCAACGCCTGCTCGTTGGCTTTGTCCTCATCCTGCGTCGCACCTCGCGGCAGAGTGCCCGCTATAGGCCTTAGCGACGCTGCAGCGCCGTTTAGTTTTACCAGCGCCTCAGGCGACGAGCCAACCACCTGCAGATCGCCGAAATCGAAAAAGAACATGTACGGCGACGGGTTCAACAGGCGCAACGCCCGGTAGACCTCGAATGGCGGCACATTGGTCTTGCCGCGGAACAACACCGACAAGACGATCTGATAGATATCTCCAGCCGCGATGTACTCCTTGCAGGCGTCGACACGCTCCGAGAATTCTTCTTCGCTGAGGCTCGCCGTCGCAGGGGAAATCGATACATCTTGCGCGGTCGGCGGTATCGGGCCTCGCAGGCGTGCGACGACTTCCGCGCGCAACTGCTGCCGCTCTGCTTCCGGTCCGTCATGCAATATCGCAACACGCCGTGTGAGATGATCGAAGACCAGCAACGACGCAGGTGCAATGAACACGGCGTCAGGAACACTGGTCTGTTTCTCGGTGCCCTCGGGCAGCCGTTCGAACAAGCGCACGACATCGTATCCCGACACTCCGACAAGCCCACCGGCAAAGGGCAAACCATCGTCTGGGCGCGGCCTCGGAGCGCTGTCGAGCGCACGCCGCAACGCGGCAAGATATTGCCGCTGATCGGCCGGGCGAGCTTCGCTCTTGCCATTGATGTGCAACGCTGCTGCGTCCATGCGCATCTCGACCGCGTCGCCGAAGCCCAGGAACGAATAGCGCGCAAGCCGCTCTCCACCTTCCACACTTTCAAGCAGGAATCGCGGTTGTAGCGGTCCCAGTTTCAAATACGCCGATACGGGCGTATCGAGATCGGCGGCTATGTCGAATGGTGCTTGCAT
>CAZVLT010000082.1:0-2571 GCA_964628105.1 uncultured Woeseiaceae bacterium | reverse complement strand
AATACGCCGATACGGGCGTATCGAGATCGGCGGCTATGTCGAATGGTGCTTGCATGCGGTTTTTCCTGCTCGCAATAAAAAACCCATCTCCGATTTCAGCAGAGATGGGCTCCAGAATTTCTTGTTGCTCAACTAATCGTTAGCCAACAGCCCCTCTCGTGTGGGCTGCCACCACCAGTTCCTGATGACCTGAGCGTTCATGCCCTTGAGTATTACCGTCGCTCCGGCAGCCGTCAAGGTGAAATTACTGTCTCCAGGTCATACATGATCGGCATGATCAATGAGAAACCGAGCCACATGATGATGGTTAGCGGGATGCCCACGCGCAGGAAATCGGCAAACTTATAGCCGCCAGCGCTCATGACCAGGAGGTTGGTCTGATAGCCGTACGGAGTCGCGAAGCTCATGTTGGCACCGAACAAAACGGCGAGAATAAAGGGCTCCACTGAGACGCCGAGAGAATGCGCGATACTGATCGCGATCGGCGTGCCAATGGCCGCGGCAGCATTATTGGATACAACGTTGGTCATCACGGTCATGAGCAACAGGAACGCACTGAGAATCATGGGCGGCGGCAGGCCTGACGCGGCGTTTACGAAGCTGATGGCAAGGTAGTCCGCCATGCCGGTTCCCAGGAGCGCCTTACCAAGCGCCAGCGCCGTCACAATGATCATTACAACAGGAATGGAAAGAGCACTGGCTGCGTCGCGCCAGTTCAAACAGCCTGTAGCGATCATCAGGCCAAGGCCAACCATCGCACTAACCGATATCGGCATGATGCCGAATGCCGCCGCCAATACAACCAATCCCATGATTGCCAGCGCACG
Source organism: uncultured Woeseiaceae bacterium (assembly GCA_964628105.1). Taxonomy (GTDB): domain Bacteria; phylum Pseudomonadota; class Gammaproteobacteria; order Steroidobacterales; family Woeseiaceae; genus UBA1847. The sequence goes on along the minus strand of CAZVLT010000082.1, from coordinate 1,744 downwards.
CTTGGCGCGATGCGTATGTGGCAAGTCGGTTGTGCCATCGAGGATCAGCATTGAGCCGCTGTCCTTGAGGTTGGCAACAGCCTCGCTGGTTCCTTGTACCAGCAGGACGTCGCCCGCGCGCAGGCGAATCAGGCTCAGGTCCCCTGTTACCTGGGAACTGGTTGCTCGGGCGCGATGCAGCGCCAGGGGCAGGAGCCCGTAGCTGCTGCTAAAGCGCGCCGCAGCGAGACTGCGCAAGTGCAACGGCGAACCGCGGGTAACCACGACCTCCGCCAACTGCTGGCCTTCCGCCTTAAGCGGTGTGTCGTCGTTAATTGGGTGCTCACTATCCGAAATGTTGAACAACGTCGCCCCGAGCACCTGTTCATAGTGCTTCAAATTCTCCGGGGAATCCTTGACGAATAACCTGTCGCCGGGCTGCATGATGACTGACGGCAGTTTGGCGAGAAACAGCGATTCGGTTCGCTGGATTTTGTCTATTCGCAGGGTGCCACCCCCTTTAGCGAGCACCTCGGACAGCGACTTGCCGTCTGCAAACCCGCCTTCTTTAATATGCAACTGGGCACTGAAAATACGCGGCGATGTATCGGCCATGGGCGGCGCACGGTCCGGCAGCAGTCGCGGCGCGACAAGCCAGAGAAATAACAGACCGACCCCGCCAACGATGGCGACAGGCAACACCCAGTCGAACAAACCGAATTCGAAAGCGCCCATGTCGTGCGCGATGCCGACGACGAGCAGGTTGGTCGATGTGCCGATCGTCGTCGACATACCGCCGATTATCGTAGCCAGGCCCATTGGCAACATTGCGCCCGATACGGGAAACTTCACCCGCATCGACGCGCCGACGAGAATCGGCATGAGCAACACAACAATAGGCGTGTTGTTCATAAAAGCACTGAGAATCGCGCCCGCAACCAGCGTCGTAATCAGGGCGAGCACAGGCCGGGTTGACCATGCTTTGCCGACGATCGTCGCCAGCGGCTGCAAGGCACCTGTCGTCTCAAGCGCCTTGCCCACCATCATCAGGGCACAAATTGCGACCAGCGCCTCATTGCCAAAGCCCGCGAAAAAGTCGATCGGACCCAGAACCACTTCGCCGGCCTTTTCATAAGGTATTAATGCAAATCCAGCGACGAGAATTATCAAGATGGCAAGCGAAGAAGACTCAAGCGGAATATTGTCGCGCGTAAACAAAAAGAGCGCGACGACTGTCAGGATCATGACAGCGATACCGTGAGCGTCAGGAGTAATCGGTTGCAATGCGCCCCCTCATTGTTCTTGTTGCTCATGCGAGCAGCAGACAGTAAACCGTATCCTAATTCATACCTGTTCCGCAATCAGCCCTGCACCTCCATTGCAGCGCACTATCGCGCTAACATGTTCACAGAAGCCCCTGAAATCATTGGGGTTCCAGTGTGTGATCGTTACTTCTCGCTGAAATGCCAGTGAATCCGCGAAGCGCGTCAGCGGCAATAAGTCAACGTAGCGCAGATCGGCGGGTTGATGCGCCGGAAAAATATCCCACGGCGACATCGTCGTCAGGTTGCGGTGACGCACTGCGACACTTGCTACGGCACGCTTCCAGCGATTGCGCCAGCGCGAAGATGGGCCATGTTGCAGCATTCGCTTTCCAGCCTCGTCGAGCGCCGGGCACCAGGCGCTGCTTTCGGCCAGGTGCCGGGAACGCCTGTGTAGCGTCGTGCATACCCACTCCGCAAGATCTTCCATTTCCCTAAGTGTC
>CAZVLT010000081.1:0-9449 GCA_964628105.1 uncultured Woeseiaceae bacterium | reverse complement strand
TTTTGCGAATGCGGCCATCAGCGCATTGACGCATTGATTTAATCCAATTGGGCGCTGCCAGCATCTAACCGTATATATGCCCATTATTGGAGGAGCAGCAGCATGATTCGATTACGACAGGGGTTCGCCCTGATGATCCTCGTCATCAGCGGGTGTGCGCCACAGGTGGATGTAGAGGCCGATGCGGCGGACGTGGATGAACTGGATCGTGGATTGTTGACCACGGACCCGGTTTACAACAGCCTTCTTCGTTCCGTTTCAGAAAACAGGTTATTTTCGCCTCGTGAACCAAGCCTCTCCATGCAATTCGATTCTTCTTTTCGTTATATCGGCGGACAGAAGTTTGTACTGTACGGAGTAGCCGACACAGAGCAGCATTTCTTCGTAGAGACGACTGCAGACAACAAATTGAAAAGTCTGTACTGGGTACAGTTTGAAGCGTACCTGCCAGACAATACTTATCAATATGACTATGAGGATTCTCCAGCCCGGCTGCAACTCAACGACTATGAGCTCTACCTGGATACCTCTTTCGGTCATGCAAATCCAGGCCTAAAGAAAAGTAGAAGTCGTAGCGACGGCTATCTCGTTGGAGAGTTCTTGCTAAGTAAAGGTTACGACATTCCTGAGGAATACGCCTATGCTCGGCTGATTCATTTGACCGATGCCTCACGACGTAAGGAGCTAATGATTATCTTCATAGATAATCTTGAGGCATACGGATTAACTGCTACGGATCTGAGCGAAGATGGCAATGACGCCCAGCGTTGGCCCGAGATTGAGAGCATTCACTTGGAGAAAATACGTAGAACCTTGACACTGATTCCTCATCAAATTTAAATCTTTTCTTGCGAACTTTCTTCGAGTAGCGGATGTCCGCTATTGGCCGTTAGCGGCCATTCAGATTCCAGCAATTCCGATGAAGTGAACGGCCGCTTTGCGGAAAAGCTGCTGTTCGGACCAGTCCCCCGATTCATAGTCCCAGGCGCAATCCCTCGCGTGCGAAACGAAAACCGCGGCGTTCGACCTCGGCCTGTTCCGGGCTGCCGTCAATCAGTAACGGATTGGTGTGATTCATATGAATGAATATCACGCGAGACCTTTCTTCATCGTTCAGCTCATCAAACAAGGTCATACTCTCCGCGACGTAGGGGTGCGGAATATGGCTCATGTCCCGGCCAGGTAATTCACCGTCGGCGAAAAAGGTTGCGTCCATGATTGCATAGTCCACTGACCGAACGATCTCGCGAATGTCCGTATCCCATCGCTCCCACTTATCAATATCGGGAATAAATACGGCGGACTTAGTCGGCCCGTCAATGCGATAGCCGACCGTTTCTGAATATTCATCGCGATGCGGGACCAGAAATGGTGTGACGACCAGGTCTTCGCTGAATCTGACCGGCGTTCCATCCGCAAGTGGCATCAATTCAATGTTCTTGTAACGAACCAATTGATCCCATGGCCCGTTGTTCGACAAATACTGGCGCATGCGTGGCATCGCATAGACGGGCACGTTCTTCGTGCCCGCAGCTTCATGGCCGAGATGCATCAGGCCCGTGTAGTGGCCCATGTGTGCATGCGTCAGGAATACGCCATTCAGTGTGTAATGATTGTCCGGCGCGGTTAGATGCAGTTGGTACAATTGCTCTCGAATATCCGGTGTTGCGTCAAACAGAAACTTGGATTTCGCTCGTTCGTCGACAACGGCGATAGAGCTCGCCATTCGAACGAAACCCCTGTTTTCCCAGGCACGCAGGCAATGTGCCTGGTAACAGTTGGTTTGTGGGTACCCGGCATCCTGAGCGACGCCGAGTACCAGTATGTACGTTGACGGCTCAGCCAGGGCGAGCGCGGGTGCGATCAGCAGGTTGATGAGCAAGATTCTTCGTTTCCGTCCCTGCCAAATTGAGGCCATAAGCGACTCCCCGGTGCCGAGTCAGGAGTTTACGAGAATCGAACCGCTAACGCGGCGATTTCCAGCGTGTCTTTCTTATATGTCAACGGTCTGCTGGAGGCTTCTTTTGGGTAGACTTGTGCGCCATGAACGTAGCAGGCTTCATATTTCGCCCGCTGTATTGGCTGGCTGGAAAGGTGTTCTCAATATGGGCGCGACCGGTTATCCAGCCGGAGTTTCCGGCGGCGTCCATCACAGATAGCGATGCTGCGGTCTGTTACGTCCTGGAAACCGGTGGCCTTGCAGATCTGCTGGCGCTGGAGCGCGCCTGCGCCGAACACGGAATGCCTTCGCCAACCGAGCCATTCGAGTTTGGTGGCGTTCGTGAGTCGAGGAGATATGTCGTCATGCGGCGGCTTGAGGGTTTCTGGGTGCGGCGACCATCGACGATTGGATCGACACGGCTGCGCAGGTTGGTCGAACGGGTAGGCCAATGCGAACAGGAACTACTGTTGATTCCTGTCGCTATCTACTGGGGCCGATCGCCTGATAAGGAACGCTCGATTTTCAAACTCCTATTTTCCGAGAACTGGGACATCGCCGGCCGCACGCGCAAATTCTTCGTGACGTTCCTGCATGCCCGCAACACACTACTGCGCTATAGCGACGCACTACCCATCCGCACGGTATGGACGGATGACACAGATGCCCCTGTTGCTTTCCGTAAAGTATCGCGAATATTGCGTGTGCATTTTCGCCAACGCCGCACGGCGACCGTTGGGCCGGATCTGTCTCACCGGCGAACGCTTGTTCAGCAGGTATTGCGCTCCCCGGCGGTTAGGCGCGCTATCGACGCCGAGGCAGGTGATGATTATCGGAAGCAAGAAGTTGCGCGCCGCAAGGCGGAAAAAATTGCGCTCGAAATTGCTGCCGACATATCGTATCCAACCATTCGTGTGGTGGCTCGATTCCTGAAGTGGTTGTGGAATCGTATTTACGATGGCGTCGAGCTCAATCATATGGATCGGGTGCACGAGGTTGCGCGGGACAAAGAGGTTGTTTACGTACCGTGTCATCGCAGTCATATTGACTATCTGCTGCTCGGTTACCTTACGTATGAGGAAGGCCTGCACCTGCCGCACGTAGCTGCGGGTATCAATCTCAATATTCCCTTTGTCGGCGGAATCCTGCGACGCTGCGGTGCATTCTTTTTGCGCCGCACTTTCAAGGGAAATCGAATGTATGCAGCCGCGTTCGATGCCTACATTCACCAGGTGCTGGTAAAGGGGTACTCGATGGAGTACTTCGTCGAAGGCGGGCGCAGCCGCACCGGCCGCTTGCTGTCACCAAAAGGCGGCATGCTGGTCATGACCGTCAATTCTTATGTCAGGAATCCACAACGCCCGATCGTTTTCGTCCCGATTTATTTTGGCTATGAAAAACTGATTGAAGGTGACTCGTTTATCAGTGAACTCGGCGGCGCGGAGAAAAAAAAAGAATCGCTGGGTGGGCTGGTTCGGTCAATCAGGTCGCTCAAGGAGCAGTTTGGCAAGGTCTATGTAAACATCGGTGAGCCGATCGAACTGGGACCTGTGCTGGATCGCATGCAACCGGAGTGGCGCGAGTTCGATGTTAAGAATGGCGAACGACCGCTCTGGCTGGCGGGTGTTGTCGACGAGCTCGGCAGCGAGATCATGCAGCGCATCAATTCGGCGGCGGCGGTAACACCAATTAGCCTGTTAGCGTACGTTCTCCTGGCCACGCCGAAGCAAAAGATTGGTCTGGACGAGCTGCGTCGCCAACTGGAACTGAGTCTGAGAGTATTGCGCCGCTTCAGGTATTCGGACTCGGTAACAATACCGGATTGGACTGTCGATCAGATCATCACGCACGGCGAAAAGCTCGCAGTCATCAGCCGTACCTCGCACCCGATGGGCGAGGTCATTCATATGACCGAGCGCACGGCAGTGCTCATGACCTATTTCCGTAATAACATCATGCACTTGCTGGCAGTGCCGGCGTCTGTCGCCTGTTGCTTCATCCAGGGGCGACAACTGGAGCATGCGGAGTTACAGCGCCTGATCCGCCTGATTTATCCTTTTATGAAAAAGGAGTTATGGCTGAAGTGGGAGCGTGACGACATAGACGATGTAACGTCAGAAGCGATTGAAACGCTGATCGAAATGGAGATCCTGACGCACGGCAAGAATCGCAAGGTGCTTGTCAGGCCGCCGGCCGGTTCAGAGAAAGCGTTCCAGCTACTCATGCTGGGCCAGTCAATGGTGTCCATGTTGCAACGTTTCTACCTGGTGATCGCCATATTGGTGCGTAACGGTTCGGGCACGCTATCCAGGCAGCGCCTCGAAAACATGTGTCAGCAAAGCGCGGAGCGCCTGTCGATGATTTATGGTCTGCACTCTCCGGACTTCTTTAACAAATCGCTATTTCGTGATTTCATTCACTCTTTGCAGGAGCTTGCGGTCCTGAAACGAAATTCTGATGGGTTGATTGAATTCACCGGCGACATCGAGAGTATTGGCGCCGACGCGCGCCTCGTTCTCGGCGAGGAGATTCGCCACAGCATTCTGTCTCTTGCAGTTGACGAGCAACGTTGACTATGTGCACCAGGCATTGGGTTGAAGAATGAAGGTTGTCTCGTTTTATCGCTTCCTCGATCTCGAGGATCAACAGTCATTTCGTGATGCTCTGCAGGCACTCTGCGACGAACTAGGCTTGCTGGGCACAATCCTGGTAGCGGCCGAAGGGTTCAATGGCACGGTCGCAGGTTCCGAGGCGGCCGTGCAAACGATGTTCAACTGGTTGCGCGAGCGCACTGGAATCGAAGGCGAACTCGACGCGCGCTGGACTGGCGCTGATGAGGCGCCGTTTCGGCGCATGCGTGTGAAGAACAAAAACGAAATTGTTGCGTTGGGTCGCCCTGACATCCTGCCGCACAAAAGCACAGGCGAACACGTAGGTCCTGAACGGTGGAACGAGTTAATTGCAGACCCAAACGTGCTCGTCATCGATACACGCAACCACTACGAGAACGAAGTCGGCACTTTCCCGGGAGCGCTTGACCCCGGAAGCGACAGCTTTCGCGAGTTCCCGAAATTTGCCGAGGAGCTGGTTGAATCATCAACGGATCGTCCGCTCGCCATGTTCTGCACAGGCGGTATTCGCTGTGAGAAAGCCACCGCGCTGATGATCGAGTTGGGCTTTGACGAGGTGTATCACTTACAGGGCGGCATTTTGAATTATCTGAGCGAAGTAGCCGATGGCGAAAACCGCTGGGTTGGAGAGTGCTTCGTATTTGATAAGCGTGTCGCCGTAGACAGGGATCTTGCTGAAGGGGGCTACGTGCAGTGCCATGCATGCCGCCGGCCGCTTAGCACGGAAGACCTGCAGTCACCCCATTATCGTGAAGGTGTGTCATGCCCACGGTGCATCGGCGAGTTGGACGAAGACCGCCTGGCGCGCCTGGAAGAGCGTCGCAAGCAGGTCGCGCTGGCGACACAGCGCGGTGATGAACACATTGGGCCAAAGTCCTCGACCTAGAACCAGAAAGCCACTCCGGCGACGATCGCCGTTACATTCTTGTCGCCACCGACGGCTTCGAGCAGGCGACCTGTATCACCCAGTGCCCGTTGCCAGGAAACGCCGATATATGGCGCGAATTTTCGGTGAATCTCGTAACGCGCACGCAAGTCGACGGAGATATTGCTGAAACCCGAAGCTATTCCCAATTCGTCGACATCATTAAGGGCGGCATCAATTTCCACTCGCGGTTGCAGGATCAACTTTTGAGATAGCAGGAAGTCTCGTTCGAATTCGGCACTTAGCAACGCGCCCCCGTCTTCGGTAATGGTGGCCGATGCATCGAGTTCGATGCGGTAGGGCATCATGCCTTCGAATCCGGCGACGAGCCCCGCCACGGCTGTGCCCCCATCGTCGATGATTTGCAGGCCGATTTGAAAATCAAAGTAAGCCGAGAACGGCTTGCCGTAAAGAAGCTCGAGTTCGTAGTCGGTATCATTGCCGACTTCAGCATCCAGTTTGGCAACAAACTTGTGCGCGTCAGTGCCGTACCAGGCCTCGACGTCCAGCAGGGCTATGTCGATATCGAATTGCTGTTCGAGCCGATCGATCGCCACTGACGAGAATGTCAGATCCTCACCAAATGCCGGGCTCTCGGCGTAAGCGGGCATCGCGACGGTGGCAAGTGCCAGAATGGACAATCGGCAGACGCTCCTCATGCGGCGTTCCCGGGATTTGTGACGCGCACGGCACGCATCATTCCGGCCGTCATGTGGAAAAGCAGGTGGCAATGAAATGCCCACAAGCCTGGCTCGCTTGCAGTAATGTCGACCATCAGGCGCTCGGCCGGTTTGACGGTCACCGTGTGCTTGCGCGGGTTATAGGATCCATTTCCATTGACCAGTTCCACGAACATGCCATGCAAGTGGATCGGGTGCGCCATCATCGTGTCGTTGACCAGTATCAATCGCAGTCGTTCACCGTACTCAAATTCGATCGGTGCCTTGACCTCGGAGAATTTCTTGCCGTCGAACGACCACATGTAGCGATGCATGTTGCCGGTCAGGTGAATTTCGAGGCGTCGCTCCGGTTTCCTTGAGTCGAGATTCTTGTCGCGACTTTTCAAATCTGAGTATCGTAAAACCCGGTGCCCGACATTTTCCAAACCGATGCCGGGATGTTTTAGCCGGCTCATCGGCATCTCTACAAGATTCGCCACGCCCGGGCCCTTGCGGTGATTGTGCTCGATGGGCTTCATGCGGTGGGCGTGCCCGCCCATGGACCCGTGGTCCATGCCCATGTCCGCCATGGTCAGCAAAGGTGGTTCGCGGAGTGCCGGGACCTCTGCCTCAAGTTCAGGTCGTGAGCTGAGTGTGCCGCGTACATAACCGCTGCGATCCATCGATTCGGCCATCAATGTGTACGCCCGATCCCCAGGAGTAACAATGACGTCGTAGGTTTCGGCGACGCCAATCTGGAATTCGTCGACTTCCAGCGGCTCGATATTCTGCCCGTCCGCCTGCACGACCGTCATGGCCAACCCCGGCAGACGAACGTTGAAAAAGGTCATTGCCGAGCCGTTGATGAAGCGCAACCGGACTCGTTCACCCGGTTTGAACACGCCAGTCCAGTTCTGCGCGGCGTCTCGGCCGTTTAGCAGGTACGTGTAGGTGGCCGCCGAGATGTCTGCAATGTCGGTCCTCGACATGCGCATCGCCGCCCACATTGCATCATCTGCCGCAGCCTCACGAAAACCACGTTCCTTTGCCACTCGCAAGAAGTCTTTTGCCGTCCAGCGATTACGGTTGTAGTAGTCGTCGGCGTTCTTAAGGTTAGCGAGGGCAGCCCAGGGGTCTTCAAACGTCCAGTCAGACAGCATCACGACAAATTCGCGATCGTATGCGACCGGGTCCTCGTTCGCCGGGTCGATGATCAGCGGGCCGTATACGCCAGTCTGTTCCTGTAGTCCGGAGTGACTGTGGTACCAGTATGTGCCGTTCTGTCGTACCTCGAATTCGTAGTGATATGTCTCGCCGGGAGAGATGCCGTCGAAACTCAGGCCCGGCACACCATCCATGTCGGTAGGCAGGATCAATCCGTGCCAGTGTATGGAGCTTTTTTCTTCAAGCGCATTGCTGACGTTTAGTATGGCGCGCTGGCCTTCCTTGAGCCGGATCAGCGGCCCCGGCACAGTGCCGTTGATACCGGTCGCCACACCGTCCCGCCCGGCGAATCGCACGGGTGTCTCACCAATTTGCAGGTCATAACGCGAACTACGGTCGTCTTGTTGTAGCGAGCGACCGAGCGCCCAGTCGGGCAATGGCAGGGCAAGAGCAAGCCCGCCGAACCGGAGTGCACGCGACACAAACTCTCGCCGGGAAACTCTACGCATCGAGATCCGGAATAAGCTCGCTCTCCAGCGTCGTAATCATGTCTTTCAAGACTAGCTTGCGCTTCTTAAGTCGGCGTATGCGCAGCTGGTCGACCATCGAATCGTCCTGCAACCGGCCAATAAGGTAGTCGAGATCCCTGTGACTGACTCGCAACTCGCGCAAATGCTCTAGTTGCTTAAACGATTCTGTATCGATTTTGTCGGTCATGCAGCCATGCTACTCGCTGTCAGGCAGCAGCGCCAACCAGTCTCTGTCGGCGGCTCCGATGACAAGAAAGAAGGGATTAAGAATATCTGATTTTGTGTTATATTTCATGGCGTTACCGTCGAGCGTCACGACCTTTCCACCGGCCTGTTCAACGACAGCCTGGGCGGCCGCGGTGTCCCACTCTGAGGTCGGACCGAGACGTGGATAGATGTCCGCGCCACCTTCCGCGATGACGCAAAATTTCAACGAACTGCCCATTGGAATCATGTTGCTTTCGCCAAGATTTTCGAGGAAGGCATCGAGACTTGCACCACGATGTGAGCGACTGCCAACGACGCGCACCGGGCGCGCACTTTTCGCCGCCACGTGGATTGTCTGCGCCGGATCGGTGCCGTCTCGGAGCTGCGCGCCGTGTCCTTTGCAGCCGACGTATGTTTTCGCGTGCACCGGTACGTGCACAACTCCGAATACCGGGCTGTGATTATCGATCAACGCGATATTGACCGTGAACTCGCCGTTCCGATTGACGAATTCCCTGGTGCCGTCGAGCGGGTCAACGAGCCAGTAACGATCCCAGGCACCGCGCACTGCAAAGGCCGGCAGACCTTCTTCCTCGGAAATTATTGGCATGCCTGGAGTCAACGATTCGAGGCCCGCGACGATGCAGCGATTCGCAGCGAGGTCGGCCTGTGTTAGAGGCGACTCGTCTTCTTTACTTTGCACCTCAAAATCGGTCGAGTAGACTTCGAGAATCGCATGGCCCGCTTGCTCGGCCAGAGCGACAACGGGATCGATTAGCGACTTCATACATATTTCCAGCATGTTTCTCGGGGCGCGCAGTATATCAATGAATAATGATCCACAAACCGCACTACAGAATACAGAGACATTGATGCTCGATATGGACGGCACGGTGCTCGACCTGGCGTTCGACAATTACATGTGGGGAGACCTGGTGCCGCGTCGCTATGCTGCGGCGAACGGCATGTCCTTCGCGGAAGGTCGTGACTACTTATTAGCGCGGTATTCGGCCGTTCAGGGAAATCTGGAGTGGTACTGTCTTGAGCATTGGAAGGACGAACTCGGCATTGATGTTGCGCAACTGCATCACGACGTCCGTCATCGAATAGGGTACTTGCCCGGCGCACTCGAATTTTTACGTTGTGTTCACGGGCGCAACCTGCGCGTCCTGCTTGTGACCAACTCGCATCCGCAAACGCTTGCATTGAAGCACGCTGTGACGGGTCTCGGCGATTACTTTGACGGCCTGTACAGCTCACATTCTTTCGGTTTTGCCAAGGAACACCAGGATTTCTGGCACGCGCTACAGGAGGAAGTGGGATTTGATCGCGAAACAACGCTGTTCGTCGACGATAACCAGTCAGTACTTCGAACTGCCGCCGACTACGGTATTG
>CAZVLT010000080.1:2696-9525 GCA_964628105.1 uncultured Woeseiaceae bacterium | reverse complement strand
TTGAAATCGCCAGCCGCGAACGCGTGGTGCGAATCGGGGAGCGCGACCAACAGACCGGCAAGATGCTCGTAGGCCGCGATACGCATTTCTATTGGATGGAACGGTGCTGGGAAGTGCACGGCAAAGCCAGTCAGTCGCGAGCCATCAGGCAGTGCAAACGTTGCCTGCAACACACCGCGAGTATCGCCAACCCGGTCTGGAAAATCCGGCAGATGCAAAGGATGCAATGCTGGCGGCTCGGCCAGCGGCAATTTGGACAGGAACGCAACGTCAACGCCACGAACATCGGTGCCCTCAATCAATATCGCAGGCTGGTAGCCCAGGTCGGCGAGGTACTCGCTACGCAGACGATCCAGGATGGATTGGTTCTCGACTTCCTGAAATGCGATGACATCGGCACCGCGGCCAGCATTCACCTGGCGAATCGTCTGGGCCAGCACGGTGAGCTTGAGATCAACAGCGTCGTCGCTCCAGTCGAGATGCAGGCATTCATTGCGCCAGCTCTCGACCCGAATCTCGGCGCATGCGGCGATGTGGGCAGCGTTCTGCTTGGACTCTATCGGCAGGTAAGCCTTGTCGTCCTTACCCGGGTCATCGTCGTTGTCGAAGAGATTCTGGACGTTGAACGACATGATTGTCACCGCGGTCGTTCGCGGCTCACTCTCTGCGCAAGCGGTACATAGAAGCAACAGCCCAAGCAGGGCGGAGTGCAGTGGATGACCTATCTTCATTGGGGGCTCGCTCCATTCAAGTCTATTCGCAATACGCGCGAGTGCTTGTTTTCTCCTGTTACGACGATACTGCGCCGGTCATCCGCAAATGCGACCGCTTCGGCGTTTTCGAAGTTTCCGAGGCTGACTCTGAGCGGTTTTCCGTTGAGTGCCGCGAACCAGTCCTGCTCCGGGCGCCGCTCATAGTAGTACACGGCGCGGTAGGTCATTATCACGGCCGCGAGATTGTCCTGGGAAATGTCCATGCCAACCGGCTGCCAATGCCAGTCTTTTGTGGCCGGTGCAAACTCAACGTCCTGGCGTGTGGGTCGGGGCAGGCTCTCGATGGCACCCAGCCAGGTCGCGGTCACTTCATTGTCTGCGTCGCTTTTTATCGGTACGGTGTACAGAAGCGGCGGAATATCACGCTTGGAGAGAATCAGGACGCGCTGGTTCTCGGTGTCTACTGCGGCGGCTTCCGAGTCGCGTGGCCCGTCAGGATATTTAAAATTGATCTGCCACGCGACCTTGGCCCTGGTTTTTTTCTGCAGCACTGGTTCCTCAACAAAATACAGCGTGCCGTGCCTGTGCTTTGCTTCGTTGTCGCCGACATCGGCCACCATCAGGAACGGCGTGCCGTCCAGTTGAAAGGAGGCCAGGTCTTCCCAGTCACGGTTCCTGGACTTCTTCAGATCAAATTCACCGAGGCGGGCACCGGCGTGGTCGATGGCGTGGATTATTTCCTTCGCGCCATTGTCGTTGATGATCCAGAGGACGCCAGGGTGCCGCTGTGAACGAGCGAGGCCGCTCGCTTCACGGATCTTCGGGTCTTCAAGCCGGCCGCTGACTTCAGGTGCATGCGTCGCAGGCTGCCCGGGATCCGAGCAGCCTGCGACCAATATCAATAATGACGCGAGGGCCAGTTTCGATTTACAGCTCATTGGAGGACAATAACGTGGATTTAGTGGTAAAAGAATAACCATATGGCAACCAAACATATGAATGCGGCTGCTGGCGATTTCGCCGATACGGTGTTGATGCCGGGCGATCCGCTGCGCGCGCAGTACATCGCCGACAGCTATCTCGATGACGCGCGTCGCGTTACAGACGTGCGCAACATGTGGGGCTTTACCGGCAGTTATAAAGGACGGCCGGTCTCGGTGATGGCGCATGGCATGGGCATACCGTCTGCGTCGATCTATTGCACCGAACTCATCACCGAATACGACGTCAAACGCGTTATCCGCGTTGGCAGTTGTGGTTCATCGCATCCGGATGTGAAGCTGCGCGACATCATTATTGCGATGGGTGCATCGACGGACTCGAACTGCAACCGCATGCGTTTTGGTGGTTACGATCTCGCTGCTCTCGCAAGTTACGATCTCGTGCAAAAGGCGGTCAGGGCCGCGAAGGATCAAGGCGTGCGTTACCACGTTGGCAATATTTTTTCGGCTGACTTGTTCTACACGCCCGATCCGGACATGTTCGAAACGATGGCGAAGTACGACATTTACGGAGTGGAAATGGAAGCGGCGGGAATATTTCCGGTTGCAACGGAGAACGGCGCGGAAGCGCTCGCGATCTGTACGGTCAGCGACGATATCGTTAGCGGCGACGCGCTTACAACGGACGAACGCGCAACGACGTTCGACGAGATGATCCTTGTGGCGCTGGCAACCGTAGTGGCGGAGGACTGAGCAAGATGGCTCTGGCTGCAGTCAAATCGTCAACCCGACTTCCGGACCTCAGTACGGTGCCGGCTGTCGATGAAGTCGGCGTCAACGAGCGAGTTGCGAGATTTCAGAGTCGCAGTATAAAAACGGCATCCAAGGTCGAGGCACTAAAACTCATACTGAGCATGATTGACCTGACAACACTTGAAGGTCAGGACACGCCGGGCAAAGTGCGGCAACTTTGCCAAAAGGCCATCCAGCTGCATGCGGCAATGCCCGGCTTGCCGCATGTTGCGGCGGTATGCGTTTATCCGACGATGGTAGGCGTGGCTAAAGAGGCACTCGCCGGGCACGACATCAATATCGCATCGGTAGCGACGGCGTTTCCGAGTGGCATGTCGACGTTAAGTGTCAAACTCGATGACACGCGCATGGCTGTCGATGCTGGCGCGACAGAGATCGATATGGTGATCTCACGCGGTGCGTTCCTCGCTGGTGATTATCGCTACGTTTTCGATGAGATTGCGGCTGTCAAAAAAGCCTGTGGAGAGGCGCACCTCAAGGTGATACTCGAAACGGGCGAACTGGGCACCCTCGATCGGATTCGCAAGGCGAGCGTACTGGCCATGCATGCTGGTGCGGATTTCATCAAGACATCGACCGGCAAGATTCAGCCTGCAGCGACGATGCAGGTAACGCTGGTCATGTTGCATGCGATTCGCGATTATTATTACGAGACGGGCAAGATGATCGGCATGAAACCGGCGGGCGGCATATCGACAGCAAAACTGGGCGTGCATTACCTGGTCATGCTGCGCGAAACTCTTGGCAATGCATGGATGACGCCGCAGTGGTTTCGTTTTGGCGCCAGCTCACTGGCGAATGACGTGTTAATGCAACTCGTGAAGCAGTCGACGGGCGTGTATCAGTCTGCCGATTATTTCTCCAAGGACTAACGATGGCGACTCCGGAAAACAAACTCGCGTTCGATGGTGGCTGGGAATACGACCCAGCTCCCGAGAGCACCGACCACATCAGGGTAGAGAAACGCTACGGCCTGTTTATCAATGGTGAATTCGTGAAACCTGCGAAGGGCAAGTACTTCGATACCATCAATCCGGCGACCGAGGAGAAACTCAGTCGCGTGGCCGACGCGAGTCAGGCAGACGTCGACAAGGCCGTCAAAGCGGCGCGTAAGGCGTATAGCACAACCTGGGGTCGCATGAAGCCCGCCGAGCGTGGCAAGTACATATTCCGTATCGCGCGTATTATTCAGGAACGCGCACGTGAGTTTTCTGTCATCGAGTCGCTGGATGGCGGCAAACCCATTCGGGAATCTCGCGACGTCGATGTGCCACTCGCGGCAGCACACTTCTTCTACTACGCCGGCTGGGCGGATAAACTCGAGTACGCATTTCCGGGCCGTACGGCACGACCGTTGGGCGTCGCGGGCCAGGTCATACCATGGAATTTCCCATTGCTGATGCTGGCGTGGAAAATTGCGCCTGCGCTTGCGTGTGGCAATACGGTGGTTCTGAAACCCGCTGAGACGACGCCGCTAACGGCGCTGAAACTGGCAGAGGTGATTGCCGACGCAGGTCTGCCACCCGGTGTCGTAAATATCATTACGGGTGCCGGTGCGACAGGTGCTGCCATCGTGGAACATCCTGACATCGACAAGATTGCGTTTACTGGTTCGACGAACGTCGGCCGCATCATTCAAAAAGCGCTCGCCGGCACCGATAAGAAATTCACGCTGGAGCTGGGTGGCAAGGCGGCAAATATTGTCTTCGCCGACGCGGCAATCGACCAGGCCGTAGAGGGCATCGTCAATGGAATTTTCTTCAATCAGGGCCATGTGTGCTGCGCGGGCTCACGCCTGTTGGTACAGGAATCGGTTGCCGAAGAGGTCATAGCGAAGCTTAAAGATCGAATGGAGACGCTTATCGTTGGTGATCCGCTCGACAAGAATACGGACATCGGTGCTATTAACTCTCCGATGCAGCTGGAAAAGATCGAGTCGTATCTCGAGATCGGTCAGCAGGAAGGTGGCGAGATGCATCAGAGTTCGTGCCGCGTGCCAACGCGAGGCTACTGGTGTCGACCGACAATATTCACGGGCGTGTCACAGTCGAGTCGCGTGGTGCAGGAAGAGATATTCGGCCCGGTGCTTGCTATTCAGACCTTCCGCCGATTTGACGAGGCGTTGTCGAAGGCCAACAACTCGCCGTACGGACTGTCGGGCGGCATCTGGACGGACAAGGGCTCGAAAATCTTCCATATGACGCAAAATATTCGCGCTGGCGTCGTGTGGGCAAATACGTTTAATAAGTTCGACCCGGCATCGCCTTTCGGTGGCTACAAAGAAAGCGGTTTCGGCCGCGAAGGCGGACTACACGGTCTCGACGCCTACGTGAAGCTGGGGGCGTAACGATGGCAACAGCTGCAAGAAATCAACGCATCGCGGTCGCGAAAACCTACAAGATCTATATCGGCGGCAAGTTTCCTCGCACTGAGTCGGGGCGCTACTTCGCGCTCGAAGACAAGAACGGCAACGTCATTGCCAATATGTGCCGCAGCAGCCGAAAGGATTTTCGCAATTCTGTCGTCGTGGCGCGCAAGGCGCAGCCAGGCTGGGCGAAAGCGAGTGCCTATCTCCGAGGGCAGATCTTGTATCGCATTGGCGAAATGCTCGAGGGCCGTCGAGAACAGTTTGTTGCTGAGATTGTACTGCAGGGGGCAACGCAGCGTGCCGCTGAAAAGGAAATCGATTCCTCGATCGACCGACTGATTTACTTCGCTGGATGGGCTGACAAATATCAGCAGGTATTCAGTGCCGTAAACCCCGTTAGTTCGTCGCATTTCAATTTTTCTGTGCTGGAGCCAACCGGCGTCGTCGCATTGATCGCGCCCGACAAAAGCAGTCTATTGGGGCTCATCTCGAACATCGCGCCGATTATCGTCGGCGGCAATTCCTGCATAGTGCTGGCGTCAGAAAGCAAACCGCTCTGCGCCGTGAGCTTTGCGGAGGTGTTGCACGCGGCGGACGTGCCGGGCGGTGTCGTGAATATCTTGACTGGATTCCGGTCAGAACTGACTGAATTTTTCGCATCGCACATGGACGTGAATGCCATTGTCTATTGCGACGGCGGCAAACAGGTCGCGACGACCGTGCAGCAGTTGGCTGCGAATAACATCAAGCGAGTCATCGCGCGCGCACGTGTCGACTGGGCAAAAACCGATGCTGACAACCCCTACCTGATCCGCGACACCCAGGAAGTGAAAACGACCTGGCATCCGATTGGTACCTGACGGTTATCCGAAGTCGTCGAGCAGGCCTTTCTCGATACGCGCACCTAACTGCTGAATAACCCGCGTTGCACAATATGTGCCGTACTGAGCGCACTCGGACAACGATCGATCGTTCGCCCAGCCGAATAGGAATCCTGCCGAATACGCATCGCCGGCCCCTGTTGAATCCACAACCTTGTCGACTGGCGTCGCCGCCTGCACAATCTGTTTCTCGCCGTGCACGATGATCGATCCCTTTTCCGAGCGTGTGATCGCGAACAGGTTGTCGTAGTCGGCGAGTGCAGCGAGCGTCCCGTCCATGTCGGCGGTGCCGAGCAACGCATTCACTTCATCTTCATTCGCGACGATTATGTCGGCGTCATTGCGTACATAGTCGGCGAATGACTCGCGATGTCGATCGACGCAAAATGAGTCCGACAACGATAATGCAACCGCTGTACCATTCTGTCGCGCAATTTGCGCCGCTTTCTTCGCGAGTTCAGGGCCTTCGGCGATATCCCAGACGTAGCCTTCCAGCAAAATCAACTTCGGACGGCCGACGGTTGCCTCAGTTATGTCGGCGAGGGCCAGTTCCAGGCATGCGCCCAGGTAGGTTCGCATGGTTCTCTGCCCATCTTCCGTGATAAGCACATGACTACGGGCTGTTGCAGCACCGTCGGTGGCCTGCGGCAGGCGGATATCGACACCGAGTGACCGCATGTCCTGATTGAAAATGTCGCCGAACCGGTCGTCGCGAACTTTGCCGATGTAGGCAGCCACACCGCCGAGATTTGCAAAACCGGCAACGGTATTGGCAACAGAACCGCCCGACATTTCTGTCGTGGGGCCCATTTGACCGTATATCGCGCTGGCCTGATCCTTGTCGATGAGCGTCATCGAACCCAGGACGGCGTCAATCTTCCCAAGAAAGGCTGCATCGACGTGCGCGAGCACGTCGACGATTGCATTACTGATTCCAAGCAGCTGTTCTGCGAAAGGCGCAACGGGTTGTGTCATACAAGTGTCTGCTGTTTCAAAACGGCGCATAGACTACCATTGCCAGCACACGTTCGCCTCACTCACTGTGGCGAAATGATGGTTATGCCGGTATCTTTCCCTAATTCGACGGAGCGATACGATGAGACGATCCGCAAG
>CAZVLT010000080.1:0-2596 GCA_964628105.1 uncultured Woeseiaceae bacterium | reverse complement strand
TGACCGTGCCCGTCTCGTGGGCGTATTTCATCACCAGTCGCACGCGACGACTCGACCAGTCTTTCTTGCAGACCATCGTCATCTTGCCGACGGTTGTTACCGGCATTGCGATGATCGTCATGAACAGCCTCGCACTGGCATTTAGCCTGGCCGGCATCGTTGCTGCGGTTCGTTTCCGTTTTTCGCTCGACCAACCTTCGGATGCGATGTACATTTTTGTTGCGATCGGTATCGGTCTTGGATCAGGAATCGGCGCACTGGGCATTGCGGCGGTGATCTCCATGATGTTTGTGTTAACGACGCTGATAATCTGGAAGCTCGAGTACGGCAAGACTCTGACAGGTTCGTTTTTAACCATGCTGACACGAAGAGATGCGGGTGAAGATGAGTATTGATTGGCGGCAGATTTCAGGATGAATCTCGACGATACCGGAAGTGCCGTCAATCGCAGCATGCTGCTGGTTCATGGGCGGGACTTCAAGCCTAATGAAGAAGCGTATACGGACCTGTCCCTGGCAGCGCTGCGGGCCGGCGTTGAACGCGATTTTCCGGATGAACTAGTCGCTTATGACGCCTTGCAAAAACACGTCGCCTGGTATGGTGATCTCAACGCTGAAATTCTTCACGGTTGCGGCAAGCACTACGATGAGCAACTGGATATTGGCGATCGTCATAACGCGCTTAGGGCGTTGCGCGAAATATCACCCCGCAAGCGCTTCGGCATTCGCCAATATGATCAATTGCCTGGCAAGTCTGCCGTCCCGGAGGCTATTGCAGACATATTGGCGCCGCTGCTCGGTGCCATCGGTCTGTATGTGCCGCTCATCGGTTGCTTGTCAAAAGACTTCGCAAAGTATTTCGATCCCAAGTCGGACTACGCAATGAGGGTACGCGAGCGGCTTCGGACCAGGCTCTGCGAACTATTGGACCGCGGCGATCGAATCGTACTCATTACACACGGCACGGGTAGCGTGGTCGCTTATGACGTATTGTGGCAGCTGTCCCATGATCCCGACTACAAAGACGCCTATGGAAACAAGAAGGTCGATTTGTGGCTTACTCTGGGCGCCCCGCTCGGCGACATGCACATTCGCAAGCGGCTGCTTGGCGCGAGGGAATCGTCGCCGGCGAATCTCCCGGCCAACGTAATCTCGTGGTACAACGTTTCCGCCGAAGATGACTATACTTGTCATGACAATACGCTTGCGGATGACTTCAAGGCGATGTTGCAGCAGCGCGTTGTCAGCGCCGTGCAGGATTACCGAATATTCAATCTTGCCGTCCGCTATGGAAAGTCCAACCCACACAGCTCGGTCGGATACTACATTCACCCGCGGGTATCGAAAATACTGACGGATTGGATAACAGCGTCCAGCGTGCAGGCGCCGCCTAAATACACTTTCTGATGAGCTGGCTGCGAACACGGCGTTCGGAATCCAATGTCTTGTAGAACGTCAGCACATAGCTCGATATGGATTTGCGCACTCGGTTGCCGAGGCCGTCCTGTTCGTCTATTACCTTCAGAATATCGCCCTGTCTGTCCCTGAAGATCGCGAACGTGGCATCCAGGTAGCCATTGTTCACGCAGCGCCCGCGATACAATCGCTGTTTGACGCTACGCAGCCTGAATCTCGGGTTGGCTCCGGCATGAGGTGCGTTGATGAGACCCGCCTGGTCGAAGTCGTACGGTACCGACCAGATTGGTTCACCGGCCACGCCAAACAATACGTGGTTGTGACAACAATCGAGGCCCGGAAGAGCAAGAACGGGCGAAAAGTCGGTATTGCCGATCAGGTAGTGGTACACCGACACCAGGTTCAAATATCGAGGATCGAGCTTTGCGACCCGGGTCTTGGGGATTTCCAGAACCGGCTTGTGCAATCGTTTTGCAAGACGCTCGCGGTGCTCGATGATGAATCCGTAGTGAACCTGTTCGTCGTTGTCCTCCTCGGTATCGACATAGGTTATGCGCATTAGGCGTACGCGGAAGCTGACGTCCGTCAGCGTATTGAGAATCCGGTAGGCAACGTACTCGCGCAGCAGTACCGATTCATAGCGAGTGGACGATTGGCAATGAGTGACAAGTTTGACCTTATCCTGCTTGTGAAACAGCGTTTTCCTGGTTTGCGATGTTTTGAAATTAATGCGCAATGGCGGAAATTTGCAAATATCTTCCTGGCGACGAAATTTGCCTCGTGTGCGAACGCCAATCTCGAACTCAGTGAGTTCGCCCGCGGAATTCGTGAATTGAAATCTGCCAGGAAGTTCCTCGTCGAATGGGCGGTCAGACAGCAATGTCGACATCGGCGCGATTATTCGGACCTCAAGAACATCATTACTCTGAAATAGCGGGTCCGGTTCCCCGACGTTTTGTGCATCGACTGCAGTTGTGGCAAGGAGCCACGTGATTGCGGCTAGTGTCCAACGAATTAGAGGCATTATTACTACACTCCGCTGAGGGGCGCCGGGAACGCGTAAATTTTAGCACAGGGCCGCCGCCGCGAAATTGCCGCAAGAGGGCACAGCTATCGTTCTCCCGGTGAACCGTTCGGCCAATAATCAAAACAATGCCGACACCGCCATCTGCCAGTCCATG
>CAZVLT010000079.1:1576-9560 GCA_964628105.1 uncultured Woeseiaceae bacterium | reverse complement strand
AATGGGCCATCGATGTCCACATAGTCACAGAGCTGGGCTATGACGTGCGATGGTGCCATCGATAGCGACGTACCGCCCATGCAGCCGACCATGACCCCAAGACCTTTTTCTCTCGCGGCGCGCGCAAGCACCAGGCCGTGGGTCAGGCCACCGGTCTTGTCGAGTTTGATATTGATCATCTGGTAACGCGTCGCCGCGACATCAAGATCGTCAAGATGCAGGCATGACTCATCGGCGCATAATGGCGCCGGCGATTCATATCCTTCGAGTTCGGTATCTGCGTCGCGCGGCAGCGGCTGTTCGATCATCATAACGCCCAGATTGTGCAACGCGGGCGCAAAGCGCTGCAATTCGTCGAAATTCCAACCCTGGTTGACGTCAACAACGAGCCGCGAATCCGGCCGCGCCTCACGAATTGCGGCCACACGCTCAACGGGCTGGTCGCGATTGAGCTTTACCTTGAACAACGACAGATCGGAGGCGGCCGCAGCCTTGGCCGCCATTTCGCCGGAAGTGGGTTCGAGTCCGATTGTAAAGACGGTCTCGACCGGGTCGCTGTTTACGCCGGCGGTTGTCCAGGCGCTAATACCGCTGAGCTGTGCCTCAAGGTCCCATAGCGCCGAATCGGCTGCAAAGCGCGCGCCACCGGGCGGCAGCAGATCGAGCAGCTGCTGTCGGTCTGCGCCGGCCGAAAGATCGCTGGCGACTTCCTCAAGTTGAGCGGCCATCGACTCTGGGGATTCGTCAAAGTAATACACGCCCAGTGCCTCGCCGCGACCGACACAATCGTCCTGTTCGATCTCACAAATAACGCACGGGAATTCGTCAACAGTGTGACTCGCAGTCCGAAACGGAATGATGCTCGGCCAGGACTCCGTGGAAATAGAGATGCTGCGCCGCGTCATGCGTATTTCAGCAGGAAGTTGGCGATTGGGGTCATGCCGATCGCAATGGGATCGACACACGGCAAGCCAAGCTTGTTTTGCAGGTTGCCAAGATACGTGTCGCGTGCCAGGTCATCCATCTTTGACGTATTGATACTGACACCTGCGCAAAAACATTGCGGGCGAGTTCGCCTCGCAAGCCGCAAAACATCATCAATAACTTCGTCTAGCTGGGGGATTGGATAATCACCGTGAACATCCAGCGTCCTGGTCCGCTCGGCATCATGGCAAACGACGATCGCGTCGGGCTGTGAGCCATGCAGCAATCCGAGACTGACCCCGGAGTAACTCGGGTTTAGCAGCGAGCCCTGTCCTTCAATGACATCCCAGTGATCGTCATCATTATCGGGAGACAATTCTTCGGCTGCGCCGGAAATGAAATCTGCGATGACCGCGTCAATGACTATGCCTTCACCGGCAATCATGACGCCGGTCTGTCCCGTTGCGCGAAACGTTGCCTTGATACCCCTGCGTTCGAGTTCGCGATGCAATGCCAGGGCACTGTATTTCTTGCCGACGGCGCAGTCAGTGCCGACCATCAGGATACGTTTGCCCGTGCGCAGTCGACCTTGCCCGACTGGCAGGCCTTCTGGCGGGACACGCACGTCGATGAGCTGCGCGCCGCTTTTTGTTGCGGCGGCGACGAGATCCGGCATGTCGTTGAGCTTGCTGTGCATGCCCGCCGCGATGTCTATACCGGCTACAGCAAGTTCGACCAGCTGTGGCAACCAGTGATCGGGTATCAATCCGCCAAGCGGGGCAACGCCGACAATCGCTGTCCGGATACCGGCGTCGCACGCATCCGTAACATTCATTTCCGATAGTCCGAGGTCGACGGGGCAACCCGGCAGACGCATCTGGCCGGCGCAGCGCTCCGGGCGCCAATGCACGATGCCAAAGCCGGTTTTGGCATGATCCTCGTCGGGGGCATCACCAAGATAGAGCAGGTATGGCGCGTCGAGACTTATTGTTGTTAGTTGCATTGCCGAATTTTACTCCGGCAGAAATATCGTTGCCGGGTGCTCCAGCATCTCCTTGATGCGCTGGATCATGGCGGCGGCGTCGTAGCCGTCAACAAAGCGATGATCGAACGACGATGAAAGATTCATCATGAGGCGCACCGCCACCTGACCATTGAAAACCATCGGGCGTTCCACGGCACGGTTGACGCCAATGATGCTGACTTCAGGCATGTTGATAACCGGTGTTGACGCGATACCGCCCAATTTGCCCAGGCTCGTAATCGTGATTGTCGACCCTGTGAGGTCGCCTTTCCTGGCGCTGTTGTCACGGGCGCCAATGGCGGCGCGGCGCAGTGCAGCGGCGAGGCTATCGATATCGTGAGTCTCGGCATGTTTCACCACCGGGACCTTGAGGCCATCGGCAGTCTGGGTTGCGACTCCAAGGTGCACGGCTTCGTGCTGCAGGAGCACATTGCGTTCCTTGTCGTAGGTCGAATTGCACTGCGGAAATTCTTTAAGCGCGCGAATCAGTGCCAGGCCGAGGAAAGGTAGAAGAGTCAGCCGCTCTGCCGCATCATTCTTGCGGTCATTGAGGTGCTTGCGCAACGCTTCAAGTTCGGTGATATCGATTTCTTCAACGTAGGCGAAATGCGGAATTTCCCTTTTCGAAGCAGCCATGCGCTCCGCGATTATGCGTCGCAATCCGATGACCTTGATTTCCTTGACACCGCTCGCTGGTGTTTTTGCTCTCGCTACAGGGGCGCCTTTCGCCTGCAGTTCGAGGTAGAGATCAAAATCGTTGCGTGAGATACGACCACCCGCACCCGTCCCAGGCACGCTCGCCAGATCGATGCCTGCTTCTTTTGCACGGCGCCGAATAGCAGGCGAAGTCATAACGCGCGCTTTGTCATCAGGTGTGGTAATTGCCATTTCGGCCGCTGGTTGCGGTTCTGGCGCGCTCGTCTGCTTCGTTTTCGGCTTTGTTTTCGACTTTGCTTTAGGCGACGCTGCATTGCCCCCGGTCTCGAAAATAACCAGCGGCGCACCGACCGCGACGATATCACCGGGTTCGCCCGCCAGTTTTACAACCGTGCCGCTCACTGGCGACGCAAGTTCAACGGCCGCCTTGTCGGTCATCATGGTGCCGACCACGGCTTCCTCTTCCACATGCTCGCCAACCTTGATAAACCATTCACCGATTTCAGATTCGACGGTTCCCTCACCGAGGTCCGGCAGTTTGAAAATGTGTTCGCTCATTCTGCTTCCATCACCTTGCGTATTCCGGCGGACATGCGTTTCAGACCGGGGAAATACTGCCACTCGAATGCGTGTGGGTACGGCGTGTCCCAGCCGGCAACCCGCCCGATAGGTGCTTCGAGGTGGTAGAAGCACTCTTTCTGAATGACCGCCACAAGTTCGGCGCCAAATCCTCCAAATCGCGTCGCTTCGTGGGCTACCAGGCAACGGCCGGTCTTCTTCACCGAGTCGACCATCGTTGCGACATCGAGCGGCGCCATAGTTCGAACATCGATGACCTCACAATCAACGCCAGTTGCGGCGGCAGCAGCGATCGCCACATGTACCAGTGTGCCATAGGTAACGACGGTGAGTTCATTGCCCGGGAGCGCGATATCCGCCGCGCCCAGCGGCACGGTGTAGTAGCCTTCCGGAACCTCTCCCTTGGGGTGCGAGTTCCAGGACACGGCGGGTTTTTCGGGGTCACCGTCGAACGGTCCGTTGTAAATTCGCTTGGGCTCGAAGAACACGACCGGGTCGTCAGACTCGATAGCGCTGATCAGCAGGCCTTTCGCGTCATAGGGATTGGACGGCATGACTGTCTTGATGCCGCTTACGTGCGTGAAAATGGCTTCGGGAGATTGTGAGTGTGTTTGACCCCCGCGAATGCCACCGCCACACGGTGTCCGAATAGTTACCGGCGAGAAGAATTCACCCGCGGAGCGATAACGCAGTCGTGCGAGTTCGCTGACGATCTGATCAAAGCCCGGGTAGATATAGTCGGCGAACTGAATCTCGGCAACGGGTCGCAGGCCATTAACGCCCATGCCGATAGCGGTGCCGATGATACCGCCTTCGGATATAGGCGCATCCATAACTCGGTGCTCGCCGAACTTACGCTGCAATCCGTCAGTGCAGCGAAAAACACCGCCGAAGTATCCGACGTCCTGGCCGAGCACAACGACACTCGGGTCCTTGTCCATGACGACATCGTGCGCCGAGCGAATCGCTTCGATCATGTTCATTCGCGCCATGAGCTACTCTCCGTCCTGGATTTCGAGCATGTGACGGCATTGCGACTCGAGGTTTTGCGACGGCTCCGCGTACACGTCGTCAAACATCGTTTCCGGGTCCAGCCATGGACCTTCTGTCATCGTTCCGTATTGTTGCGCTTCCTTCCAGGCGGCCGTCACCTCTGAGCGCAATTCGTCAGTCAGCTTTTCGTGTTTTTCCTCCGACCAGTGTCCTTGCTTGATCATGTGCTGCTTGAGGCGCTCGATAGGGTCGCCGAGCGGGAACGCGTCCCACTCATCTTTGGGACGGTACTTGTTAGGATCATCGCTTGTGGAATGGGCACCACCACGATAAGTCACGAGTTCAATTAGCGTCGGACCGCCACCACGCCGGGCCCGTTCTGCCGCCCACGACGTCACGGAGTAAATGGCTAACAGGTCGTTACCGTCGACACGAATGCCGGGAATTCCCAGGCCGAGTCCGCGAGCAGCAAACGCTCTGCGTTCTCCGCCGGCTGTGCCCTGGAAGGTTGAAATGGCCCACTGGTTGTTTACGACGTTGAGTATGACGGGTGCCTGGTAGACGGCGGCGAACGTTAATGCGTGGTGGAAGTCGGCTTCGGCGGTGCTGCCGTCACCTACCCAGGAAGTTGCGATATGGTCTTCGCCCCTGATCGCTGCGGCCATGGCCCAGCCGACAGCATGCGGGTATTGCGTTGCAAGGTTGCCTGAGATCGAAAATACATTACCGCTGTTGCTGTGATACATGATCGGTAGCTGCCGACCCAGACACATGTCGCGTGTGTTGGAGAGACATTGACACATCATGTCCACCAGCTTCACACCGCGGTACATGAACAGCCCCTGGTTGCGGTACGATGGGAAGCACATGTCGCCGGGGCGCAGTGCCATGCCCTGTGCGATTGAAACAGCTTCTTCGCCGGTCGCCTGCATGTAAAAGGAGATACGACCCTGGCGCTGAATTTGCCACATGCGCTCGTCGAAAACGCGATTCATGAGCATCCAGCGCAGACCGACCTGCAATTGTGTGGCATCGAAGTCAGGGTTCCAGGGGCCCTTGGCCACGTGGTCGTCGTCGACAACGCGAACAAGTCCGCTGCTCAAATGCTCAATGTCGCGGGTGCGCGCATCGATCGGCGGCTTATCCACGCTTCCTGCCGGCGAAAGATTGAGGTAACTGAAATCAGGTTCTTCGCCCGGCCGCGCAGTCGGCCGCGGTATGTGCAATCGTGATTTCGTCGTCATGCGGTGGCTTCCTGTTGTTTCCTGCCCGCAGCTATCAGGCGTCGTGCCAGCTCATCGGCCAACTCATTGGTTGGTCGGCCGCTCTCGCTGGCATCTTCGAAAATCGCCCGCAGTCGCGCAGGAATCCGTTTGATGTCGGCGCGGACATGATCCTCTGAACTGTCACCGTGAAATTCATGTGAGACATTGATAATACCGCCGGCGTTGACGACGTAATCGGGCGCATACAAAATATCGCGCTCGGTGAGGCGTGCGCCATCGGCCTCCGTTGCGAGCTGATTGTTTGCAGCGCCGGCGATGACCTGCGCTTTGATTTTCGGAATCGTTGCTGATGTCAGAATATTGCCAAGGGCACACGGCGCCAAGACATCAGCGGCGGCATAGAGAATCTCGTTCGGCGCCACGATGTCGACCGGCAATTCTGCGCTGACTTGTTCCAGACAGTCGCGGCTGACATCGGCGACCAGCAGTTTCGCACCGGCTTCGTGCAGCAATCGGCACAGCTTTGCGCCGACATGCCCAACGCCTTGAACAGCGATGGTCAGGCCAGCGACCGAGTCTTTACCCAGACGTGCTTTGACGGCGGCTTCGATACCAAGAAATACGCCGACCGCCGTCCAGGGAGCGGGGTCGCCGCCGGCGTTGTCGCCGCTCTGCGGAAGGCCGGTGACGTATTCAGTTTGCTCGCGAACATGATGCATGTCGGCAACGGACATTCCCACGTCTTCGGCAGTGATGTAGCGACCACCAAGCGACTGCACAGCACGCCCGAAAGCGACCATGAGTTGTGCCGATTTCGGTGCCAGATCGGAGGCCAGAATGACGGCCTTGCCGCCGCCAAAGGGAATGTCGGCCACAGCGTTTTTGTAGGTCATGCCACGTGAAAGTCGAAGTACGTCGGTAAGGGCGTCGGCCTTGCTCGCGTAAGTCCAGCGACGGACACCTCCAGCGGCGGGACCTAGAACTGTGGAATGAATGGCGATGATTGCCTGCAGCCCACTCGCTGCATCCGTGAAGAAGTGCAGCGATTCGTGGTCATCGAATTCGGCGTGATCAAAGACGCCCATGCCTTACCCCTGTGAGTCCCACGTAGATAGACTAATATACCGCGAATCTTGGCGGTAAAACTTGCAAAACCTTTTATGCAAGTGAAAAAGAGCGCATAATCATTGCGTTTCTAGTTAGAAAAAAGAATAAGCTATGCAGAGCATTTCTCTCGATCACATTGATCGCAAAATCCTCGACCTGCTGCAAAACGTGTCTGGCATCAACGCGACAGCAATCGGCGAACGCATCGGCTTGTCGCAATCGGCCTGCTGGCGCCGTATTCAGCGCTTGCGCGAAGAAGGTGTCATACGCGACCATCCGGTCATTCTCGATCGCGAGAAGGTCGGGCTGACAACCATGGTATTCGCGCACGTGAAACTGACTTCGCATGGCCGCAGTAATCTAAAGTTGTTCGCCAAGGAGGTCAGTAATTGCCCGGAAGTGATGGACTGCTACGTGTTGCTTGGCAACGTCGACTTCCTGTTGCGAATCGTCGCCGAAGACATCAAAGCCTACGAGCGGTTTTTCTTCGAAAAACTCTCGCAGTTGCCCGGCATCCAGGAGGTGACGTCGAGCATCGTCCTGTCGGATATCAAGCATACAACGGCGCTGCCTATTTGAACGTCGCAACGTGCAGTGCCTGTTGTGAGGATACGGATGCACGCTTCATGCCCTCGGAATTGTAAGTCATTGCGATATCCACGTCGCAGGTAACGGCGATAACGCCCGCATCGCCGCCGAGTGCCTTGACCTCGTCCAGCATTTCGTCGATCGCGTCATTGAGCGATACGCCCGATTTGTAACGACAGGCAATAGAGATCGCACCACCTGCGCGGATGATGTGTTCGCCGGTGCCCGTACATGATATTGCGATCTTGTCGTCCGCCCAGGTTCCTGCTCCGACCAACGGCGTATCACCGATGCGCCCTTCAAGCTTGCCGAATGTTCCGCCAGTAGAGGTTGCTGCGGCGAGAGTGTCGCTATGATCAAGTGCTACCGCGCCAACCGTTCCATGTGCTTTGCTATCCAGCGTTTCATCCCTGGTTACGCCCACCGGCACGATGTAGTAGTCGTCGGGCGCGTCGACTTCGACGTACTTGTTTTCGTGCGCGAAGCGTGCGGCGCCAATGCCAACGAGCATCACATGCGGTGTTTTCTCCATGATGCCGCGCGCAACACGTATCGGGTTTACGAAACCCCTTAATGAGGCGACCGCCCCGGCATCACGTGAATCGCCAGCCATAATGGATGCGTCCAGTTCGACATATCCGGCGGTGTTCGGCGCCGAGCCGCGACCAGCGACATAGAGCCCGCAATCCTCGAGTTCCGCGACAGCGATTTCAACCACGTCCAGCGCGCTGCGGCCGGCAGCGAGCATCGCCTCACAGTCGCGGGCGAGTTCACGCAGGTGTTTTTCCGTGACGGTGTAGTCACGCCCTGCGACGGCGCCGGCGCCGCCATGTAATGCAAGTGCATGGCGTTTATTCGTCTTGCTCATCGATGTCTTCGGCTTCGG
>CAZVLT010000079.1:0-1476 GCA_964628105.1 uncultured Woeseiaceae bacterium | reverse complement strand
TCGACGATAACAACGCGCTCATCGATACCACCCGGCATCGTCGCGCGGACCCGCACGTCGTACAGGTAATTCTCCATTCGGTCGATGACCTCGAAGCGGGGACTGCCGGCGAAGTGCAGCGCGAAAACGATGAAGATTATCGAGCTGATCGCAATACGCGTCAGGAGCAAGATAGGCTTTTGTGTCGCAGTGCTGCAGGTCGTACTCGCCATCCGCTGGTTTCTGGTCCAGTGTTGCATTAAAGCAACGAATTAAATCCTCTGATAGTGTTGAAATTACAACAGCTGCAAGTCATACTCGCGCCTTGGACGAACATCCTGTATCAATCACACAACGTCTTTACTCTCGCAACGACACTCCGTTGTTGTAGATAAGGGGAAAATCTAATGCGAAATTTCAAACTAGCTGGGCTCGCCTTTATGGCCGGTGCATTGGTTGCACCGTTAGCGGCAAATGCCCAGGCAACCGACGATGAAGTACTCGAGGAGATCATAACTACGGGGACGCGGCTCAAGGTGAACCCGAATCTCGCGGCTGCTACTCCCGTGCTGAGCGTGCTGGGCAGCGAAGGCACGATCCGCGGTAATGTCCGCATCGAGGATTTCGTCAACGTTCTGCCTCAGGTATTTGCCGGGCAGGCTTCCGAAGTGTCGAACGGCGCCTCAGGCACCGCGACCCTTAACCTGCGCGGTCTGGGTTCGCGGCGGACGCTGGTGCTGATCGACGGCCGCCGGCTTCCCTACGGCGCGTCGCGATCCAGCTCTGCCAACCTCGACATCATTCCGTTGCAGATCGTTGAGCGCGTGGACATCCTGACCGGTGGCGCCTCGGCGGTATACGGCTCGGACGCCGTCGGCGGCGTCGTCAACTTCATCCTCAGGCAGGATTTTGAAGGCGTCGAGGTCGGCGTTCAGTACGGCAACTCCTACAACGACAACGACGACAGCTTCTGGGCAAGCGTTCTCCAGGCGGGCGGTCAGCCGGTGCCCGGCAGCAACTCCGACGGGGATGAGACTCTCATTTACGGAATCTTAGGGGTGAATTCCGCGGATGGGCGTGGCAATGCGACCCTGTTCGCTTCTTACGAGGATCGCGACCCCATCTTGCAGAAGGATCGTGTGTTCTCCGGGTGTGCGCTCGGCCAGGACACCGGACCCAACAGCTTCGGTGGCTTCGCGTGTGTCGGCTCGGGGAACTTCCGTCTACTTGGCGGTCCCAGCGGGAATTTCTTCCAGCAGGAGGACGGGACCATCATTCCTTTTGTGAGCGGCCCCACGACGACCTTCAACTTCGGCCCGTCCAACTTCTTCCAGCGTCCCTCGGAGCGCTACAATCTCTTTGGCTATGGTCATTACGAGGTGACCGAGAACGTCGAGGCATTTGGCGAAATCTCGTACGTGAACAATTTCAGCGATGCCCAGATTGCGCCGACTGCCTCCTTCGGCATCGGAGCCTACTCCATCAACTGCGACAATC
>CAZVLT010000078.1:0-9577 GCA_964628105.1 uncultured Woeseiaceae bacterium | reverse complement strand
CCATGTGCAGAGTGCCTGTCACATTGGGTGGCGGTATTACAATGCAGTAAGGCGTGCCATCGCCTTGCGGGGCAAAGTAGCCTCGCTCTTCCCAACGCTCGTAAATGCGCTGCTCGATGTTTTTGGGATGGTAGGACTTGTCCATCAGATGTTGTGCGTTTTAATTTCGTTACCCTGGTCGCGGTACTCGGCGAATCGTTTGCGGCCCTTCCGCCTGGAATTTTCGTCGGAGGTTACAAGCTCTGCGATACGTGGAAAAGCTGCGGCGAATGTCGGAATCTCGTCGCACAGGTTAATCAACAAGTCTCGCGCTTCCACCTCGTCGCCTTGGCAGCCGATCGTGACCGGCGTGTCTATTCCACTGGCGGCAAAATCGTGGGGCACGAAACTGCCGTCGCGAAAGGTCCACAGTAATTGCTCCAAACGCTCGGCATCGGCCTGGTTCTGTGCATGGATATAGACAGTGTTTTCGAGGCGATATGCCTTTTCCGTCAACTTGCAAACCGCCGTGTAGCGCGCCTGCTCATCGACCCGGTCGAGAACGTAGAAGTCGACTCTTGCCACGAAGACTTAGGGCAGCGTGCCGGCGCGCGAAAGCAGCACTTCGGTGAGCATTGCTACCGGCCGGCCGGTGGCACCTTTCTTCGCGCCGGATTTCCAGGCTACGCCTGCAATGTCCAGATGAGCCCAATTCATGCCGTCCGTGAATTTACCCAGGAAACATCCAGCGGTGATCGAACCGCCTCCCGAGCCGCCGATATTGGCCATATCGGCGAAGTTACTCTTGAGCTGCGCGGCGTATGGTTCGCCCAAGGGCATCGGCCAGCCAAGGTCCTCGGCGCGATCACCCGCGGCGACGATTTCGACTCTTAGGGCGTCATTATTCGCCATTACCGCGCAGCGGTGACTGCCGAGTGCGACCACACAGGCGCCGGTGAGGGTCGCGACATCGATAATGGCAGCGGGCTTGAAACGTCGCGCATAGGTCAATGCATCGCAAAGTATCAAACGGCCTTCCGCATCCGTGTTCAAAACCTCGATGGTCTGCCCGGACATGCTCTTGACGATGTCGCCGGGTCTGGTTGCCGTGCCGCTGGGCATGTTCTCGACGGCCGGTACGACAACCGTTAAGTTGATCGGCAGTTTCAACTTGGTGATCGCTGCCATTGTGCCGATGACGCTGGCGGCGCCACACATGTCGAATTTCATTTCATCCATGCTCGGTCCGGGCTTGAGTGAAATTCCTCCGGTATCGAACGTGACCCCTTTGCCAACCAGCACGACGGGTTTATCGCTGCCGGCGCCTTTGTACTGCATGATGATAAGCTTCGCCGGTTCAACAGCGCCTGCGGTTACCGACAACAATGAGCCCATGCCCAGGCGCTTCATCTCTGTCTCAGTGACGATGCGCGTTGTCAGTTTGCCGTTACCGCTAGCCAGTTTCTTCGCTACGCGGGCCAGATAGCCGGGCGTGCAGATGTTTGCGGGCAGGTTGCCCAGATCCCTGGCCAACGACATACCTGCAACGATGCAGTCGCCGTGCTGCGCACCGCGCATGGCCTTGGCAGCGTCGCCGCGTGCCGCGATCGCGATGCCAATGGTCTTCAACGGCATGACGGGTTTCTTGCGGCCACTCTTCATTTGCGTGAAGCGATAAAGATTGTCACCAATTGCCTCGACAGTATGACGCGCCAGGTAATACGGATTAGTGTCCGCCACGGACTCCAGGGTGAGGCAATTCAATATCTGCCTTGTCTTCGTCTTCGAAATGGCGTTTGTTGCCGCCGCGACTGCTTTCTTGAATTGTGACGCGCCAAATGCTCCTGGCTTGCCCAGGCCAACCACGGCCACGCGTGCTGCCTTGACGCCCGACACTCGTGTAAGAACCGAGCAATGGCCGAGTTGCCCGGAGACGTCGCCTGACTTTACGAGATCACGGAGCTGTCCTTTGCTGGCGGCATCGATATCGGCGGCGCCGATGCCAAGTTTCCCACGGGAGTAAACGCCAACGATGACGCAGTCAACTGCACGGCGAGAGGCATTGCTGGTAGTCGTAAAATAATTCATAAATCCCTTGTCTGCCTTGATCTGGGTCTGGGGCTGTCACGGATAAAACAAAAGCGGTAGTCTAACTGTTTCAGCTACCCGCAGCCACGCCATTCCCGGACACTGATGAAGCGCATTCTCGATCGCTACATTTTTCGCGAAATTGCCACGACCTGGCTCGGGGTTACGATGGTTTTGCTGCTTATTCTGTTGACGAACCAGTTTGCGCGGGTTCTCGGCGATGTCGCCAAGGGCAGGCTGCCCAAGAATGCAGCATTTGATGTCATCGGACTGTCGGCTGCCCAGTACTTGACTATCGTTGTGCCTATTGGCTTGTTTCTGGCAATCATGCTCGCGTTAGGCCGACTCTATCGAGACAGCGAATTACCGGCGATGATGGCGTGTCGCGTAGGCCCTGCGGGCATTTATCGTCCTATGATGTGGCTCGTTGTGCCCCTGACGCTGGGCGTCGCCTGGTTATCTGTTGAAGGCGCGCCGCGCGCGCTGACGGCCATAGACCGGGTTGGCGCAGAAGCACGGCGTGAGGCGGATCTCGCAAGTATTGAACCCGGCAAATTTACAGTGCTTGGTCCAGATAAGGCAGTCGTGTATGGCGAGAGCGTTACGCCAGACGGGCTCATGCAAAACGTATTCATGCAACGGCGGGTTGCGGACGGTGTGGTTGAAGTCGTCATTGCCGAACTTGGCGAAATGGTTGAGTCGATCGACGAAAATACCCGAATGCTGGTGTTGCACAATGGGCGTCGTTACGAAGGCGTGCCCGGAACATCGCAATTTCGCGTCGTCGAATTTGTCGAGCACGGAATTCCGTATCGATTGCCGAGTCTGAAAACCCCTAACCCGCGGCCGCGGGCCATGGCGTTTCTCGACCTTATACGTTCGGACGAACTTGCTCACGTGGCCGAGTGGCAGTGGCGCGTCGGCATTCCGTTGTCAACCGTCATTCTGGCATTCCTCGCCGTGCCGCTAAGTCGGAGTGAGCCGCGGTCGGGGCGATACGGGCGAATTGCGATTGGGCTGCTGGTCTTCATCGTGTATCTGAACATGATGAGTGCGGCGAAGGCGTGGATCGAACAAGCGACGATAACGCCGACGCTTGGTATCTGGTGGGTGCATGGCGTCATGTTGTTATTCACACTCGGCCTAGTTGCCATGCAGAACGGGTGGCATAAGCGGGTGTGGCGATGAATAACATCCTCAGCCAGTACTTGTTGCGAACCATATTGGCTGGCACGGCGATGGTTCTCTTTGTGTTGCTGGCGCTCGCAGGGCTGTTTGAGTTTATCGCTGAGCTTGATGACACCCAGGGGAACTACAAGACGGCACAGGCAATACTCTATACGGCGTTGCGACTCCCGAATCTCGCCTTCGAAATGTTGCCCGTCGCGGCGTTGATCGGCTCACTGCTCGGTCTGGGCGCCCTGGCAGGTAACAGCGAATTCATCGTCATGAGATCGTCCGGCCTGTCGGTGCGCGAGCTCGCCGGCATGGTCGCCATCGCTGGCGCGGTCATGCTCGTGCTGACGGGTTTGCTCGGCGAGTTTATTGGGCCGCCACTCGACTTTTACGCGCGCAACATGCGCCTCGAAGCTCGCTATGAGCAGGATGATGACCGGCTGGGAAATCCGACATGGGTCAAAGACGGCTCGGTCTATTTGCATCTTGAGCGCGTGAATCCCGACTTCGAGTTCGGCAGTCTGTACATGTACAAATTCGACGGCAATAGACTTGCGGCAATTGCTATCGCCGAGAATTCCGGAATTGACGAGGACGATAACTGGATACTCGAGAATCTTCGAGAGACACGATTTGAACGCGACGGGGTGCAGGTTACGAAGTCGTCCCGATCAATTGCGTCGTTTGAGGTTAATGCTGAATTGCTTGGCAGTGCACTCGCGAAACCGTTGAGCCTTTCGGTTCGAGAGATGATAATTTACATCGACTACTTGCATCGCAATAACCTTGACGCGACGCAATACGAAACCGAGCTCTGGCATAGAGTATCGCGGACCTTCACCGTACTGATAATGCCCATATTGTCCCTGGCTTTTGTTTTCGGCTCGCTACGAACCGGTGGGGCCGGTGGCCGTCTGATGATCGGCGTGTTGGTCGGTCTCGTCTACTATCTTGCGAGTGAGACGCTCGCCAATTCGGGCCAGGTATTTGACCTGAACCCGATTCTTGTTACCTGGTTGCCAACAGTAGCCTTGACACTGGTCACAGTATTCGCACTGTCACGAATACGCTGACAGCAATTATTTTTTTACTTTCGGGTAATAAACCAGCCGCGTCTTGCTGAGCCGGTCGTGCCAGGTGAGATGCTCCGCATCCCAAAGTTGCCAGAAGAAACCTAGTCCCAGCGGCGCCCAGGAAATCAGCGCGGCGAAAAAACGAATGGTCGCCGCACTGAATGACGGACGGTTGCCATCCGGGGTTTCAAGCTGTAGCCCCCATGATTGCATGCCCAGTGTCCGACCTGTGCGTGTCCAGAACCCCACGAAAAACGCATAGATTACGGCCGCAAGAATGAGCCGATAAACGATGTCCGTTTGTGGCTCTACGGCTTCGCCTTCACGTATCGCGATAAACGGCGTGGCGAC
This sequence comes from uncultured Woeseiaceae bacterium, assembly GCA_964628105.1. Lineage (GTDB taxonomy): Bacteria > Pseudomonadota > Gammaproteobacteria > Steroidobacterales > Woeseiaceae > UBA1847. The sequence goes on along the minus strand of CAZVLT010000078.1, from coordinate 4,910 downwards.
CATCATGAGTAACGCGAACACGAGCAGGCAGTCATACAGGATTGCTCCGAGGCGACGGCCCAGACCGGCGTTTCGCGCAGTCATCAGCTCGTTAAAAAGTCAGCCATGCGATTTCGCATAGCGGTGCCTGGCAGGATGCCGTGGCCGGCGCCCATATTATCGATCATGTGGTGCGTCTTGGCGGTGCCGGGTATCGCGCAGGTGACCGCCGGGTGGCTGATGATGAACTTCAGAAAAAACTGCCCCCAGCTGTCCGCGAATTCCTCAGCCCAGTCGGGGAGGGTGCGGCCGGCGACGGCGGCAAACAGTCGGCCGCTTTGGAACGGGCGATTGATCAGTACCGCGATACCCATGTCCTGCGCCAGTGGCAGAACGCGTTCTTCCGCCCCACGCTCGCCCAATGAGTAGTTGATCTGGATGAAGTCCGGTTTGTGGTGTTTCATCTCTTGTTCGAGCGCGCGCATCGCCGCGGCCGTGTAATGCGTCAGCCCGTTGTAGCGCACGCGACCCTCATCCTGAAGATCCCGAATCGTTGCCATGTGCACGGCGGTATCGCGAAGATTGTGAACCTGCATGAGGTCGATAACGGTGGTATTCATAAGGTCAGCGGACCGCCGCATCTGTGCTGCGCCGGCTGCCTGACCATCGGTCCAGACCTTGGTTGCTAGAAACAGTTTGCTGCGATCGGTGCCGGCGGTGATGACGTCGCCGATGACTTTTTCAGAGCGGTTGTACATCGGCGATGTGTCGATGACACTGCCGCCCTCTGCGATCATCATGTCGACAACATTTTGACGCTTCTGAATTTCGGCTGCGGTGCTGGCTACATCGAAGACGTTGTAGGTACCCAGTCCAATTGCGGGCAGAGACTCGCCCGATGCTGGAATGACGTTGGCTAGCATAGGCGATGCTCCTTTCGTCACGGCAAGACCGGGCAGGGTGCCCAACACGGCGCCAGCGGCAATAACCTGGCGGCGATTCCATCTATTCGAGTTCATGTGACGCCACTGTCTCTAAGCTGTCTTGCCTGCCGTCGATAGGCGCGGCCAAGCCACAGTGCGACCATGGCCCAAAGTACGGCAAATGGCAGCATCACGATGGAAATGCCGGCGACACCAAGCCCCCACATTAGTTGGACACTCCAGGTACCGATAACGTCGCTGCCGCGATAAACAGCGGTATCGATAAAATTCTTGGTCTTGTACTTTTCCTCAGGCGTCACGACCGAGTACAGCATGTCCGAGGTCGGCTTGCCGAAGCCAAATCCGAGCGCGCGCCGGACAACAGTAAGAATTGCTACAACACCAAGCACCGGATCCACTGCAAGCAGCGCAAATCCCACGATCGATGCGATGGGAAGCAGCGACAATGATATACCGATGCCGAAGCGCTTGACGACATGCTTGACGATCAGCAGCTGACCGATCAAGGCAAGAGCGTTGGTCGCATTATTGATATTGGAAAAAAATTGCGTGCGCTCGTCCGGACTCGGGATTTCTACCTCGACGAGTTTTGCGGTGAACATGTAAAGCGCAGTGCCCAGCAGGCTCGCGATCACTGATGAGATCACGATACCGCCAAAATATTTTGAAGAAAAAATATGGGTGATGCCGCTGAACGGATTTCCGCCCAGCGGTTTGTTACTTGCGACGGTATCGGCATCGTCTTGGTCGTGCACTGTTGCAACCCAGCGACGCAATTTAGCGATGCAAAATACGGCCAGTAACAGCAATGCTGCCGAGATGGGGAAAAGGTTCTGAAATCCTATCGGCTTCACCAGCAGGCTCGTCGCGGCGCCGCCCAGCAAGGCGCCAATGCTTCCTCCCGCCGCGATCACCCCGAAGAGTCGCCGACCTTGTTCGCGCGTGTAGATGTCCGCCATGAAACTCCAAAACACGGAAACCACAAACAGGTTGAAGACGCTGATCCAGACAAAAAATATTCGGCCCAGCCAGACATAGTCCTTGCCCTGGTCCACAGCAAGAGAAAATGCAGCCCAGAAAATCAAGGCGTTCGATGCGAAAAACAGGTAAATCCATGGCAGGAATACGCGCCGTGGATAACGCGATGCGATCCAGCCGAATATCGGTGTCACGACGAGCATGGTCAGGAAGGTGGCGATGAATAGAAACGGTATCGTGTCGGGACCGCCGCCAACGGCCATTGCTTCCCGCACCGGTCTTATTATGTAGTAAGAAGACAATACGCAAAAGAAATATGCGAATGACCAGGCAACGGCTAAATACTCGTGCCGTTCGAGGCGTAAGACCCTGTCGAACAGAAACGTGCGAAATTTGGTCAAAGGGTTGCCGGCCATGGTGCGAGTGATCTTAATGGCACGGCGACGAAAGTCACACAATAATCAAGAAATAGTCCGGGGGTGGATCACATGGAAGCAGTAGTAATCATCACGGCGCTGGCGCTGATGCAGTTCTTTTTTTTCGGGATTCAAGTTGTTCGTACCCACTCTTTGGTTATATGCGCACTACGTGAATCCGCTCTGGGGGCCAGGATTTACCATGACCTTTCTGCCAAGCGCGGTAATGCTGATTTGGGTTGTGATCGTCGCCATAAAATCATTCTTTTTAGTCGCTTCTCGATATATCGCGGAGATTTGGCGCTGTTCTAATGTCGTTTGTCGTTCGATTCTTTGACCTCAATTGAACAAGGAGAAGGACGATGGCGAAAAGGAACTTTGCCGTACTGATCGTTGTGGTACTGCTTGGGCTGACGACTAACGCGGCACGCGCACAACAAATGTCCGTGGCAGTTGATGGTTGCGCCGAGTTGGCACGGGTGATTTATGCCGAGGTATCCGCTGCCACGCTTTATGGCCCGGGGAAATCAGGTCCCTGGATAATAGGTCCGGGGCAGGGTGACGTTTCTGTTTGCGAGCACACGGCAAGAACCGTGTCACGAGCATTTACGTCGGCGATGATGAGTGCAGGGATAGCCGTATACTGGGGCAACTTTCCGGACGATCCCGGCGACTATTGCCTGAGTGGTTTCCTCTCACAGTGTTATCCAAACCGGGATCCACGCTTCTTTGTTGATTACAGCGCCGATACGGCGCTTGTACGAAAGAGCTGGGCCATCGTAACGCAGTCCATCATGGGAGAAATGTACAACCCGTTCAGCAGTGACGAAGTCCGTTTCCGTAACGACGATCTGAAGTTGCGTCTCGGGTTGTCATTACGCTCAGTTGCTGCTGCCAATTATCGCTAGTTTGGTGGGTCGATCTTCGACGCAAGTCAACGGGTGACCAATCCGTAGGAGCACCCACAAGGGCATAAACGCGCCGTGCGCGCGATGTTGTGGGATCTCGATCCCGCTCGACGGGAGCGGGTCTTGCACTCATATGGGCATTAACCCGCGATAATGGCGTTCCCGCGGAAACATCCTCGAAACTGGATTAACTTTCCGGCCTAAGTGAACCTTGAGTGTTGCATCGACCGGTTGAAAACGCAGCCGAAAGCGGCCTGTCATTTCGTTGAATTTCGCACAATTTGAACGACCGCTTCTGATGAAAGCAGACATTCAGTTTCGAATTCTGATAATTCGTTTTTTGAACGGCTGCTTTACCCCCGGAAGCAGCCGTTGAGCTAAAATAGTAGTGAAGGGCCGCTTGCGACCCAAAGCGGACATGTGCGTTTTATACTGACCGGCATAATGTGCGGGGCATTCGCAGGGTAGTTGATCTTTGGGCGACGGGTGTCGCGCAAGAACAATGCGGGTCGCCCTCACGCCCGAAGAGAAGAGCGTACTGACACCCGCATGTAGCGGAGACAAAAATGCCTATCCGACACCGCCCGCATCTCCATGCACACGGTCCAAAGCGCTTGCTTGCGCTTGATGGGGCTGGCGTCCGCGGAGTACTCACCCTATTATATCTGAGTCGAATCGAAGAAATGCTTCGCGAGCGTTAAGGAAGGAGCGACCTACTTCTCTGTGACTATTTTGACTTGATGGGAGGAACTTCGACTGGTGCCATCATTGCCGCGAGCCTGGCTTGGCGGCATCAACAGAGGAAACTGCCCATTGACCACTCAGCCTAACCAAAATTTAAACAACCTGAATGAAAAGATCAGCGAAGGGCGTTACCGAGATGTCTATCGATACAATGAATTGGCTATTAAAAAAACAAAGCCTCATATCATCAAGAAACTTCTATTTATCGAAGTCCGCATTCCGACATCCCTGTATACTCTTGTAAATTATGCAATACGAGATTTCAATAAATACGAATACAGACAATATCAGTCAATCATCTCAAAGATACCTTCTGATCTGCACAAGTGCTTTGCGAAAGTTCACAAACCGATAAAAAATAACAAAACTTGCTACTCGATTAACCAGTTGGTGATAGATCATGGCGGACAGATATCGAAGACACTTTCGGAGTACGGAAAAGTCAAAGACGAGCAGTTTTGGAGTTTGATAGACGAACTGGAGAAGCGATTTTTGGAAAATCGCATATACTATTTCGGCGTGGGGTCGTCCAATATCTGCGTTGACAGGCAGGCTGACGGACGCCTTATTCCCGTATTGATTGACTACAAGCGGTTTGGCATAAGAACCTATTGGTACCAACTGCTGCTTTTCTTTCCTTATTTCTCAAGACTGAAGATGCGGAGAAAATTTCAAAGATTACGAGAGCATTTCAAAGACTGTAGAAGATCTGTGTAATTGTCTTCAATGGCCGCTTGTGGCCGTTAGCTGCCCTTCATATCACTCGATTATCACCGATCTGAGTGGCCGCTTTAGGTGAAAGCGGACGTTCAATTTTGGACATCTGAAAAAGACCCGCTGAATGGCCGGTTTACGCCCGGAAGCGGCCATTCGGGTGGTATGGTCGTGAACGACCGCTAATGACTGCGATTTCAAACGGTCAACGCAACACTTTGTCGGAA
>CAZVLT010000077.1:0-9595 GCA_964628105.1 uncultured Woeseiaceae bacterium | reverse complement strand
CGCCGACGCCAACGCCCAGCGACGGTGTGATTTCGGCAACAGCTACGGTTCCCCCGTGATACGCCTGCTCGGTGACTACCACGCCAGCTTTGCCACCGACACGAAAATTGGCGATGCGCAGTGCGAGATCATTTGCCTCGGAACCCGTACAAGTCAGTGTGAGGCGATCAATTTCCTTTGGCAGTGTCTTACCCAGTGCGTCCGCATAATTGAGAATTGTCTCATCCAGGTAGCGTGTGTGGGTGTTAAGAATTGCGGCCTGTTTGGTCATCGCCGCGAGGACTTTCGGGTGGCAGTGCCCCACGCAAGGTACGTTGTTGTAGGCGTCGAGATATCGATCACCATTGGCATCGAACAACCAGACGCCCTCGGCCCGAACCGGGTGAAACGGTTCGTCGTAAAGCAGCCGATAAAAGGGCCCGAGCAGGTCTTGCCGTCGCCGCATTAATGCGGCGTCGACCTCGTTGACCGCAATGGAGCCACTATTTGCGTACAGGTCTACCGGCTGCCTGGACATGGTTTCCCTTCGTATGACTGTGTCATTATAGGCGACCGTCGGGCTGTCTACAGCTAATCAATTTCCGCGTGAAGGCAGGTGAAATGACTCGAACTCCCGGTTCCGGCAAGAGAACGACAACGGAAGCCATGCTGCGGCCGCGCTTTACCGAGATTCCGACATTCATGCGTGCGCCGATCGCCGAGACGCTCGAAGCACTGGACATTGCGTTGATCGGTGTGCCCATGGATCTTGGCGTTACCAATCGCGCAGGCGCGCGTCACGGGCCGCGGGAGATGCGCAATGCATCGAGCCTGATGCGGACAATCAATGTATCGACGCAGGTACAACCGTACGACCTGGCGAGAATCGCGGATGTTGGCGACGTACCGATCGGCAATCTGTTCGATCTCAATAAGGCGCTCAGGTACATCGAGGATTACTACGTTGAGGTGCGTAAGGCAGGGGTTATTCCGCTATCGGCTGGTGGCGATCATTCGATCACCTACCCAATTTTCAAAGGCATCGCACCGGATCGACCTGTTGGCATGATCCACATTGATGCCCACACCGATACCTGGGGCGAATTCTACGGTTCGAAGTTCCACCATGGAGCGCCTTTTCGCCTCAGCGTGGAAGATGGCCTGCTTGATCCGAAGCGAACAATTCAAATCGGTATTCGCGGCGGGCAAAACACGCTCGAAGGGCTGGCATTTTCAAACGACAGCGGTATGCGAGTCGTCATGATGGACGAGTTCTCTGATGTCGGCGTTGATGCTGTAATTGCTGAAGCGCGCAAAGTTGTTGGCGATGGGCCGACTTACATTTCGTTCGACGTTGATGGTCTGGATCCTGTTTACGCGCCCGGCACGGGCACACCGGAGATAGGAGGTATTACGACAGTCGAAGCGCTGAAGCTCTTGCGAGGGCTACGTGGCCTGAATTTGGTCGGCGGTGACGTCGTCGAGGTCGCGCCGCCGTTCGATCAGACTGGCGGCACCGCACTCGTGGGCGCGAGCCTCATGTTCGAAATTCTGTGTTTGCTCGCCGAGCGCGTTTCTCAAGACTGACCGCGAATCCTCACAGGAGTTCGTGGTCGGTAGGCAGTTTGTGCGTGACCCACATGGCCAGGCGGTGCCTTATATTGGGCAGCGTCTCCTGGCCTCGCGGCAATGGGCTGATCGACTTGTCGTGAACCAATAGTCGGTAGGCGTATTCTATCTTAAGGTTATGCGAGTCCGTCGCGTCAAATTCGACGACACCGCGTTTGACGGCGTCCTCCATGATCATGTCCAGCGCGACTTTGAGCAGCCCCTTTTCATTCTTGAGTTTCTTGGCCATGTTACGATCCGCGGTCCTGTTACGGGCATAGTCTAGCAGCAGGAGACCCACCTGAAACAGGACTGACAAGCCAATGAGACAAGCAGTAATCGTATCGACCGCCCGCACCCCGATCGGCAAGGCCTATCGCGGCGCGTTCAACAATACCGAGGCGCCGACGCTTGGCGGACATGCGGTAAAGCATGCCGTGGAACGAGCAGGTCTTGAACCCGCTGACGTTGATGACGTTCTTATGGGCTGTGGGATGCCGCAGGGAACCCAGGGGCAGAATATCGCCAGGCAAATCGCGTTGGCTGCCGGTTTGCCAGTGACGACGGCAGGAATGACCGTCGATCGGCAGTGCTCGTCGGGCATGATGGCGATCGCGCTGGCTGCGAAGACGGTTGTAGCGGACAACGTCGACATCATCGTCGGTGGCGGTCTTGAATCGATCAGCCTGGTACAGAATGAACACATCAACACGTTCCGGGCCAAAGACGCACGCCTGCTCGCAATGCATGAGCACGTTTACATGCCGATGATCGACACGGCCGAAGTGGTTGCGAAACGCTACGACATCAGCCGTGAGGCCCAGGATGAATATGCGCTGCAAAGCCAGCAACGGACTGCGGCGGGACAAGAGGCCGGAAAATTCGACGATGAGATAGTGCCTTTACCATCAAACAAGGGCGTAATGAATAAGGAGACGAAAGAAATCTCCTTTGAGGACGTCGTCCTCGAGAAAGACGAGGGCAACCGGCCATCAACCACGCAGGAAGGACTTGCTGGCCTGAATCCGGTGCGTGAAAACGGCTACATAACGGCTGGCAATGCAAGCCAGTTGTCCGATGGCGCATCTGCGGCCGTGGTCATGGAGGCCGGCATCGCTGAAAAACGTGGCCTCGAACCTCTGGGTATCTATCGTGGTACAGCGGTAGCGGGCTGCGAACCCGACGAGATGGGTATCGGGCCGGTGTTCGCGGTACCGAAGCTCCTGAAACGCAACGGGCTGACGATGGATGACATCGATCTTTGGGAGCTCAACGAGGCGTTCGCCGTGCAGGTTATCTATTGTCGTGATCGGCTGGGAATTCCAAACGACAAGATGAATGTTGATGGTGGCGCGATCTCGATCGGCCATCCGTATGGAATGTCCGGCGCGCGCATGGTCGGTCACGCGTTGCTCGAAGGTAAACGCCGCGGCGCGAAATACGTCGTTTGCACGATGTGTGTCGGCGGCGGTCAGGGTGCGGCGTCGTTGTTTGAGGTGGTTTAGGGGTCATGGGACCTCGAACTAGTGCCACCGGCTAGGTCGAACTCAAATTCCAATAGTCAAATGAAAGCAGGACTCCAGTGAAGCAAACTATTCGTGTTGCCGCGCTATTGATCGCCGTCGTTTTGTTAGTGACATTCGTTCCAGGGGCGAGAGCAGACGGCGAATTATCATCGCAGGTCGATATTTCTTACGAGATGTTCAAACTCGAAAACGGGCTGACCGTTCTGGTCCACTCCGATCACTCTACCCCCACGGTATTTGTCGGCATGTGGTACGGCGTTGGTTCGAAAGACGAGCCCGAGGGCAAGACCGGCTTCGCGCACTTGTTTGAGCACCTCATGTTCCAGAGCTCGGAAAATCATGATGGTGAATTCTTCTCGCCATTCATAGACGCCGGTGCCACGGGCATGAACGGCACGACAAATTCAGATCGTACGAACTACTACGCAACTGTACCGTCCGGCGCACTCGACATGGCCTTGTGGATGGAAAGTGATCGCATGGCTCACTTGCTCGGTGCCGTTACCCAGGACATCCTGGATGAGCAGCGTGGCGTCGTTCAGAACGAAAAACGTCAGCGCGAAACACGTCCGTACGCGAAAATGGGGGACAGGATTCGGGCCGGGCTGTATCCCGTCGATCATCCTTACCGCCATTCAACCATTGGCTCGATGGATGACCTGGATGCGGCATCGCTGGAGGACGTGCACGAGTGGTTTAAAAAGTACTACGGCGCATCAAACGTCGTTATGGTCCTGGCCGGTGATATCAGCATTGAAGACGCAAAAGAAAAAGTCGAATTCTACTTTGGCGAGGCGCCCACTGGCGTACCGTTATCGCATCCGAAAAAGTGGATTCCGAACCTGGCCGAAAACCGCGAGGAGATGATGTATGACCGTGTCGGTCAAACACGTATCTCCCGCGTCTGGGCGCTGCCGGGTCTCAATGACAAGGACACGACGTTGATGTACCTCGTCAACGATTCGCTGCTCGGCAACAAGAACTCGCCGCTACGCAAGAAACTTGTTGATGAGCTACAGCTTGCGACTCGTATTTCCGGTAGCGCCTACGGACGTATTCTGAGCGGTGAATACAGCGTCACTATCGACCTTCGCGAGGGCGTACGGCCTGAGCAAGTCTTACCTATCGTCGATGCGACAGTGGCTGAGTACCTGGCGGCGGGCCCGGACAAGCAAATACTCGAGAACGCGAAGCTAAGCATCAACATGAGCATGTTGGGATCTCTCGAAACCGGCTCGTCAATAGGCCGGATTCTCGCGCGAGGGCAGTTGTTTTCCGATGACCCGTTATTTATCAACAAAGAGCTTGAGTGGATCAATGCCGCAACGGCGGAGGAGCTGCAACAGACTGCCGGACGGTGGCTTACGCGTGGTTACTATCAGCTAACCGTTGAACCCTTTCCGGAGTATACGGTTGCAGAGTCACTGGCAGATCGGTCTTCCATTCCGGCTGTCGTTGCAAGCTCGAACATCAATTTTCCCAATATTGAAACCGCCGTACTCGACAATGGCTTAAAACTTGTTGTTGCCACGCGCGGCAGTGTTTCTCTCGTTGATGTTTCAATACAAGTCGACACCGGAAGCATCGCTGCGCCTGCAGACGCGCCGGGACTTGCGAGTTTCGTGTTCTCACTGTTGGATAAGGGCACGAGAAAATACGATGCCAATGAACTTGCGGCCGCCATGGACAAAATCGGAATGGGCGCAAGGTCGCAAGCCGGACTTGAGCGCAGCTCGATGCGATTCCGTATTCTGAACACTCACTTGCGCTCTTCCCTGGATCTGGCTGCAGAAATCCTGCGCTATCCAACCTTTCCGGAAGATGAGCTAAGCAAGTTTCAGGCACGGGTTGCGGCCTGGCTTGCCAATCTCGCACTGGCGCCGTCCGATGCCGCCGGCGGGCTCTTTGATCGGGTAATTTATGGTGCGAACACGCAAATGGGAGCGGTCTGGACGCCGCTTTTGATTGAGCAAGTTAATCAGGAGAAGCTCGAGGCGTTTCATCACGCCGAGATAACGCCGGACAACATGACGGTATACATGATCGGAGAGATCGGTATCGATGAGGCGAAAGAGGCAGTCGACAAGGCGTTCGGCAAGTGGAAAGCGAAGAGCAACTCGGCTCGCCAGGCGATCGGTAGTGCGTTGGAGGCAAAAGCGCGCGTTATTCTTGTTGATTATCCTGGTGCTGATTCGAGCACGATATACGCGGGTCACGCAATTGCACCTTACGACGCCGCAAGCTGGCCAGAGTTGTCGATTATGAACAGGGCGTTCGGCGGTGGTTTTGAGTCGCGCCTGAACATGAATCTTCGTGAGGACAAGAGCTGGTCTTACGGCTACCGGTCCGGCGTTAACAGAAACACCAGCGGTGATATGACGCTGGCCAGCAGTGGTCAGGTGCAGACAGACAAGACGATGGAAAGCATGGTGGAGATCAAGCGCGAGTTTGAGGATTACATATCAACACGACCTGCGACATCAGGAGAGATTGAACGTATCAAGCTCAATCGCACGCGCTCATTACCGGGTGCCTTTTCGACCAATCTCGGCTTCCTGTCCAGCATCATTAGTTCCGACAGCTATGGCCTGCCGTTCAACTATGCTGAGACGAGCGCTAAGCGTATTGAAGCTGTGACGGTCGAAGGCGTCAATGAGCGTGCACGCGCGTCGATGATTCCGAGCAAACTGACCTGGATCGTTGTTGGCGACCTTGAGAAGATCGAGGAGAAGGTTCGCTCGCTGGACTATGGCGAAGTCGAAGTCTGGGACGCGTACGGTAACAAAGTACGATAGCTCAGCTTTTGAGCTTGCCTCGTCGCAATGTTGCGGATTGACGCCTGTCAGCGTAGATCACTGGCCGGTAGCCACTGACCCAGCTGGCCAGGTCGTCGGCAGGGATTGGCTTGCTGAGGAAATATCCTTGTGCCTGCTCACAGCCAAGCGATGCAATGCGGCGTATGATTGCCTCGTCCTCCACACCTTCTGCGACAACTGACAAATTAAGGCTGTGAGCAAGGTCTATGGTCGTTCTGACAATCGCATCGTTTCGAGCATCATCCTTGATCGTCATGACGAACGACTTGTCGATTTTCAATTCGTGCAACGGAATATTTCGGAGTTGCGTGAGCGAAGAGTGGCCCGTGCCGAAATCGTCGATGGAAATACGGACGCCAATGTCACGCAAACATTCAAGCACGAGTACAGCGTGACCAACGTCTTCCATGATTGAACTTTCGGTTATTTCCAGCGTCAATTGCTCGGGTTTTACACCGTGGTCCTTGAGTATTTGCAGCACGTGGTACGGCAGATATTCATCCAGTAAATCGCGAACAGACAGGTTCACCGAGACTTGCAATTCGAGACCGTCGTCCGACCACTGCTTGCACTGTTTCACCGCCTCGGTCAGGACGTAGCGTGTCAGATGCACAATTGTGCCCGCTTGCTCGGCTGCCGGTATGAAGTCGTCGGGTGACAGAAAGCCCAACTCAGGGTGCTCCCAGCGAACCAGCGCTTCGGCGCCACATACCGCGCCCTCTTTCAGGCAGACCTTCGGTTGGTACCAGATCAGCATATCTTTGCGGCGCAATGCAACACGAAGATCGCTAACTACCCGCAGTCGACGTACAAACTCCTCTTCGCGGCCGGGCCTGTATATGCGTACGCGCTCCTTGCCGGTCGCCGCGTCGGTACAGGCAATGGATGCATAACGTAGAAGTTGGGTCGCAGTAGAGGCGTGCTTTGGAAATTCTGCGATTCCGGTTTCTGTTTGTAGTGATACATCGATATTGTCCAGTGTTACGCCGGAACCCAGAATCTGCTGGATTCGTTCAACGCGCGCGAGCGCAGACTCTGCATCCTGACCGGGCAGTATGACAACAAACACGTTGGTGCCGGTATGACCGAGAAAGTCGTTGGGATCGAGATTGGCGTGCAAATGCCTGGCAGCCTGAGTAATTAATTCGTCGGTTGCCCTGTGCCCAAGCGTTGACGAAATTTCACCCATACGCGCAAGACGGATAGACAATACTGCAATACATCGATGCGTGTTGTGAGCAGTCTCAATAGCTGCAGCAAGAGTTTGCAAGACTTTCGTGCGACTAGGGAGGTCGGTCAAAGAATCATGCGTTGCCTGGTGAGAAATACGTCGCTCGCGTTCGGAGATGGCAAGCCGCATTTTATTGAAACTCGTGGCCAACTCACCGAATTCGTCGTCGGACACGACGCGAACATCGCCGTCGTAGTTACCCGAAATCATCTTCTGCGCTGCCGCAGCGAGCGTTCGGAGGGGGCTCGCGATACTGGCAGAAAACATGGCCGCAGCTATGGCAACAAACACGAGTAGCGACGCAGCAAATATCAGCAATCCGCGACGGGCCTCCACATAGGGCAACATCGCTTCGCGCAAAGAACGCCGTAAGACGATCGAGACCGTGGAGTCACCTTGAACGAACGGCACCTGGAACGTCAATGATTCTTCATCGAAGTCCGCTCTTGACGCTGATAAGGTGGTATCGCCCGATACAATCGATACGTCTAGCCCGGTCAGGTTTGCGAGCCGCGTCACCAAAATGTCATCGATTCGGAAACCGAGAATAACCCAGCCGACAGTAATTGGTGCTCGCAGCGGAACGATAAATATGTGGTAGGCCGAGTCGCCTACGAGGACAGTCGACTCAGCGCCTTTATTGTCGATGTCACTGACCAGTTCCGCGATGCCGCCCAACTGCCTGGTCGAGGAACCGAGTGTGCTGGCGACGGTCTTGGCATCGAGATCGACGAGCATTGCCATATCGGCGTGGACCCGTTTGCTGTGATTGTCAAGAACGGAGCGAATAGTCGTTGCATCGTCAGTCGCCGTCGCCTGTTTGAGTCCGAAGTCGGAAGACATCACTTCGACGCTTGTGCGAAGTTGTTCGCCCCGACTGTCGAGGAACTCGGTGACGACCATTCCGCCAGTAACGAGCGATTGCTGCGCACGGGATTCGATATCGCGTTCAACCGTCTGCATTATCGCGAATAGTGTAACGATCTGCGCTATCGCGAGGGGCACGACGGTTAGCAACATCAGCTTGCTGCGAAAACTCGTTCGGAACATCATCACGCGGGTCTCAAAAACCGCACATAGTTTACGGAAATCAAAGTCTTATGAATTCTATGTGGATTCTGTCAAATGGAGTGTGAGGCAGTTCACGGTTGCGAGGGGAGTGCCGCCGTAGACTGCGTTGCAATGGCGTATTTCGACGCGCAAGACCTATCGTTCTGATGCTCGAGAATTACAGGATAACTTGCTTGTTTATGTTACTGGTGACCCCGTTCTGGTTTGTGCCAGCCGTCGCCGGTACGTTGCAGGTAAGAGTAGTTGGCGCGGATGAGCAGCCCGTTGCCGACGTGGTCGTATTCGTGAATCAAAACGGGCTTGCGAACGCGCGCGCCGGCCAGCCTGTCGCTGCGATTATGGACCAGCGGGGTGAACGCTTCGTACCGCACATTCTGGTCGTGCCGAAAGGATCAACTGTTGAGTTCCCGAACAGCGACGTGGTTGCCCATCACGTGTATTCATTTTCCAAACCGAATAATTTCGTTCTGCCACTTTACAAAGGCACAACCCCCGATCCGGTTATGCTCAATCATGACGGCATCGTGACGCTTGGATGCAACATCCACGATGGCATGCTTGCGTATATCGTCGTTGTGGATACTGATGTTTTTGAGTCGACGAATCGGGATGGCCGGGTGGCACTAACTATTGATGATTCTGCAAATAGCTATGAGATCAACATCTGGAGCCCAAGAATTCGGGACGCAAAGGGACGTCTCCTAAGAACGGTTGCCAACGGAGCGTCCGGCGAAACCGTCTTCGTGTTACAAAAGAAGCTTCGCCCTGTACATATTCATCAATCGGATGCGGTGGCATGGGACGCATACTAATCACATTGCTTGTCATGGTTGCGTCGCCTTTGGGCGCGCTCGCGGCCGATTTCACTCGCGGCGATGAGACAACATTCGGGGTCGAGTTCGGGCTTCTGCGATCGTCAGGCCATACATCGTGGACGCAGGGATTCGTAGGCAAGCTCAGGTACGACGATGACGGTGCAGTCTTCAACAGCGCGTTTCTTGATTACAACGGCAGGCTAACGGATACGATCAAAACTCGCATCGTGCTTGAAGGGTACGATGACGACCTCGGTAGCACGTTCGACATTACTCAGGCATACGTCGAATGGCGTCCTGTGCCTACGTCCGCGACGCGCTATCGAATGAAGGTTGGTGCGTTTTACCCGCACATCTCACTGGAAAACGTCGATCCTGGCTGGCGTAGCCGTTACACACTGAGTTCGTCGGCGATCAATACGTGGGTTGCGGAAGAGTTACGCACTTTCGGTGCCGAGTTCACGTTGAGCCGTCGACCAGAAAGTCTGGGCGGCGCTCACACATTCTCAGCAAGCATTGCGGCGTTCGTCGGTAACGATCCCACGGGTT
>CAZVLT010000076.1:0-9770 GCA_964628105.1 uncultured Woeseiaceae bacterium | reverse complement strand
CGGTTTCTCGGACGGTTTCTCAGCTGACTCCTCGCTTTTTTCTGCCGCCGGTTCAGGCGTTGCAGATTTTGCCGCATCTTCTGCCCGCTGCGCGTCGGTGCGCACCTTCGGAGGTGCGTCATCCTGCGGTTTCTCGACGACGACGGGTTTCTCGACAGCCGCGGGCTCCTGAACAGCTTTCGGCTTTGCCGGTGGTTCAGCAGGTGTCTCAACTATTTTCAGTTTTTCCGGAGGTGCCGATGCCACGGGTGCCCTGTCCGAAATCCTTGGCCTTGATGAACGTCTACGTCTCGGCGCGTCGGACTTGGGCGTGTCGGACTCGGGTTTATCGGATTTGGGCTTATCGGCCTTTTGCTTTTCGCCTTTGGGCTCGTCGGTCCTGGATTTAGCGGCAACAGGCTTATCAGCCTCGGGCTTTTCAACCGGTGCTGGTTTGGATTGCGGCTCTTGATCCGGCGTTGGTGCGTCATCGGTTTGTTGTTGTTTATCCGCTACCTGCTCCGGCTTTTCACCGCTGCGTCGCCGGCGGCGACCACCACGGCCGCGACGATTGCGCGCGCGTTTCTGCTCATTCTTGGTTTCTTCGGACTGTTCCTGTTGGGCTTGAGCTTTTTTGGGCTTCTGTCGATCTTTCGGCTGTGCATCCTTGGCCTTCTGCCCTTGCTTTTTCCCAGCCGCTTTTTTCTGCTGCTGCTTTTTGCGCTGATTGCCGCGGTTGTCAGCACCTTGCCGCGTTTCGCTGCGGCGGCGCGATTGCTGCGGACGCCGAGCGCGATGGCTTCTTTGATTCCTGTCGCGACGTCGCTGCGGCTTTTCCTTCGTTTTACCCGAAGTGAAGAATCCGATCAGGGTAGCGAAGAAACCCTTGCCGGGCTTCTTGCGCTTCGGCGCGGGCGTGCTCGGCTGCAGCATTCCGACAGCGGCGGTTTCAGCGCCTTTGCGTTCCAGGATCGCTTGCGGCGACTCCGGCTCGGCCGGCGCATCCGCGAGCGCGTAGCTGACGCCCGCGTTTTCCGGCAATTCCGTTTGATCGTCACGGACGCGGCGTACGTCATAGTGCGGTGTTTCGAGGGCGGAATTCGCGACTAGCACAACCTGTGTATCGTTGCGGTCTTCGAGACCTTTAACCCAATCGCGCTTTTCATTCAGCAGATAGGTCGCGACTTCAACCGGAAGCTGGGCGATAACTTTCGCAGTACGTTCCTTACGTGCTTCTTCGCCAATAATGCGAAGAATTGCGAGCGCCAGGGATTCGGTGCTGCGAATGGTGCCGAAGCCAGTGCAACGTGGACAGGTTATGTACGCCGACTCACCGATCGATGGACGCAGACGTTGTCGCGACATCTCCAGAAGGCCGAAGCGGCTAATCTTTCCGATCTGCACCCGGGCACGATCCTGATAGACGGCCTCGCGCAGACAATTCTCAACGTCACGTTGATGCTTTTGTGGCCCCATATCGATGAAGTCGATCACGATCAGGCCGCCAAGATCGCGAATACGCAATTGACGGGCGATCTCATCGGCGGCTTCGAGGTTGGTATTCAAAGCCGTTGCTTCGATGTCACTACCCTTGGTCGCACGTGCAGAGTTGATATCGATAGATACCATCGCCTCGGTGTGATCGATGATAATGCTGCCGCCTGACGGCAACGTAACGTCGTGCGCAAACGCCGACTCGATCTGCGTCTCGATCTGGAAGCGCGTGAACAGCGGCACCGGGTCATCGTAATGCTTCAACTTGCGCAGATTGTGCGGCATTGTTTGTGAGACGTGCTCGTACGCGTCTTTGTACGTCGCTTCGTCGTCGATCAAAATCTCCCCGATCTCATTGGTTAGATAATCACGCAACGCACGCACGACTGAATCGCTTTCGCGATAAATCAGGAACGGAGACGGTCGCTCGAGGACGACGTTCAGAATGGCAGTCCAGACGGTCAGCAGGTTCTCCATATCCCACACCAGTTCCTCGGCACTGCGATCTATGCCCGCAGTTCGCAGGATGATGCTCATGCCGTCCGGAACACCGATATCGTTTAGCGTCGTACGCGCTTCATCGCGATCGGCGCCGGTAATGCGACGCGATACGCCGCCTGAACGCGCTTTGTTCGGCTTAAGAACGATGAAGCGTCCCGGCAGGCTGACAAAGGTTGTCAGCGCAGCCCCCTTGTTGCCACGTTCTTCCTTATCGACCTGGACAACAATGTCCTGGCCTTCCTTGAGAACCTCCTTGATGTTGGGCTTGCCGCCGGACTTGGTGTCCTTGACGAAATACTCGCTGGAGATCTCTTTTAGTGGCAGGAAGCCATGTCGATCTGCACCATAGTCAACGAACGCCGCCTCGAGACTGGGCTCGATACGGGTAATCGTACCTTTGTAAATATTGGCTTTCTTGCGTTCGCTAGCCGGTGCTTCGATATTGAGGTCGTACAGACGCTGGCCATCGACCATCGCCATGCGCAACTCCTCTTCCTGAGTTGCGTTGATTAGCATTCTTTTCATGTTGCCCTACTTGAATTGTGTTGGAGGGCAGCAAATCGGTGCATAGCGCCAGGCGGGCGCAGGGGATGTCACGCAAAGGAACCCGGCGCCGGATTGCGCCGTCGATAACTCTCGAAAGTTCAGTTGAGGCCTGACGCAATATCGTCAGCAGCCACATAAAATTCAGCATGATTTCCCTGCGGCCTTGCCGCCGAGGCGCAAGCAGGATTCCGCGCTTGCTGCCATCTGAAACCAGGTCTCGCGAGTTGCGAGACCAAAAAAAAATCGAATGGATTGTTCAGGCTGGTATGCCAGAACGTCACACGGCGGTAATATAACATACCGTTACGCCACTTCAAGTTATTGATCATGCAAGAAAAGATCAGTCGAAAAAAGTCGCCCGAGGATGACAACTCACTCGCGGACACCGATACCCTTGTCACGCAGGTCAGGAAAGTCTCCGTCGACGCCGAGCGGGCCGGTCAGCGTATCGACAATTTTCTTCGCAGCGAGCTACCCGGCGTGCCCAAAGGCCGCCTGTATCGCTTGCTGCGGCGCGGTGAGGTGCGTGTCAACAGCGGTCGGGTCAAAGCGGAATACAAGCTCGTGGAAGGCGATGAGGTACGAATTCCCCCGGCTCGAATCCGTGCGCCCGGCGCGCCGCCCTCGGCAGAGATGGCGACGGATATACTCGATTGGGTGCTCTATGAGGACAAGCGCCTGCTGGTATTGAATAAGCCGGCCGGTGTCGCAGTGCATGGCGGCAGCGGCATAAGCCATGGTGTCATCGAGTTGCTGCGCCATGCGCGGCCGGACCTCAGGGACCTGGCGCTAGCTCATCGCATCGATCGGGAAACTTCAGGTTGCCTGGTGATGGCGAAACGACGCAGCGCCCTGCGCGAGTTGCACGAACGCTTCAGGCAAGGTCAGGTGGAGAAGAACTACCTGGCCCTGGTCATCGGCGACTGGCAGTTCGGCGAGCAATTGATAGACGCGCCATTGCATGTGCAGCATCGCAAGCAGGGCGAGCGCCACGTGGTCGTGAGCGCTAACGGCAAGCCGGCCCAGACTCGAGTGAATCTGTCCCGCACCTACGGCATATACAGCCTCTTGCAATGCTCACCCGCTACCGGCCGCACACACCAGATTCGCGTGCATTTGCAACACGCGGGGCACCCGGTCGCCGGGGATGAGCGTTACGGCGAAAGCCAAGCAAACCGTGAGGCGAAGAAGTTCGGGCTGCCAAGATTGTTCCTGCACGCACAGTCGATAGCATTCGCGAACGATAGCGGCAACGATATGCACTTCACGGCGCCGCTGGCCGAGGATCTGGAGAGGTTCTTGAGCGTGGGCATCGTCGATGCGCAAATCCAGCGCCGTCAGGGTAAAAGATAACCCAGCTGTAGCAACCGATCGGCGACCCACATCATTGGCAGGCCGATGAGCGCCGTCGGATCGTCAGTCTTCACTGATTCGAACAGGACAAAGCCGGCACCTTCGACCTTGAAACTGCCCGCACAATCGTATGGCTCGTCGAGACGCACATACGCCTCAGCGAGACGTCGATCGAACTGGCGGAAACGCACGGTTGTCTGGTCCGTATGTTCATACCGCGTACGCCCTATCGGGTCGAGAATGCAAACCGCGGTCAGGAATGTAACGGCCTTCCCGGATGCGGCGAGGAGCTGTTCTATCGCTTTCTGGTGCCCGCCTGGTTTGCCGAGCACCTTATTCTCGAGTACTGCCAGCTGATCGGCACCGATGATCAGGGCATGGCGTGCATTGATCGCGACCGCCTCGGCTTTCTTTCGCGCCAGGTAGCTAGTTAGTTCGTCCGCAGGCAGGCCCTGGTCGTTGGATTCGTCGATTTCCGGCGAAACGGTTTCGTAGTGGTCAAGAAATCGATCGAGGAGACCACGCCGATACGGCGACGAGGACGCCAGGAAAATCGTCGGCGCGGAAGGATTTTGCATAAACAAATCAGAACGTTAAGAGAATGTCCGCAAAGTCTACCCGGTTTATTGCCCAAAGCGGATACTATTCGATTGGCTGGCTTGCGAGAGACTTTGACAGCGGCCTCCGCGGTCCTTATCATGCGCGCGCCATGGGCAATCCGCTTAGAGATCGCCGACCCGCAGCCGAATGGGCGTCGGTCAGGCAAGTAATTGAAATAGCAGATAAAATCGGTTCATTCGATGGCCTTGCGGAAGTTGTTGAGGCAGATCTTGCTGCGCTCGATGCGAATAAACTGCCGAGTGACTGGCGCGATGCAACCGTCTCTGGTGTATTGCAGTTCGTATTCCTGGATGCAGAGGAGCGCGTGCCGGCTGTAACAGGGAGCGCTACGGCAGCCGTAAGCGCGGTTTGTCAGCGCTGTCTGGAGCCGTTCAGTTTGACGCTGAAGATTGAACCTAGGCTGTTACTGCTCGAGCAACAGGATACAGTGGACGGCTACGACGAGTTCGAAGTCTGGGAACTCGACGGACAAGCGGTCCGACCGCAGGATCTCGTGGAGGAACTGCTGATAATGGCGCTGCCATTAGCGCCGATGCACGACGACATGGCAGCATGCAAGGCGTTTTCGGCCGAAAACGATGGCGCCGACGATTTGACTAAACCGTTTGCGGGGTTACGCTCGCAAATGGCACAGAACGATAACGGCTCGCATGAATAGCGGGTTGCACAGGAGAAAATTATGGCTGTTCAAAAAAGTCGCAGGACGCCGTCAACGCGTGGCATGCGTCGGTCGCATGACAAGATCAAGGGCGCTACGTTGTCTGTAGATCCGACGTCAGGCGAGACGCATTTGCGACATCGCGTAACGCCGGACGGCTTTTACCGCGGCAATCAGGTTGTGAAGCAGCCTGAGTCGGACGACGAAGAGTAAAAATTCCCAGGCCCGGCCGGATTGACTTCGGCCTGACACTTCGTGGGAACGCATTCAACCATTTCCCTTGACGCGATGAGTGGCGACCTCGGTGCCGAGGTTGTCGTGCGCGCGGCTGCCAGGACGCTTGAGAAACTCCCGGATATTGAATTGATTCTCGTAGGCGCTGCGGATCAATTGCAGGAGCTGGTTTCACGGATCGTCAGAAACGACTCCCGACTGCGGATAGTGCACGCATCCGAAGTGGTCAAAATGTCCGAACCACCGGCGGATTCGCTCAGAAAGAAAAAAGATTCATCGATGCGTGTTGCCATCAATCTCGTTAGAGACGGTGACGCGGATGCCTGCGTCAGCTCCGGAAACACCGGCGCATTGATGGCGACGGCGAGGTTTGTGCTACGAATGTTGCCGGGCATAGACAGGCCGGCAATCATCGTAGAACTTCCGGCGATTGGCGGGTCGTTTCACATGCTTGACGTAGGCGCCAATACCCAGGCAAACGCCGATCAGCTTTTCCAGTATGCCGTGATGGGATCCATCGTTACATCGGACATTTCAGGTATCAACAAGCCGCGCGTCGCGCTACTGAATATCGGCGCCGAAAGTATCAAGGGCCACGAAACCGTCAGGGAAGCCGCCGCCATGCTCGACGGCAGTACCCTGAACTACATCGGTTTCATCGAAGGTAATGAGTTATTCGCCGGCAAGGCAGACGTCGTCGTTGCGGACGGCTTCACAGGCAATGTCGCGGTAAAAACAATGGAAGGGACGGGCGGTCTTTGCGCGCACTATCTGAGCCATGGCTTCAAGCGCAACTGGCTGACAAAATTGCAGGCAATTCTGGCGCGTTCAGTGCTCAAAAATCTTGCCCATGAGATGGACCCGCGTAAATACAACGGTGCGACTCTGGTCGGTCTAAATGGTATCGTAATCAAGAGCCACGGTGCTGCGGACTCGCTGGCGTTTCAACATGCGATTGATACGGCTGTGGTCGAAGTGAAAAATCAGTTGCCGCAACAGATTGGCAAAATGCTGCGAAAGGAAGCTGCATGACGTATTCACGCATCGCCGGGACGGGGCGCTATCTCCCCGAACGCATCATGACAAATGCCGATCTCGAGAAGATCGTCGATACGACCGATGAGTGGATTCGGACGCGTACGGGAGTGGAACGTCGTCACGTATGTGCAGACGACCAGACCACGTCGGACATGTGCATAGCGGCTGCGAAAGTCGCCATCGAAGATGCTGGCATCGACGTTTCCGAAATAGATATGGTTGTCACCGGCACGACCACACCCGACCTGATTTTCCCCAATATTTCGACCATCATTCAGCACGAACTCGGCATTCCAGCGTGCATCGCCTTCAGTCTCGAGGCTGCCTGCACAGGGTTTATTTACGCATTGACGACCGCCGACAGATTCATCAAGGCTGGTGACGTAAAATGTGCCTTGGTTATCGGCGCAGAATGCATCACCAAGCTCGTCGACTGGGATGACCGTAATACGTGTGTGCTTTTCGGTGACGGCGCGGGCGCTGTCATTCTCAAACCGTCGCAAGAACAAGGCATTATTTCCTGCCACCTTGGCGCCGACGGTAAATACAAAGACTTGCTCTACTACCCGGTCGGTGCGTCAAACAATCTCGCGGCGGCCGGAACCGACGCCGCTGCCATTCACATGAGTGGCAATGAGGTATTCAAGGTCGCCGTGAGGACACTCGGCGATATCGCCTCGGCAACGCTTGAGAAGGCCGGCGTAGACCAGGAAGACCTTGATTGGCTGGTACCGCATCAGGCGAATATTCGCATTATCCAGGCGATGGCCAAGCGCCTGGACATGCCGATGGAAAAGGTGATTCTGACCGTGCAGGATCACGGCAATACGTCCGCAGCGTCGGTGCCGATGGCGCTGGACGTGGCAATTCGTGATGGCCGTATCAAGCAAGGGCAGCTCATTCTGATGGAGGCTTTTGGCGGCGGCTTTACCTGGGGCACAGTCCTGATGCGACTCTGACCTGAGGTCGCCCGCAAACAGGTTTACCAGAGTTGGCTCTTCGTCTGTCGTGACGTGCGACGGCGCATGCGTTGGTGCAACTGCTGTCGCCGCCGATCCAGCCGATCGCGTCGAATGACCGGGTCGACGTCCTTGCCGTGCTGTTTCTCAAAGTTGTCGCGGAATTGGCAAAAATCATCGTAGGCGATGCGTACATGAGTCAGTTCGCGCACGACGAGTTCGATAATGATGACATCGTCCAGATAACCGATAACCGGAATGTCATCGGGCAATATGTCTTCGGGATCGGCGAAATATACGAAAGTTGCAAGCAGTCGTTCGCGTTCGTTTTCAGGCAGCTGCCACTCGTCGTCAGTCAGCATACTGATTAGAGACTCCAGTTCGGGAATTCTCTTGCCGACGAAATCAGGCAAAGGCTCGTTCTTGCGGATTTCGTCGAGAACATGACTGATGGCCTCAATGATCTCGGCTTCGTCGGCGTCACGAACAGCCTCGCGCGACTGACTGAGCGCTTTTCGAAAAAAATCGAGGTCGCGATCGGACAGTTCGAATGAAATTTTCATGCCCATGCGGGGAGGCTACCGGCAACTCCCTATGGCGGTCAATGCGCGATGGTTTACCATAGGGGAACGTAAAGCGGTTGATACAATGAAGCCAAGGCTCGTCATAGGAAACAAGAACTACTCAACGTGGTCACTGCGCGCCTGGTTGTTGCTCAGGGAAGCCGGCATTGAATTCGATGAGCATCGAATCGCGCTGGATACGCCAACAACAGCACAGGACATCACCTCGTTCTCGGCAGCAGGACATGTACCTGTTCTGCAGCTCGGCGACATCACGGTATGGGACACCATGGCAATCGGCGAAACCGTGGCTGAGCGCTGGCCTGAGAAAAATCTCTGGCCCTCGGACCCCGACCAGCGTGCGCATGCCAGGTCAATATGCGCGGAAATGCACTCGGGATTCACCGCATTGCGTAATGGCATGCCGATGAATTGTCGCGCAATGGGTCGCAAAGTTTCGTTGCCGGATGAGCTGGGCGATGATATTGCGCGCGTCATCGACATCTGGGCTGACTGCCATCAACGATACGGTAACGGCGGCAATTGGTTGTTTGGTGACTTCTCGGTTGCGGACGCGATGTTTGCGCCCGTTGTCCTGCGCTTGCGAACCTACGGCATCAATTTGCCCGAGTCAGCGAGCTTCTATCCAAAGCGGTTGCTCGAAAGCGATGCGATGCAGGAATGGCTGGCCGCAGCAGAGTCAGAAACCGAGGTAATCGAAGCGGAAGAGATTGGCCAATGATGCGACGCCTTTGTCATGCTGTTGCAATGTTGTTGCTGGCGTCGCCAGCCGCTGCAACGATCTATGACTTGCCGCAGGAAGGTCACGACGTGATCGGCGCGATATCGAGCGTTACCGCAACTTATGATGACACGCTTGTCGATATCGCGCGTCGCCATGGCCTTGGTTACCAGGACATAGTCCGGGCGAATCCGGACGTCAATGTCTGGTTGCCGGGAGAGGGTACCGAAGTCGTGTTGCCAACGCGCTTCGTTCTGCCACCCGGGCCGCGCGAAGGCCTGATTTTAAATCTTGCCGAGTACCGGATGTATTATTTTCCGCAGCCCAAAGCGGGCGAGACCGCGAAAGTTCATACCTATCCGATGAGTATCGGCCGCATGGACTGGGAAACCCCGCTAGGGCGTACCAAGATCGTCGCAATGGCGAAAAATCCAGTGTGGTATCCGCCGCAATCGGTGCGCGACGAACATGCCGCAGACGGCGACCCGCTGCCCCGCATCGTACCTCCAGGACCCGCGAATCCATTGGGCTCAAGGGCCTTACGCCTGGGGATTCCGGGGTATCTCATTCACGGCACCAATCGGCCTGCTGGCGTTGGTATGCGCGTGTCGCACGGTTGTGTCCGCATGTTTCCGGAGGACGTCGAATTCCTTTTCGATCACATCCGTGTCGATACCACCGTGCGTATCATCGACGTACCAGTGAAGATTGGCTGGGAGGGCGAAGCACTCATCGTTGAGGTGCATCCATTGCTGGAAATCCCACAGCCACTCGTTGCAGAATCGTTGCAGCAGATTGAAAAACTTGACGCCGACATCGAGATTCCGGAAGTGGAATCAGTCAGCAAGGATCCGTTGACGCATGTTACCGAGCAGTTTGTCGCTGTGACCGCAGAGCGTGCCGGTCAACTGGACTGGGATTTGATCGAGGCGCTGGTCGAACGATCAGACGGCGTTCCCGAAGCCGTTGGGGAAAGCATAAAAGGGCAGAGCATAAAAAACGCCGCGACAAGCGCGGCGTCCGAATAGATGGTTGCGGTAGCTTGCGCTACTTGGACATCGATTTCTTGAACATACGTTCCA
>CAZVLT010000075.1:0-9889 GCA_964628105.1 uncultured Woeseiaceae bacterium | reverse complement strand
TACTGTGAATGTATACAGGAACTGTTGAAATGCGCGAACTGACCCCCCGACAAAGGCAAATACTCGAGATGATTCAAGAGTTTATCGCCGTAACTGGTATGCCGCCGACGCGTGCCGAGATCGCCGCTGAACTTGGCTTCAAGTCAGCCAACGCCGCTGAAGAGCATCTGCGGGCTCTGCAACGTAAGGGCGTGCTTGATTTGTTGCCCGGGGCATCACGCGGTATTCAGCTCAAAGATTCTCTGCGCGACCAGATGGGATTGCCGCTTGTCGGTCGGGTTGCAGCCGGTAGTCCCATCCTCGCAGAGGAACATATCGAGGCGCATTATAAAATTGACCCGCAGCTGTTTAGTCCCAAACCGCACTATCTGCTGCGCGTGCGGGGTATGAGTATGAAAGACGCCGGCATACTCGATGGCGACCTTGTCGCGGTGCATCGCACATCCGAAGTTCGCAGCCGGCAGATCATTGTTGCGCGTCTCGACGATGAAGTAACCGTCAAACGTTATCGGCAGAACGGCACAATCGTGTCCTTGCTGCCGGAGAACGAAGAGTTCGAGCCCATCGAAATTGACCTGCGGGAACAGGAGCTCATTATTGAAGGTGTCGTCGTAGGCGTTATCCGCACTGGTTTGTCGTTGTACTGATGAGTCTTGAGAAGCTACTGGAAAATCCGCGCATCTGGCGCGGCAGCAGCCAGGTCCATAGTCAGATCGGTAGTCAGATCAATGGGCAGACCGGGCTTGCCAGTGGCTATCCAAAGCTTGATCGCTGCCTGCCCGGAGGCGGTTGGCCGCTTGCGGCACTCACTGAAATCCTGACCGAACAATACGGTATCGGTGAGCTGCGTCTGTTGATGCCGGCGCTGGCAAAACTGAGCGCCGAAGAAACACAAGACGACGCTACAGAACCAGGCTGGATTGCCTGGGTAGCACCTCCGTTTCAACCCTATGCGCCCGCGTTACAGCAATGTGGCATCGATCTGTCACGTGTACTCATCGTGCGGCCGAAGAATGACAGCGAGCTGCTGTGGTCTGCGGAACAGGCTTTGTCATCTGGCACCTGTGCGGCCGTCTTGTTGTGGCCAGACGTGCTTGATGATCAGGCCAGTCGGCGTTTGCAGCTGGCTGCGGAAAAGGGCCATAGCTGGGCCATCGCGTTTCGCCCCCTGGCAGCTCGTCAGCAACCGTCGGCTGCAGCATTACGTCTTGAGCTGCAATCGACCGGGCAGGGCACGCGTGTCCATATCCTCAAAAGTCGCGGTGGACGCCCGGCTGTCCTAAATAGTCTTTTTTAATCATGTCACGGGCGTGGAAATTGCCCGTCGCGATACGGGAAGCAGCCCCGACTCCCGCTGCTGTACAGCAACCGCTGTCACTGACGCCAACAGCAGTGCGGCGACTGTGGTTTTGTATCTGGCTTCCTTGCCTGCCACTGGAGGCCTGCCGTGCGTCTGTTGGGGCTATGGACGCCCTGGCAATAGTTGCAGAGCAACATGGCATACACCGTGTGCTACTGGCTGATGCACGTGCAGCAACGGCGGGCATCATGGCAGGACAGTCCGCGAATGCGGCACTGGCGTTGTTGCCTGCACTCAGGCTCGAGGAGCGCAACCTTACGCATGAGCAGCAGGCACTTGAGGTGCTGGCAACCTGGCTTGAACGTTTTTCATCGTTTGTCTCTATCGCAGGCAAGAATGTGCTGCTGCTTGAGATAGCAGGCAGTTTGCGTCTGTTTGGCGGGCTCAAGCAGCTGCGCCAGGAAATATCCGAGGGTTTACGCGAACAGGGTTTTGCTGCATCGCTGGCAATCGCGCCGACGCCGCTAGCCGCTACCTGGCTGGCAAGGGCGGGCCGTCGCGCCTGCATCCGCAGCGACGCAAACCTTGGTTCCGCCCTGCGCAAGTTACCGCTTGCCTGTCTTAACTGGCCTGCAGGCTTATGTGAGTCTCTTACGGGTATGGGTGTTACCAGCATTGGTGATTGCCTGCGATTGCCGCGCGCAGGGTTTGCCAGGCGTTTTGGCGCAGAGTATCTGCTCGAACTCGACAGGGCACTTGGGCATTTGCCCGATCCACGCGATTCCTGGCGTTCGCCTGAGCGTTTCTGTGCCGATTATGAGATGCCAGAAGAGCAATCAGAGCGCGAGTTGTTGCTCAATATTTGTCGCGAGTTACTGCTTTCTCATGAACAGTTTTTGCTGGCGCGGCAACTGGCTACGCAGCGTTTATGTTTCAGTTTTTTTCATCTTAAGGGAGCGGCAACCGAGTTGCGGCTTGGCTCAGCATACGCGGATCGATCCGCCGAGCGCTGGTTTGAGCTTTTGAGTATTCGCTTTGAGCAATTGCAGTTACCCGCAGCAGTCATTGCCGTGCGTTTGCGCAGTGGGCCGTCACAGGCATTACAGGCGGAGACGGCACGATTTTGTTTTTCCAGAAAACCCGGCGTACAAAAGCGGCGTTACTCGATTGCGCAACTTGCTGAACGTCTTATCGCGCGCATCGGCGAACAGTCAGTGCATTCAATGGCGATGGTCGCTGAACATCGCCCACAGTGTGCATGGCGCACGCAGAATCCTTTGTCGGACGGGTCTGCCAGCACATCAGCTGCCAGGCGGCACCTCAAGCGGCCATTATGGATGTTGCCCGAGCCAGCATTGTTATCGGCGGACAGTGGTTATCCATTACATCGCGGTTGCCGGCTAACATTTCTCGACGGACCCGAACGACTCGAAACAGGATGGTGGGATGATGACAGCATCTCCCGTGACTATTACACGGCGGTTACTGCGGCTGGCATACATTTATGGGTTTTCCGTAACCGACGTCAAACACCCGCCTGGTATCTGCATGGCTTTTTCGGGTGAGCCGGAACGGAGCGATTCAATACGCCGAGTTGCACGCGCTGAGTAACTTCACATTCCTGCGCGGCGCCTCCCATCCTGAGGAGCTGGTCGAGACTGCGGCGAAACTCGGTTACGAGGCACTGGCAATCACCGATGAATGTTCGATGTCGGGTATTGTTCGTGCGCACGCGGCCGCAAAAGAACACGGGCTCAAAAAGTTGATTATCGGTGCCGAGTTGCGACTACGCAGTGGCCGCAAGCTCATCGCGCTCGCGCAAAATCGAAACGGCTATGCCGCACTTTGCCAGCTCATTTCAAATGCACGTCGTGCCGCGGAGAAGGGCAGCTATGAGTTGCCGCGACTCGCCTTTGAAGAAGGCTTGCCTGATTGTCTTGTGCTGTGGGTTCCTGATCAGGACTTCACGCTTGATGTTGAGGATCACTGGATACGTGAGACCTTTCGCGATCGTCTCTGGATAGCGGTCGAATTGCTGGCAGACGGCCGGCAGCGAGAACAGCTCGACAAGCTTCGCGAAGAGGCACGGCGCCTGAAACTGCCTCTGGTCGCGTGTGGTGATGTACACATGCATTGTCGCGCGCGCCGCATAGTGCAGGATGCGGTGACCGCAATTCGCTTTGGGACGACCATTGATAAGGCAGGCTTTGCGTTGTATCCAAATGGCGAACGGCATTTGCGATCACTTGAGGTGCTGCAACGTGTCTATCCACCTGATT
Source organism: uncultured Woeseiaceae bacterium (assembly GCA_964628105.1). GTDB lineage: Bacteria > Pseudomonadota > Gammaproteobacteria > Steroidobacterales > Woeseiaceae > UBA1847. The sequence continues at coordinate 6,310 of CAZVLT010000075.1, read as the reverse complement.
TACTCGCGGAGTCCGTACGTATAGCTGCCGCCATCGAGTTTTCACTTGACGAATTGCGCTATGAATATCCCGATGAGCTTGTACCAGAAGGAGAAACACCGGCGACGTACCTGCGCAAGCTGACCGAGGAGGGCATGCAACGACGTTGGCCCGGTGGCGTGCCCGGCAAGGTCACGACGCTGCTTGAGCGAGAACTCAAGTTGATTGCCGAGCTTGAATACGAAGCGTACTTTTTGACCGTACAGGACATTGTTGCCTTCGCACGTTCACGTAACATTCTGTGTCAGGGCCGCGGTTCGGCTGCGAACTCAGCCGTGTGCTTTTGCCTGGGGATAACAGAGGTCGATCCCGGGCGCATGGAAATGCTGGTTGAACGTTTCATCTCGAAGGAACGTAACGAACCGCCCGACATCGACGTCGATTTCGAGCACGAGCGTCGTGAGGAAGTCATTCAATACATCTATGGCAAGTACGGCCGGGATCGAGCTGCACTTGCGGCAACGGTCATTACCTACCGGCCGCGCAGCGCGCTGCGCGATGTTGGCAAGGTCCTGGGCCTCAGTAACCTGCAGATCAGTCGCCTGTCCCGCTCGATGCAGTGGTGGGACGGACACAAAGTTGATGACAGCCGAATTCTCGAGGCCGGGCTCGATCCGGACAGCGGGATTATCAAACGCCTGCTGTATCTCGTCCGTGAGGTGATGGGATTTCCCCGCCACCTGTCGCAGCATGTCGGCGGTTTTGTTATTTCAAATGCACCGCTGTACCAGCTCGTGCCCATCGAAAATGCTGCGATGCCAGATCGAACAGTCATTCAGTGGGAGAAGAACGATCTGGAAGACCTCGGGCTACTCAAGGTCGATGTGCTTGGCCTCGGCATGTTGACTGCGATTCGGCGCAGCTTTGACCTGATTCGGGGTTTTGACGGTCGCGAATACACGCTTGCAACAATTCCAGCAGAGGACCCAAGCGTTTATGACATGATCTGCGAAGGCGACACCATGGGCGCGTTTCAGATCGAGTCGCGTGCGCAGATGGCCATGTTGCCGAGACTCAAACCGCGTTGTTATTACGACCTGGTCATTGAGGTTGCGATTATCCGGCCAGGCCCGATCCAGGGTGGCATGGTGCATCCGTATTTGCGACGCAGGAACGGCGAAGAAGCGGTCGACTACCCAAGCGATGCAGTGAAAGGCGTGTTACAGCGCACGCTGGGTGTGCCGATTTTCCAGGAACAGGTCATGCAACTCGCTGTGGTTGCAGCGGGCTTTACGCCCGGCGAGGCGGATCGTCTGCGCCGCGCAATGGCGGCATGGAAACGCCGCGGTGGTTTAGGTCCGTTTGAGGACAAGTTGATTTCCGGCATGCGCGAGCGCGGCTACGACGAAAAATTTGCGCGACAGATATTCCGTCAGATCGAAGGCTTCGGTGAATATGGCTTTCCCGAGTCACATTCGGCGAGTTTCGCGTTGCTGGTTTACGTGTCGTGCTGGTTGAAATGTCATACCCCCGCCGCGTTTACCTGTGCGTTGTTGAATAGTCAGCCGATGGGGTTTTATTCGGGCTCGCAGCTCGTTCAGGACGTGCGCCGTCACGGCGTCGAGGTTCGTCCTGTCGATATCAATCGCAGTGACTGGGATTGTTCCCTGGAATCTGTTGTCGATGCGAACGGTGATGGTGTTGCTGTCCTGCGTCTTGGACTGCGTATGGTCAAGGGACTAGCGGAGGAAGCAGGGCAGAGGATCGTTGCCGAACGACTGTCAGGTGAGTACGAAGGGGTGCAACGACTGTTTGAACGTGTGGGCCTCGATCGGCGCGAACTCGGTGTACTCGCATCGTCAGGGGCGCTGCGGGCCATATCAGGCGACCGCCATCGGGCGCGCTGGGCTGTTGCGGGAACTGAGAAACCCATGCCGCTGTTCCAGTCCATGGAGCGCTATGAGCCAACGCCACTGCTCAGGAAGCCGACGGAGGGACAGAATATTGTCGCCGACTATCAAAACACCGGACTCACGCTTGGGCGACACCCTATGTGCCTGTTGCGTCGTCACCTGGATCGTTATCGCTATGTCCTGGCAAGGCAGTTGCCCGGCATGAGCAACGGCCAGCAGATTAATGTCGCGGGGTTGGTGATCACGAAGCAACGACCAGGGACGGCGAGTGGCGTTACCTTTGTTACGCTTGAAGACGAGACCGGCCAGGTAAACCTGATCGTCTGGAAGCAGGTCGCTGAACGCTATCGAGCCGCATTGCTGAACGCCCGCTTATTGGGTATCGCAGGAGAACTACAGATCGAAGGCAAGGTGATACATGTTATCGCGCGGCAACTTGACGATCACACCGAGTTGCTCGGCGGACTCGATGTTCGGTCGCGCGACTTTCGTTGAATGCAACCTACACGTCGTCGTCGAGATTGAAATTGTAGGTGCCGTCGAGATTCTCGTCCTGCTGTTCGCGAATCTTGTCGAGCTTCTTTCGTATTTCGGCATTCTCTGCCGAATCATTAGAGCCCGTTGACTCGATCTTAGCGACGAGTTCATCGACGTTGATTTCTACAGATATATCGCCGACGTTGTCGCCCTCAACATCCTCAACATCCTCAACATCCTCAACGTCCTCGACATCTGCAACGTCTTCAACTTCGTTCTCGTCTTCGTCACCATTCTCACCGTTCTTACCGGTCATCGCATACCCCTCTTCAGGTTTTTCCGTCAGCAACAAACAGCACACTAGCGAATAAGGTTGTTAATTTCAAAAATGGGCAACAGAATTGCGAGCACAATTGTCAGTACCACACCGCCCATGGCTACAATCAGCAACGGTTCCAATATACCAAGCAATGTGGCGATAAGGCCATCGACTTCACGCTCTTGTCCCGCTGCGGCCCGCGTTAACATCTCCTCGAGTCTGCCACCGGCTTCGCCGCTGGATATCAGATGAATCATCATCGGCGGAAACAGTTTGCTGGACGCCAGTGACTCGCTGATCGGCGCGCCTTCGCGCACACGAATTGTCGCTTCCGTGACGGCGTCGCGCATCGGCAGATTTTCAATCACCTGCCCGGATATTTTCAGGGCTTCGAGTATCGGCACGCCACTGCCCGCGAGAATGCTCAATGTTTGTGTGAAGCGCGCCGTGTTGATGCCGCGTGTCAGGCGACCGGTAATAGGCATGCGCAACAGGAATCTGTGATAGCTGCGGCGTGGTCCCTCTTCCTGCAACAGTCGCCAAACTGCGTAGACAGCGGCACTGATGCCAATAATCAACAACAACCAGTGGTTGCGTAGAAAATCGCTGGTGGCAATAAGACCCCGAGTCAGTCCAGGTAGCTCCGCTGCTGTGTTCTCGAACACACCGACGATCTTGGGTACCACGGTCGCGAGCATAAAGCTGATGATTCCAACGGCCATGACGACGAGGGTAATCGGATACACCATCGCATTGGTTATGCGCTGGCGGAGTTCCTGTCTTGACTCGGTGTAGTCGGCGAGACGCTCGAGAACGACATCGAGATGTCCCGATTGCTCGCCAGCCGCCACGGTGGCGCGGTACAGCTCGGGAAACGCCTGCGGAAATTCGCTCAGTCCGTCGGCCAGCGTATAGCCTTCCATCACCTTGGCGCGTGCGCCAAGCAGTATGCTTTTACTGCGTGGGTTATCGTTTTGCTGCGACACCGCGAGCAGAGATTCTTCGAGCGGCATGCCCGACTGCGACAGGGACGCGAGTTGCCGCGTGATTAACGCCAGTTCCGACGTTGACATGCCTTTTCGGAATGAAAAACTTCGTTGCCGCCGCGCTTCTTTCTGTGCTACCTCAGTAACGCTGACGGGTAACAAGTTTCGATCACGCAGCAGCTGGCGTACGTGCTTTGGTGTGTCGCCCTCAAGCAGGCCTTTGGACTGTTTGCCCGCTGCGTCCATGGCGACGTATTCGAACGCACCCATATGGACTAGTCCTCTCGAGTTACACGCATGACCTCTTCAAGCGTCGTGCGGCCAAGTTGCACCTGACGGCGTCCGTCGGCGCGAATGCTCGGGCCGGAAGTGCGCGCGTGACGCTCCAGCTCCTGCTCACTGACGTTGTCATGAATCATTTCCCGAAAGCGGTCATCAACCGTGATGAGTTCGTAGATACCTGTGCGCCCGGCAAAGCCGCGATTCCCGCCCGTGCCCGGCTTATACAAGGTTGGTGGCGACGCTGCGTCAGAGCCGAGAACTTCACATTCATGTTCATTCGCCGTGTATGGAATCTTGGTCTCGTCATCCAGTACACGAACCAATCGTTGTGCCAGGACGCCGATAAGACTGGATGACAGCAGGTACGGTGCAATACCCATATCCCGCAGCCTGGTGACAGCGCCGGACGCCGTGTTGGTGTGCAGCGTTGACAGGACCAGGTGGCCAGTCAAACTGGCCTGCACAGCAATCTCGGCGGTTTCCAGGTCGCGAATTTCACCCACCATGACGATGTCCGGATCCTGCCGCAGAATTGCTCGCAGACCACGCGCAAATGTCATTTCGACTTTGGTGTTGACCTGGGTCTGGCCGATGCCGTCAATCAGGTATTCGATTGGGTCCTCGACCGTCATGATGTTACGGCTGTTGTCGTTTATGCGCTCCAGCGCGGCATACAGCGTCGTGGTTTTGCCAGAGCCGGTTGGCCCTGTAACCAGAATGATACCGTGCGGTTTGTGGATGAGTTCGTCCATTGCCCGCGTTGACGCCTCGTCCATTCCGAGGGACTCGAGATCGAGCCTGCCTGCTTGCTTGTCAAGCAAGCGCAAAACGACGCGTTCACCATAACCCGAGGGAATTGTCGACACGCGTACGTCTACGGCGCGGCCGGCGATTTTCAGCGAAATTCGGCCGTCCTGCGGCAGGCGTTTTTCGGCTATATCCAGGCGCGACATCACCTTGATGCGCGACACGACGAGCGGCGCGAGCGCACGGCGCGTTTGCAGCACTTCGCGCATGACGCCATCAATGCGAAATCGTATGCCCAGGCGATTTTCGTAGGTCTCAATATGAACGTCGGACGCGCTTTCCTTAATCGCCTCGGTTAATACCGCATTGATGAAACGAATGATCGGTGCATCGTCGTCGCTCTCAAGAAGATCGGATGGTTCCAGTTCCTGGGCAACCTGTGTGAGGTCGAACTCTTCATCCAGCCCATCGACCATCTGCGACGCCTTGGTGCTGTCTTGCTCGTAGGATTCCTGTAGCAGCGTATCGAAAACCTCGGCCGATACACGCGACATCGTGAGCGGCACTCCGGCGAAGCGCCGCGCTTCTGCAAGGCTGAGCGGTGAAGCGCCATCGCGGTAGACCACATCACCGCCATTGGCGTCAATGTCACGAATCATCACACCGTGGCGTTTCGCGAACGAAAAAGGTAGTACCCGACGCGCAGACGGGATGACCTCCTCGCTGCTGGTTTCCATTACGATTTCGCTATCGGCGTCCATGGCATTTACTATTCCGCGGTTTCGCTATCGTCTTCGCTTCGTGTTTCTTCAAGTGGCGGCAACATCGGTCGTTTCGCTCCGGGCATTAACTGCACATTCTGGTTTTGTTGTGCCTGCTGAACCTGCCGCATCAGGTTGTATTTCGAATTCGTTTCCAGGGCTGTTTGCGACGAATCTCGCAGGATCGTTGCACGAATAAAAATCAACAAATTCGTTTTGATCATGTCGGTCTTGCGACTGCGAAACAGGTTTCCAAGCAACGGTATTCTGCCCAGGATAGGCACGCGTTGATCGCTTTCACGCAGCACGTCTTCCAGCAGCCCGCCGAGCACCAGTATCTCGCCGTCGTCGACGATAACGGTCGTCTCAATGGTACGTTGGTTCGTTATGAGGTCGACGGCGCCGGCTGCTGACTGCGCGATACTCGATATTTCCTGTGATATGTCGAGCACCAGCGAATTAGTTTCATTGATTTGTGGCGTGATCGAGAGCTTTACGCCGATTTGCTGCCGGTTGATGGTCTGAAAGGGATTAACTGCGCCGCCGACGCTGCCCGTATTTGTGAACGAACCCGTAACAAACGGAACCTCCTGGCCAACGGTCAGCGTGGCCTCTTCGTTGTCTGTTGTGACGATTGAAGGCGTGGAAATAATGTTGGTATTCGCGTCGCCGTTAAGGGCACGTAGAATCGCTGCAAAGCTTACACCGTCGTCGACGATGCGGCCAATACCCAGGGTGATTCCCTCACCGATCAGGCTTGTCGGGTTCACGATACCCGCATCACCCGCCAGCGATCCAAGCTGCACGACGCCCGGCCCTAAATCGGGAAAGTTTGTGATTGCGATC
>CAZVLT010000074.1:0-9905 GCA_964628105.1 uncultured Woeseiaceae bacterium | reverse complement strand
AAATTCTGTCGTATCAACGTACGGAATACCGTAACGGCGGAACAATTTCTGTGTCTCTCTCAATTCAAATCGCACTTGCTGCACCGATGAATACTTACCCAATGGGCGGCGTTCCTTGCGAATCTGTCGCAGACGATCGGGCGCGATCGCCAGACCGTATAGTTTGTTCTTTTGCTGCACGAGAAAATCCGGCAGCTTGCCGCTTTCAAAATCTTCATCGGTAAGCGGGTAATTCGCCGCATAGACGCCATACTGTAGCGCCAGGTACAAACATGTCGGTGTCTTGCCTGAACGAGATACGCCGATCAGAATGACATCGGCCATTTCATAATCACGACTTATGCCACCATCGTCGTTTGCCAATGCAAAGTTGGTAGCCTCGATGCGTTTCATATAAGCATCGATATCGCTCACGCCATGTGCACGCCCAAGCTCGAAGCTCGGCTGTTCCTGTAACTCATCGGCCAGAGGCGTCAGGAATACATCGAAAATATCCAGGTGCAGGCCATTCGCGCCCTTGAGTATCGCCCTGAAATTTTCCTGCACGAGCGTCGAAAATACGATCGGCTTTGGAGCGCCGGCCTCCCCCGCTGAATTAATGGTACGCACTGCTTCCTTCGCCTTGTCTTCAGTATCTATAAATGGCAAAGTAATTCGCCGAAAGTTCTGGGCGCTGAACTGAGTGATCAGACTGTGTCCAAGCGTCTCGGCGGTAACGCCGGTCTGGTCCGAGAGAAAAAATACGGTACGTTCATCCATCCGTAGGATTGTCCATTTCCTGCAGCGGAAAACAAGGGAGTAAATGTTGGGGTCTTACGTCATCAAGCTCGCTGAGCTTGGCATGAACGATGTCGAATCCGTTGGTGGAAAAAACGCGTCTCTCGGTGAAATGATCAGCAACCTCAGCAATCTGGGAGTCTCGGTCCCAGGTGGCTTTGCAACGACCGCCGCTGCGTATCGCGAATTTCTCCGCGCCGACGATCTCGACAAAAAAATAAACCAATTGCTTGTTGCCCTCGATGTCGACGATATTGACGCGCTGACGTCCGCGGGCGCCCAGATTCGAAATTGGATTCTCGAGGCACCTCTGCCGCAAGGTCTGATGGATAGCATCGGGTCAGCATGGCGTGAAATGAGCAACGGGCAGGACATTACTGTTGCTGTGCGGTCATCAGCGACGGCGGAAGACCTGCCGGACGCATCGTTTGCCGGACAGCAAGAAACGTTCCTGAACGTCCGTGGCCTCGACAATGTCGTCACCGCGATGCACCAGGTCTTCGCATCGCTGTTCAATGATCGAGCTATCGCCTACCGGGTGCACCAGGGCTTTGACCACAGTCAGGTCGCGTTGTCGGCCGGTATTCAGACTATGGTGCGTAGCGACATTGGTTCCGCCGGCGTCATGTTTACTCTTGATACCGAGTCCGGTTTCAGAGACGCGGTGTTCATTACCGCCTCGTACGGGCTTGGTGAGACTGTCGTTCAGGGCGCGGTGAATCCCGACGAATTCTACGTTTACAAGCCTGCCCTGGCGGCGGGCGATTGGCCGATCCTGCGAAAAAATCTCGGCAGCAAAGCCGTTAAGATGATCTATAGCGATGATCCGTCGCCCGGCAAGACTGTCACCACAGTTGACGTTGACGAGGCGCAAAGTCTCACATTTTCACTTGGCGACGACGATGTCATCGAACTGGCCAAAATGGCCGTCACGATCGAAAATCATTACCAGCGTCCAATGGATATTGAATGGGGCAAGGATGGCAACGACGGCAAGATATACATTTTACAGGCCCGTCCCGAAACCGTGCAGAGCCGCAGCGGACGGACGATTCAGCGTTATGCGCTGAAGCGCCACTCGAAGGTAATAACGACAGGACGCAGTATCGGACAGAAAATCGGCGCCGGCACAGCCAAGATCGTCCGCAACATAAAGCAAATGAACCGCGTTCGTGCGGGAGACGTGCTCGTTTCAGACATGACTGACCCTGACTGGGAACCCGTCATGAAGCGTGCGGCGGCAATTGTTACGAATCGCGGTGGACGAACCTGCCACGCAGCAATAATCGCGCGGGAACTCGGTATTCCGGCGGTCGTGGGATGTGGCAACGCGACCGACAGGATCAAGGACGGCGCCGAAGTGACTGTGAGTTGCGCCGAGGGCGATGAAGGCTTCGTCTACGAAGGCAATCTCGAGTTTGAGCAGACGCAAATTGAATTGGACTCACTGCCGGATATTCCAGTGAAAATAATGATGAACGTCGGCAATCCGGATCGTGCATTCGATTTCGCCAGTATTCCCAACTACGGCGTTGGGCTGGCGCGCCTCGAGTTCATCATCAACAGAATGATTGGCGTTCACCCACAGGCATTGCTCGAATACGACCAACTGAGTGATGACACGCGCGCTGCGATAGATGATCAAATGGCCGGCTACAAAGATCCGGTCAGTTTTTTCATCGACAAGCTGGCGGAAGGCGTCGCAACCATCGCGGCAGCGTTTGCACCGAAACCTGTCATTGTCCGCATGTCGGATTTCAAATCGAATGAGTACGCCCACTTGATCGGTGGCGACGCCTACGAACCCGAAGAAGAAAATCCGATGCTCGGATTTCGCGGTGCCGCACGTTACCTGTCAAAAAGTTTCCGGCCGTGTTTCGATCTCGAGTGTGAGGCACTGAAGCGCGTACGCAATGATATGGGCTTAAAGAACGTGCAGATCATGATCCCGTTCGTTCGCACCGTACAACAGGCAAAAGATGTCGTTGCCGTAATGGCTGAGAATGGACTGCAACGCGGCAAAGATGATTTAAAGGTAATTATGATGTCCGAGCTGCCGGCGAACGCCCTGCTCGCAAATCAATTCCTGGAACATTTCGACGGCATGTCCATCGGTTCGAATGATATGACACAGTTGACACTGGGACTGGATCGCGATTCGGCGCTTGTCGCGGACACATTTGACGAGCGTGACGACGCGGTCAAGGCGCTGCTCGCAATGACGATCGCGGCCTGTAAGGAACAAGGAAAGTACATTGGAATTTGCGGCCAGGGGCCGTCAGACCACCCTGATTTTGCGCGTTGGCTACTCGACCAGGGAATCGAGAGCATTTCGCTGAATCCCGATACAGTTGTCGAAACCTGGATGTTTCTCGCTGGCGAAGAAATCTAGGCGGGTCGTTCAGGCCCTGCTAAAAACGATCGTATCGCGAGCGACGCTGCCATTGCACACGCGGCAGCCAGATTCCCAGTAAGATGCCTACCAGCAGCACCAGTCCCCCTGCCATGAACCAATATCGTGTAGTTTGACTGCTCAGCTGGCGGTTTTCCTGGTCAAGCGTATCCGCACGAATTTGAGCGGCGGATAGCCGATTCATCAGGGACTTGTTCTGCTCATCAATGTCAAGAACATTGGCCGCGGTCCGCTTGATATTAGCGAGCTCCTGCTCAACAGCCGCCTTTTCCCGTTCCAGCGTTGCGATGCGACGATTGGACGACTCGTATTCGGCCTTGATGGCCGTCAGTTCCGAGTCGAGAGACGTGCCGCGTGAATGAGCGTTCGTTAGCTGGCTGGTTAATTGCTGCAGTTGTTCACGCGCATTGGGCTCGTTCATGAGGTAGCGTGTCAGAACCCATCCTTCGGTGCCACCTGGAGTACGAACACGCGAGTAACCACTCTCGGTATCGCGCTCCAATACCTCCAGTTGCATGCCGCTTCTCACCATCAACTGAATCGCATTACTCGTGGTCGGCCCCGAGCGCAGCGTGATTTCGAACTGATCGCTGACCCATGCAGGCGCAGCGAAAGCCATGGGAGCGCTGAGTACCAGGGACGCCAGCAGCGCGCGAATTGTCGTCAACATTGTCTTCTCGTCACGGACCCACTCCGTATTCGGCAACTATATGACAAGCCTGTCCTTGTCGCCAGCTAATAATGAGGTAAATCAGTCGCTTAAAGGCGACAGTTTCGATACATTCTGCTCCCAGTTTTGGCCATCAAACGGTGTTACGTGTAGCGATTCGATCGTTTCGGCGTCAATGCAGTTTACATTGATGCTGAGTCCGTCCGGATGCGATCGTGGCACGTAGAATGACTTGACGCCGCAGTGCCTGCAGAAATGATGTTTCGCGACGCCTGTATTGAATGTATATGTCGTAATCGAATCCTCGCCCTGCAACAGGCGGAAATTATCCCGCGCCACAAACAAGTGCAGGAAACCGCTCTTCTTGCAGATGCTGCAGTTGCATTCAGTTGCCTTGATAACGGCTGGTGCGTCGACTTCGAATTTCACCGCACCGCAGTGACAGCCGCCCGTATGTATTGTCATTCGCTCACCCCTTCCGCCATACAGCAATATGATTGTTGGCCGGCATCGCGTAAAGCTTGCTTCGAGTTAGCCCGTGTTGCGCGCCAAATGCGTCAAGATCCGCCAGGTCGCGTATGCCACTTTCAGGGTCGCGTGCACACAGCGCCTGATGAAACGCGGCATTACTCGTTGTATTGAAATCGCCATCTTGCCGAAGAGGACCGTATAGGCAGAATGCGCCGCCATCACACAATGCACCGCCGACGATTGCAAACATGCTCTTTACCGCCGCCAGGCTCATGATGTGTGCCGTGTTCGACGAATAAATCCCGTCGTAACAATTCTCAGGCAACGTCGCGGTTCTGACATCCAGCGACAATGGAAATGCAATATTGCCGAGTCCTGCGTCCACGATCCAGGCCTTGATGCATTCATGGTTTTCATCGAGATCGCTGGTTTGCCATTGCAGGTATTCCATGGCTGATGCGAATCGAACCGCGTGTTGCCCCGTACCAGACCCGATTTCCAACACGCTGCGACATTTTGCGAATTCGGTGCGTAATACCTCGAGTATCGGCCCGCCATTGCGTTCGGCGGACGGCGCGACCTGCTTGTCAGACATCGTCTGCGCTGGCTTGCAGCGCGGCATCATCAAACAAATGCTCTCGATACCAGGCGAGTTCCTCAATTGAGTCACGAATGTCTGACAACGCCAAGTGTGTGGACTCTTTGCTAAATCCATTCGCAACACTCGGTGCCCACAGTTGTGCCAGTATTTTCAACGTGCTGACATCGAGATTACGGTAGTGGAAGAATTTCTCCAGTTCCGGCATTTCACGGGCGAGGAAGCGACGGTCCTGACATATGCTATTACCGCACATAGGCGAAGCTCCTGCGTCGACCCACGTACCAAGAAAATCCAATGTTTCCTGCTCTGCCTCACTCGCGCTGACTTTGCTTTCAAGAACTCTCGTGGTTAGTCCGGAATTCCGGTGTTGCCGGGTATTCCACTCGTCCATCGCGGCCATCGTCTCTGCCGACTGGCGAATCGCCATCACTGGTCCCTCCGCCAGTTCATGCAGGTTCTTGTCTGTAACCACCGTGGCAATTTCGATTACCGTGTCTGTCTGAGCGCAAAGACCGGTCATCTCGAGATCAATCCAGATCAGATTGGTCGATCGTTCCGTAGCACTGTCAGGCATACCCAAAACTCCCTGCAAGATGGACTGCGGTAGTTTACATCGCCAGAGAGTGCAAGGCTGCCCGCATGACGGCATACTTTCACTATGAGCGACGACTCAGCAATTGTCATTGCCACCTACAGCCGACGCATGCGCCTGCGACTCGCCAATGGCGATGAGGTCGATGCCCGCATCAAGGGAAAGCGGCTAAGACCTGTGTGCGGTGACAAGGTGCGCGCCAAACCGATCGAGAACGAGGCCGACTGGCTGATAACGAGCATTCTGGAGCGCAGCAACCAGCTGACGCGCCCGAACACGAGAGGCCAGGTCGAGGTACTCGCCGCCAACCTGGACCTTCTCATGGTTGTCGCTGCGGCGGCGCCGAAACCAGACTGGTATATCGTCGATCGTTACCTGTGCGCTGCCGAACTCATGGGCATCGATGCGGCAGTTGTGTTCAACAAGACGGACCTCGGGTCGGGATCCGAGCGCTCGGCGGCGGAGCTCGCGGAGTACACAAAGATTGGCTATGAGGTTGTCCGCAGCAGCGCGAAGACCGAAAGCGGTATCGCGGAAATTCAGAAAACCCTGGCCGGGCAAAGCGCGATCATTGTAGGGCAGTCTGGCGTGGGCAAGTCGAGCATTATTAATTGCCTCACTAAAGACTCCGCGCTGCGAACCGCCGACATCTCTGACAAGACAGGCGAAGGCCGCCACACGACGGTTAACTCGGTAATGATTCCATTGCCTGGCAGTGGCTCAGTTATCGATTCACCCGGCGTCCGCGACTATGCACCGGCACTCGACTCGCTCCCGGACGCGGCGCTTGGATTTCGCGAGATTGCCGCAGCCGCGCAGAACTGTCGTTTTGCCAACTGCAAGCACTTGAGAGAACCCGGATGCGCGGTCAAGAGTGGCGTTGCGGAGGGGACCATCGCCCAGCGACGCTATGAAAGCTACAAACGCGTCATGAACCTGACGGAAAAACTCTCGGAAGGTCGCTATTGATTAACAAAAGGGAGGCAGCTATCCCGGCGGCCAGTGCATTGTTCTTCCGCCGAGCATATGCAGGTGAATGTGAAATACGGTCTGGCCGGCGTCCGCATTGCAATTCATAACCGCGCGATAACCGCCCTGCGCTACACCTTCCTGGGCGGCAATCGCGCTCGCGGCGGAAAAAAGACTGCCGACGACTGCCTGGTCTTCCTCGGCAATATCGTTGATCGTTTCAATGTGCCTTCGCGGGATGATCAAGACATGTGTCGGGGCTCGTGGGTTGATATCGCGAAACGCTATTGCAGTTTCAGACTCGTAGACAATATCGGCCGGAATTTCGCCCGCCAGAATTTTGCAGAAAACACAATCCTGATTGTCACTCGTCATCGAGATCTCCTCCTAGTCGACGGCGCGTCGGCCGTAGAATGCGTGTGACAACGTGCCACTGTCTACATACTCAAGCTCACCGCCAAGCGGTACGCCATGAGCAATCCGACTTGCCTTGACCTCGCATCGAGTCGCCATGTCGGCGAGATAGTGAGCGGTTGCATCGCCTTCGACTGTCGGATTCGTGGCAATAATCAACTCGGCCACTTCACCGTTGGCGAGCCATTCTTCGAGTTGGCTAAGACCCAACTCGTCCGGACCGATACCGTCAAGTGGCGACAGGTGGCCCATGAGTACGAAATACAAGCCGCGAAAACCGGTCGCGTCCTCGATCGCCATGACGTCCGCGGGAGACTCAACAACGCACAATATCGTTGTATCGCGTCCGCTCGCTGAGCAGATTGCACACAATTCGTGCTCGGTAAACATCCGGCAACGACTGCAGTGACCGATGCCACTAACGGCGTCGGCGAGCGCAGACGAGAGGTTGCCCGCGCCGTCACGATCACGTTCGAGCAAGTGGAATGCAATACGCTGCGCGGACTTCTGCCCGACGCCCGGCATGCAGCGCAAACCATCGATCAATCGAACCAGTAACGGTGAATAAGACATTATCGATCAGAATGGCAGCGTCATTCCGGGCGGCAAGCTCATGCCCGCGGCCATGCCGGAGAATTTCTCCTGAACCGTTTTCTCAACGCGGCGAATGGCATCGTTGAACGCCGCAACGATCAGGTCTTCGAGCATCTCCTTGTCGTCTCCGATCATGGAGTCGTCAATTTCTACTGCCTGCACCTGGTGCTGACACGTCATAGTGATACGGACCATGCCCGCGCCGGACTCGCCGGTGACCGCTATGGACGCCATTTCTTCCTGTGCCCTTTTCATATTGGCCTGCATTTCCTGCGCCTGCTTCATTAACTGGCCAACGCCACCTTTCATTCCCCGTCTCCTGCGATAATTTCGATCGTGTCAGTCTTTATCTCGGCCCCGAACATGCTTTTCAAGGATTGCACAGTCGGGTCAGCCTCCAGCGTGCGGCGCGCGGCTTCCAGCTTTTCATCAGCCATACGCGTTTCCTCCTGAACGGGCGTCTCGCCAACCTCGGCGGTAATGGCGATATCAACATCCAGCTTTTCGCCAAAATGCTCAGACAGTCGTTCCGCGAGCGTGTTCTGGCGCGGCTTGGTAAGAAGTGAATCAGAGCGTGGGTCGAGACCAAGGTATACAGTTTTCCCCTCGCGACGCAGATACGCGCAATTGCTGGCCAGAAGCCGAACGGCGCCGGTAAGACCCAGCTGGATGACCAATTGACTCCAGTCCGGATTCGACCACGCTTGTGCGGGTGTTTCTGATTTTGCACGTTGTGCCTGAACCGCTCTGGGCGCTGCCGCGGGGGCGGCTGACTGGCGTACCGATTTCGCTACGGATCCGCCACCGGATACGCTGGATGCTGCAGCGGACGACTCGCCAGCTCCGGGCTTGAACGCCAGCATGCGTAGCAATGTCATCTCCGCCCCACTGCGCGGATCTGGCGCGAGATGAAGATCCCGCCGGCCCATGATCGCTACCTGATACAAGAGCTGCACGTCGGCGGTCGGTATCGCTGCAGCGAGCTCGGCAACTTCCTGTTCGGACATGTCATCATCGCTGTCGCAAGTACCGACAACCTGATAGACGGCGATGCGCTGCAAGTCCCTGGCAAGGTCTTCAAGCAGCCGTGAGTAATCAGGAAATTGTTCGTCGATCTCCCGAATCGCGTCGACAATGCCCTTGGCATCATTTTCTGCGAGTAGTCGCAGCAAGCGCAAAACGTGACCACGATCAATCGTCCCCAGCATCGTTGCAGTCGGCGCCTCTTCGATCTTGCCGCCGCAATATGCAATCGCTTGATCCAGCAGGCTGAGCGCGTCGCGCATGCTTCCGTCGGCCGCACGTGCGAGCATCGCGAGTGCAGCGGGTTCGGTATCAATGCCTTCGGCAGCACAAATGTGCTCCAGGCGATCGGTAATCAATCCTGGCGTCATGCGCTTCAGGTTGAACTGCAGGCAACGCGACAGGACCGTAGCCGGCAATTTTTTTGGGTCCGTAGTGGCAAGCAGGAATTTAACGTGCGGTGGTGGCTCTTCGAGCGTCTTGAGCAACGCGTTAAACGAGCTCTTGGACAACATGTGGACCTCGTCGATCAGGTACACCTTGTAACGGCCGCGCGCGGGCGCGTATTGCACGTTGTCGAGCAAGTCGCGCGTATCGTCGACCTTGGTTTTCGACGCGGCATCAACCTCGATGAGGTCGATGAAACGTCCCTCATCGATTTCCTTGCACGCGCTGCACCTGCCGCAGGGCTCGGCTGTAACGCCTGTCTCACAATTGAGCGCCTTGGCGAGTATGCGGGCGATCGTCGTCTTGCCAACGCCACGTGTTCCCGTGAACAAGTAGGCATGATGCAGCCGGCCGGATTCCAGGGCATTGATCAGTGCCCGGAGCACATGCTCCTGGCCAACGGTGTCCGAAAAGTCTTTGGGCCGCCATTTGCGGGCCAGGACGAGATAACTCATAAAAAAGACGCTTTGAGATAATCAATCAGTGTAACGCAAGTGGCCCGCGCCAGCTGCTCCCCGGCACCCGGTGTCACCGCTACCGTTGCTCCCTTCCGGGCCTGGCGGAATTCACGGTTGACCGTCGCGGGGAAGCCGACGCGGACCGGCCGCGATTATCGCCGCAATGGCTCAGAGACACACGTTTTTTTTGATTGGTGTTGAATAAAAAAGGCCCCGATGGGGCCTTTTCCTTTTCTGGCGGAGAAGGCGGGATTCACGCTACGCCTTCGGCTTCGCGTGCTCATTTGCGGCTTCGCCGCTGCATGAGTCGAACAGGGTTCGATATCCCAGACCCCCTCGGCAAAAACACAAAACGCCCCAGGAGGGGCGTTTCGTATTTTGGCGGAGAAGGCGGGATTCGAACCCGCGGTACGCTATAAACGTACACTCGCTTTCCAAGCGAGCGCCTTAAGCCACTCAGCCACCTCTCCGAATTT
>CAZVLT010000073.1:0-9984 GCA_964628105.1 uncultured Woeseiaceae bacterium | reverse complement strand
GGCGCAGGTGCGAACGCTTTACCATGCGGCGGGCCAGGAGCCCCCTGGTGATGGCAATAGAGAAAAGAGACACAAGAAAATATTTAGGAAACAATAAGGTACAATTGTTTTGTAATGTAAACTCTTATTGTGCGTTGAAGCTCTCGCCTGTAACGTCGCGACTGTCCGGTCCCAACAGGTACACGTACGGCGCCAGAATCTCTTCGGGGCGCTTCAGTCTGTCGCGATCCTCGCCCGGATATGCGGCGAGACGCATGCCTGTTCGTGTCGCGCCGGGATTGATGCAGTTGACTCGCATGTTTGTGTGACGGTGCTCGTCGGCGAGGACCTGGGCCAGCCCTTCAGTCGCAAACTTCGATACCGAGTAGGCTCCCCAAAATGCTTTTCCAGTTCGTCCGACGCCGCTACTGGTGAATATGACGCACGGATCCTCGGACTTCTGCAACAACGGTAACAAGACCTGGGTCAGTGCGAAGGCGGAAGTAACATTCACATGCATCACGCGCTGCCAAAGTTCGACGTCGTATTGCTCGATCGAAAAGCGCTCGCCGAGAATACCGGCATTGTGCACCAGTCCGTCGAGACGACCGAACTCGCCATCCAGGCTCCCGGCGAGCGATGTGTAGCTCTCGGCATTCGCAGACGCCAGGTCCATAACGGCAATGGAGGGTTGCGGCGCACCGTCGATGCCATCGATCTCGTCATAAACTTTCTCGAGTTTCGCGGTGTTGCGACCGTGAAGAATTACCTGGGCGCCCAGGCTAGCAGCATGCAAAGCCAGCGCCTTACCGATGCCATCGCTGGCACCTGTTATCAGGATAATTCGATCACGTAGTATGTCTTGCGCGTACTCGTAGGTACGTGGGTCCGCGGTCAAGAGTCGTCGCCTTCGATCATGGCTCGCGGCGTAGACTCCAGGAGTTCCAGCTTTTCGATATCTTTCTTGGAACTGACGCCAAGCTCGACAAACTTACGTGCCCCCGGAAGCACGCTACGCTCCAATGAGCCAACCGCCTTGTTGTAATTTTCAACGCTGCCGGCGAGCTGGCGGCCCACCTTGTTCATGTGCGATACGAACGTCGCCAGGCGCCCGTACAAGTCTTCGGCCAGCACGCGAATCTCCTGCGCGTTGTCAGCCAGGGCCAGTTGGCGCCAGCCGTATGCGACGGCTTTCAGCAACGCCACGAAACTTGTCGGTGTCGCAAGAATAATCTGCTTGGATAACGCGTATTCGATCAGGTCGGGTTCTTCGTTCAATGCCGCACTCAGAAACTGGTCGCCGGGTATGAACAGGATGACGAATTCGGGGCTCTCCTCGAACTGGTTCCAGTATGCCTTCGACGACAACATACGAATATGGGCCCGAACATTCTTCGCATGGCGTTTAAGTCCCAACTGGCGCTCGTTGTCATCTTGTGCTTCTGCCGCCGACAGGTAGGCGTCGAGCGGCGTCTTCACGTCAACGACGAGCTCGCGCCGGTCCGGCATGCGAACGACCATGTCGGGCCGAATGATCTGTCCATTGCCTTCCGTGTGCACCTGCTCCACGAAGTCGCAATGTTCAACCATGCCGGCAAGTTCGACCAGGCGTCGCAGCGTGATCTCGCCCCAGCGTCCGCGAACCTCGGGACGACGCAATGCGTTGACCAGGTTTTGTGTTTCCTGAGTCAGGGACTTCTGACTTAGTTGCATGGCTTCCAGCTGGTTCTTGATGCCGCCATAAGCCTCACTGCGGGATTTTTCCAGGTCAGCGATTTGTTTTTGCGATGATTTGAGTGCGTCGGCAATCGGCTTGACCAGTGCCTCGACCGCCTTCTCGCGTTCGCTCAACTCGCGCTTGGCTTTTTCCTGCTGCTTGCCGAGGTTTTGTTCTGCAAGCAATAAGAAGGTATCGCTGTTCGCTTTCAGCGAGCGATTGGAAAGATCGGCAAACGTCTGCGTCAATTTCGCGTTGGCAAGCTCGAAAGCGGCTTCGCGTTCATCCTGAAGACGCGATTGTTGTCCACGATTCACCAGCCACATGATGAGCAGGCCCAATAACAGCCCAATACCCAGGGCCGGCAGGCCGATTGCCAGGTAAACAGAGTCAAAGGTGAAGCCGTTCATCAGGCCTCAAGACTAACTGCATTGAGTACGATTTGCGTCAATTCCTCTGTCGTCGTGGCAATGACGTCGGCATCCCATTCACGCGGGTCGTCGTCCTCGGTGATGTAGCCGTAGGCTGCCGCTATTGTTGCCATCCCGGCGCGCCGGCCGGCTTCAATGTCACGTTCTGCATCGCCGATGTATATCGCGCTGGAGGCATCGACGCCAGCCAGATCGCAGGAGAGAAGCAGTTGTGCAGGATCTGGCTTGCGGACACCTAACGTATCGCCGCATACGACGCAAACGGTGCGCTCCGCGAGGTCGAGTCCCTGCAGCAGTGGAGCGGTCAGTTGTTCCGGTTTATTGGTAACGATGCCCCACGGACATCCTCCCTCATCCAGCTCATCAAGCAGCTCGGCCAGCCCGGGAAATAGTCGGGATTCAACGCACACCGCCTCGGCATAGCGTTCCAGGTACTGCTGGTGCAGATCATCGCCGAACTCGACCTGGATTTCGGGAAAGCCGACCCGCAGCAAGCCCACGGCGCCGTTTGACACATTCGAGCGCCCAAGTTCGTACGACACCGGCTCGATACCCTGGTCACGCTGCAGCGCCTGCAGAACGGCTACCATGTCGGGTGCTGTGTCGACCAGCGTGCCGTCCAGATCGAACATCACAGCGTTGTACTCATCGCCATAGAGTTCCGTCACGATCGATTACTCACTGACGGGGCGCCGAAAATACATGAGGTAGTTCACGTCGAGTCCGTCACCCAGCGTGTAATTCCTCGTCAGCGGGTTGTAGTGCATACCGATGCTGTCCTGAAGTTCGAGGCCGGCATAACGTGACCACTCTTCCAGCTCCGAGGGCCGGATAAACTTCTCGTACTCGTGTGTGCCGGCCGGCAATAGCTTGAGCACATATTCCGCACCGACGATGGCGAACATGAAGGACTTTGGATTGCGGTTGATCGTCGAAAAGAAAATGTGGCCGCCGGGTTTGACCAGTTCTGCACACGCCTTGATGACCGCTGCCGGGTCAGGCACATGCTCGAGCATTTCGAGGCAGGTAACAATGTCATAGGTGCCTGCTTCAGAGGCGGCCATTTCTTCCGCTGTTGCTTGCCGATAGTCGATTTTTGCATTCGACTCGTGCTGGTGCAGACGTGCAACCGCTAGCGGCCCGTCGGCCATGTCGATGCCTGTCACCGTCGCGTTCGCCGCGGCCATGGCTTCGGACAGTATTCCGCCGCCGCAGCCGATATCGACGACCCTCGCGTCCTTGAGTTTTGCGTGTTGGCGAATCCAGTCCAGTCGCAGCGGATTAATTTCGTGCAACGGCCGGAATTCTCCCTCGGGATCCCACCAACGTGACGCCAGTGAGTCAAATTTCGCCACCTCTGCCGGGTCGACATTGTCTCTGGCCGTTGTCATCTTGAAGACCTCGCTATGCGCTCGCGCCATTCGTTGCTTCGTTGCAGCAGGCTGTCAGTATCGATGTGCACAAGACGGCCATTGTCGAGCTGGTGTTTGCCCGCAACCCATACGTCGGTGACCTGATCGGCGCGCGCTGTGTAAACAAGCTGCGACACCGGGTCGTAAATTGGTTGGCTATGCAGGCGATTTAAGTCGGTGCAGGCCAGGTCCGCCCATTTGCCGACTTCGATCGAACCCGTTTCGTGCGCTAACCCCAGGGCAGCGGCGCCGTTGAGGGTCGCCATCCTGAGCGCCTCGGCCGCCGGGATGGCAGCCGCGTCGTCCGCGGCAACCTTTGCCAGCAAAGCGGCAGTACGCATTTCGGATAGCATATTCAGAACATTATTGCTTGCCGCACCATCTGTGCCGATTGCAACGTTAATTCCTGCACGTCGAAAATCAGTGATGGCCGCGATTCCACTGGCGAGTTTTAGGTTCGAACGCGGGCAGTGTGCAACGTTTACGCCGGACTCCGCGAAGCGCGCGTTTTCTGCTTCAGTCATGTGAACACAGTGTACGGCTAGCAGCGATGCATTCACCAGCCCAAGCTCATCGAGTCGGTCGAACGGTCGTTTCCCCGTTGCGCTTAACGCTGTTTCGATTTCAGTTTTGGTTTCGTGCAGATGGATCTGTATGCGGACGTCGAGCTGATCAGCCAGTATTCGCAGCTCAACGAACGAGTCGTCGCTCAACGCGGCGGTCGAATGTGGTGCAAAGCAAGTGGCAATCAACGGATGATCCGCATAAGGGTCGTGGACAAGTTCCGTGGCCTTGTTCAGGTATTCGGCCGTGTCAGTGGCCCAGGCGGTCGGAAATTCTATAACCGGAGTTCCGATCATCGCCCGCATCTGCAAGTCTACGGCCGTCTCAGCGACGATTTCCGGAAAGAAATACTGATCGCTAAAGCAGGTCGTACCGCCGGAGAGCATTTCAGCGATGGCGAGCTCAGTGCCGTCACGTACCAATTCTGCACTGACCCAGCGTTTTTCGGCCGGCCAGATGCCTTCGCGCAACCAGCGCTCCAGTGGCATGTCGTCGGCGATACCACGCAACACGGTCATCGCGGCGTGTGTATGCGCGTTGACGAATCCCGGTGTCAGGACGTGATCGGGGCGCTCGATCAGCACACTTGGCTGATATTTTTCTCGCGCCTCGGACAGTGGCAGTAGCTCGACAATCCGCCCGTCAGTAACCACCACAGCATGGTCGGTCAGTACGCTATTGGCTGGCTCAATCGGGACGCACCAACGCGGTGCAATCAGGGTGTCGCAATGTCGCATAGTCGCCGCAGTATACGCGTCGCGCAGGGCAGTTCCAGCAGCGCATAAAATCCCGTTGAAAGTGGCTAAAACACTGCTGTTTCGGGGTCCGGTATGGTACTATTATTAGCCTTATCCGGCCGTCAGAAAAGGGCCGAAACAGGTCGGTAAAATCGCTAAATTCGCCCGATTGTTATCCAGTAAATATTGACGTTTACATTCCGCTCCGAGGACCGGGATTGGGCCCAAATTGTGAGCAGAGAAAGTAGGAGTATATGGCAGAAGTTGCACAGGAATTGCTGACCGTAAGTCTCGAGGAGGAGATGCAGCAGTCCTATTTGGACTACGCGATGAGCGTCATTGTCGGGCGTGCGTTGCCGGACATTCGCGATGGTCTGAAGCCGGTTCACCGGCGTGTCCTGCACGCAATGCGTGTGCTGGGTAACGACTTCAATAAACCGTATAAGAAATCGGCGCGCGTTGTCGGTGACGTGATCGGTAAGTACCATCCGCACGGCGACACTGCCGTCTACGACACGATCGTACGCATGGCACAGCCGTTTTCGATGCGCTACATGCTGGTTGACGGCCAGGGTAACTTCGGCTCGGTAGATGGCGACTCGCCGGCCGCCATGCGCTATACCGAAGTGCGGATGGCGAAGATTGCGCATGAACTGATCGCAGATATCGACAAGGAGACGGTCGACTTTGTAGAGAACTACGATGGTTCCGAGAGTGAACCGGCGGTCATGCCGACGCGAGTGCCGAACTTGCTGGTCAATGGTTCATCGGGAATCGCTGTGGGCATGGCGACGAATATTCCACCCCACAATCTCCGCGAAGTCATCGATGCGTGCCTGGCATTGATAGAAGACCCGGCCATCGATATACCGGGGCTAATGCAACACATACCCGGGCCGGATTTTCCGACGGCCGGTATCATCAACGGTGCACAGGGCATCTACTCTGCCTATCGCACCGGTCGCGGCCGGGTCCATATCCGCGCCAAGATTGATGTTGAGGTAATCAACTTACGCGGCAAAGAAGCCATTATTGTCACCGAGTTGCCGTACCAGGTTAACAAGGCGCGCCTCATCGAGAAAATCGCGGATCTGGTGCGCGCAAAGCGCATAGACGGCATTAGCGAATTGCGCGACGAGTCCGACAAGGACGGCATGCGCATTTACATCGAGTTGAAGCAGGGCGAGGTAAGTGATGTTGTGCTTAACAACCTCTACAAACAGACGCCAATGCAAAGCGTCTTCGGCATCAACATGGTCGCCTTGCACGAAGGCCAGCCGAAGTTACTAAATCTGAAACAAATTCTCGAAGCGTTCCTGGCGCATCGACGGGAAATTGTTACTCGTCGAACTATTTTCGATTTGCGTAAAGCGCGGGATCGTGCCCATGTCCTGGAAGGCCAAACGATTGCGCTAGCCAATATTGACGAAGTCATCGCGTTGATCAAAGCGTCAGCATCACCGCCGGAGGCCAAGGCCGGGCTCATGAGCCGGGACTGGGAGCCTGGGGCTGTGACGGAGATGCTCGAGCGTGCCGGCGATACAGATACTCGCCCCGACGGACTGGAAGGCGACTGCGGATTGATTGCTGGCAGGTACCACCTGTCTGCCGTCCAGGCGCAGGCCATTCTTGATCTCAGGTTGCACCGGCTGACAGGACTGGAACAAGATAAAATAGTTAAAGAATACAAAGAATTATTGGATAAAATTAAGGAACTTTCTAATATTCTGGCAGACCCTGACAAACTCCTCACTGTTATCAAGACCGAACTAAACGATGTTCGCGCCGCGTTTGGTGACGAACGCTGTACTGAGATTGTCCAGGACCATTCTGACCTGAGTGTCGAGGATCTTATTCCGGAAGAGGAAGTCGTCGTGACACTGTCTCATGGCGGCTACGCCAAAGCGCAGCCGATTGATGTCTACCAGGCGCAAAAGCGCGGCGGCCGTGGTCGGTCGGCAACAAAGGTTAAGGACGAGGACTTCATCGATAACCTGTTTATCGCCAATACTCACGACACGATCCTGTGCTTTTCCAGTCGCGGCAAGATGTACTGGTTGAAGGTCTACCAGGTACCTCGGGCGAGTCGCGGTTCACGTGGTAAGCCGATCGTAAATCTGCTGCCGCTGGAAGACGGCGAACGCATCAACGCAGTGCTGCCAATTCGCGAATATGAAGAAGGCCAATTCGTTTTCATGGCGACGTCTTGCGGCACGGTTAAGAAGACACCGCTGCGTCAATTTTCGCGGCCGCGTGCCAGCGGAATTATTGCGTTGGATCTTCGCGGCGAAGACAGACTCGTGGATGTCGCTATCACTGATGGCAACGCGGAAATTCTGTTGGTGGCCAGTCATGGCAAAGCGATCCGCTTCAAGGAAGAGGATGTCCGTCCCATGGGTCGGGGTGCCGCGGGCGTCAGGGGCATCAAGTTGCCCGACAAGCATGAAGTCATTGCGCTGACAATCATTCGTGATGGCTTAATACTGACGGCCACCGAGAACGGATACGGGAAACGCACACCCGTCGACGATTTCCCGGTACAGGGTCGCGGTGGACAAGGTGTCATAGCGATTCAGACCAGTAGTCGCAACGGCAACACGGTTGGTGCGCTGCAGGTCGCTGCTGAGGACGAAATCATGTTGATTAGTTCCAACGGCACGCTGATTCGCACCGGTGTGGAGGATATTTCGATAATGGGCCGTAACACGCAAGGCGTGCGTCTGATCCGTGTGGGCGTTGAGCAGCGTCTTGTTGGGCTCGCTCGTATCGAATATATCGAAGATGACGACGAGTAATGTCACGCGTTTTTAATTTCAGTGCCGGTCCCGCGGCACTGCCACTCGAAGTCCTCGAAAAAATTCGCAACGATCTCCCAGACTGGCAGGGCACGGGCATGTCCGTCATGGAGGTCAGCCACCGTGGCAAAGAGTTCATGGAACTCGCAGCGCGCGCAGAGGCGAACTTACGCGAACTGTTGGGCGTACCTGACGACTACGGCGTGTTGTTTCCACAAGGTGGAGCCACGATGCAAATGGCCATGGCGCCGTTGAATCTTGCGGCGCCGGGCGATACGGCCGATTACGTTGTAACGGGAAGCTGGGGCAAGAAAGCGGCGACAGAAGCCGCGAAATTCTGTGCGGTAAATGTTGCGGCCGACGCGTCGGACAAGAATTTTACCTACATTCCAGACGAGTCGAATTGGCGACGCACATCAAACGCTGCCTATTTGCATTACACGCCAAATGAAACGATTGGGGGCGTCGAATTTCACTTCGTACCGGGTGGTGACGTGCCACTCGTCGCCGATATGTCGAGTAACATACTGTCCCGCCCAATTGATGTAAGCCGCTTCGGGGCCATCTACGCTGGCGCGCAGAAGAACATCGGGACAGCCGGCATCACGCTCGTCATCGTGCGGAACGACCTGTTGGACAGGGCCAGGGCAGATAACCCCCATCTTATGACCTGGAAGTCCTACGCGGATTCAGATTCCATGACGAACACGCCACCGACGTTCGCCTGGTACGTTGCTGATTTGGTGTTCCAGAATCTGAAGGAGCAAGGCGGCGTGGAGGCGGTCGCACAGATCAACGATCGTAAGGCCGAAAAGTTGTATGCGGCCATCGATGCTTCGAATTTCTACAGCAATCCGGTTGCGAAAGACTGCCGTTCGTTGATGAATGTGCCTTTCATGCTGGCAGATGATCAGTTGGACGCAAAATTCCTGGAGGACAGCAAGGCAGCGGGCTTGACCAACCTGAAGGGTCATCGTTCGGTGGGCGGTATGCGTGCCTCGATATACAATGCCGTCAGCGAAGACGCGGTGGATGCGCTGATTGCGTTCATGGCTGAGTTTGAACGGACAGAAGGCTAGATCATCCATGTTCAAGGTATTAACTCTGGATAACATCGCGGTCGAAGGTTTGCGTCGACTGCCGCGCGAGCGCTATGAAGTCGCCTCCGAAATGGCCCGCCCGGACGCGATATTGCTGCGCGGGCACAATATGCATGAGATGGATATTCCGGAATCCGTCGCCGCGGTAGGGCGCGCCGGTGCCGGTACCAATAACATTCCGGTTGCGGCAATGAGCGCTCGTGGTATTCCGGTCTTCAATGCCCCCGGTGCCAACGCCAACGCTGTCAAGGAGCTGGCGATCGCCGGCATGCTCATCGGCGCTCGTAACCTTTGCCGCGCAAACGAGTACACCGCTGCGTTAAACGAAACGGGTGACGCACTGGAGAAAGTTGTCGAAGCTGGCAAGAAACAATTCGTTGGCTTTGAGTTACCCGGCAAGACATTGGCGGTGGTTGGCCTGGGTGCAATAGGCGTCGAGGTTGCGAATACGGCTTTGTCTCTGGGCATGAAGGTCGTTGGCTTCGATCCCGCAATCACGGTTCGTAATGCCTGGCAGCTGTCTGCTGGTGTTGGGCACGCCGAGACCCTGGATCAGTTGTTTCAGCACGCCGATTTCCTGACCTTGCATGTGCCGCTGATCGATGCGACCAAAAATTTGGTCAACGCGGAACGTCTTGCGTTAATGAATGACGGCGCTGTGCTCGTGAATTTCGCGCGCGGCCGTGTCGTCGATGACGCCGCCGTTATTGCTGCGCTGGATAGTGGCAAGCTGCATTCCTACGTGACCGACTTCCCGACGCACGAACTGATTGCACATCCGAAGGCCGTTACATTTCCACACCTCGGTGCTTCGACTTCAGAGGCCGAGGAGAACTGTGCAATCATGGTCGCGGAAAATGTTAAGGACTATCTCGAAAACGGCAACATCCGTTTTTCCGTGAATTTCCCACAGGCGCGGTTGCCACGCCTGGATGCCTGGCGAATCATACTGGCCAACGCGAACGTGCCGAACATGGTCGGCCAGATTTCAACGTGTATTGCGAACGCCGGGCTCAACATTGAAGATCTCCTGAACAAATCCATCGGTGAGCTCGCGTATACCATCGTCGACGTTAACTCAAAGCCGACGCAGGACCTGCTAGCAGAGATTGCTGCCATCGAGGGCGTTCTGACGTTGCGAAATCTCGGCAAGCCTGTATAACCTGAGGATTCCGTTAGGGTTTCGCTACCAGGTGAGGAATGGCTGACTCGGGTAAGACAAAGGACGCGTCGAATCTCCCTGAGATTC
>CAZVLT010000072.1:5733-9993 GCA_964628105.1 uncultured Woeseiaceae bacterium | reverse complement strand
AACGAAACAGATAGGTACAGTACAGTGGCACATAAAAAAGCAGGCGGTAGTACAAAGAACGGTCGCGATTCGGAGAGTAAACGCTTAGGCGTCAAAATCTTCGGCGGCCAGAGCATTATCGCTGGAAATATTATTATTCGTCAGCGTGGCACACGCGTTCACGCGGGCCGCAATGTTGGCGTCGGCCGCGACCACACGCTGTTCGCAAAAAAAGATGGCTTCGTCAAATTCGAGAAGAAGGGTCCGAAGAACCGTCAATACGTTAGCGTCGTCGACGCGTCGTAGTAGGGCCCAGGGGGCGCCCCAACAGTCTGATCGCTGAGCCCCGCTATCGCGGGGTTTTTTGTATGAGATATTTGAGACAATGAAATTCGTCGACGAGGCAACAATTCGCGTGCGAGCGGGCAACGGTGGTCACGGGTGCCTGAGCTTTCGTCGTGAAAAATATGTCGAGCGCGGTGGCCCCGATGGCGGTGACGGTGGCCACGGCGGTAGCGTCTACCTTGTTGCTGATAAATCATTGAATACATTGGCAGATTTTCGTGTTGCGCGAAAATTCAAAGCCGGGACCGGTCAGGGTGGAGCCGGGCGCAACAAGACCGGTCGCTCCGGTGACGACTTTGAGGTCATGATTCCCTGTGGCACGGTGGTCAATGACGTCGACACAGGCGAATTGATCTGCGACCTAACGGAACCGGGCCAACGGCAGAAAGTGGCTGAAGGTGGCCAGGGCGGCCTGGGCAATACGCGTTTCAAGAGCAGCGTGAACCGGGCACCTCGCAAAACGACGAACGGCACGCAGGGTGAAGGTCGTCACCTGCTTCTGGAGCTAAAGGTTCTGGCCGACGTTGGTCTCCTGGGTATGCCGAACGCGGGTAAATCGACGCTTATCTCAGCGATGTCACAAGCGAAACCGCGTATCGCGGATTATCCGTTTACGACGCTGCATCCCAATCTGGGCGTGGTTCGCGTGGGCCGGCTGCAAAGCTTTGTAATGGCTGATATTCCCGGCCTTATTGAAGGGGCGTCAGAGGGTGCCGGGCTCGGTATTCGATTTCTGAAGCACCTGCAGCGCACCCGTTTGTTGCTGCATCTCGTCGATATTGCACCGATCGATCCTAACGTCGAGCCGGCTGGTGAAGTTCGCGCGATCGCGAAAGAACTCGTGAATTTCTCTGCCGATCTTGCAGACACGCCGCGCTGGCTGGTAATCAACAAGACGGACCTGTTGAGCGACGATGACCTGGCGGTTGCCAAAGAGATGCTGCTCGATGAACTCAAGTGGGACGGCCCAGTGTTCGAGGTCAGCGCAGCGACCGGTGCGGGCACGGAACAGCTCGGGAAGGCGGTAATGCAGGAGCTCGAGCGCATCGCCACGCGACCGGACAGCGTAAGCGCTTGACATAAGCCCAGTAGAACGTATTTCACAGTTTCTACTGTGACGGGCTTAACACCGCTGGTCGCCACAAATCGACCACTTGTCGGAAAATATGGCACAGATAAGCCGTTTTTTGACAGTCATCACATGATTTCGACCTCCTAACCCTAATAATTCGTTTCCAGGGGCGCCTTCCAGGGCCCGGGGAAGCGTCAGGTAAAGGACAACGAAATGAAACGGGAAAACGGATTTGCCCTAATGGAGCTGATGGTCGTGCTCGCGATCGCAGCGATTCTGTTATCGCTGGCTGCGCCGGCGTTGCAGACGTTTTCGAACAACGCGAAACAGACTGGCGCGATCAATGATTTTATTTCGTCGATGCACCTGGCAAGAAATACAGCCATAACCACAAACGCCAGGGTGACCATGTGCGCGAGTTCGGATGGCGCAACCTGCGAGACGGTCGCTTGGGACAGCGGCTGGATTCTTTTCCGGGATCTCAATAGTAACCAGATTGTCGATATTGACGAGGCGATCATAGGCAGCGGTGGTGCAGCAAACACTCTTAGCATCGCATCGAATCAGTACGGTTTATTTCTAATGTACCGACCGAGCGGCCGAGTCATGAATGCAACAGTTGGTGTAAACACCGGTGAGTTCGTCATTTGCGATGGTCGCGGACCCGACTACGCGAAAGTCATCATCATTGATTTGTCTGGACGTCCGAAAGTGTCCAAGACAACCATGGCTGGTACACCGCCAGCTTGCGTCTGATCCGTTGTCGCTGTCACCGAAGGCACATTGATGCATCGCCCGCTACCGCAATCCGGATTTTCGCTTTTTGAGCTACTCATAGCGTTAGTGATTTTCAGCATCGGCTTATTGGCAGTTGGTGGCCTTCAGTCCGTAGCGAAGCAAGCTAATTTCGAATCCATGCAGAGAACCACGGCGACGCAGATTGTGAACGGGATGCTCGAGGATATGCGTACGAATGGCAGTGCCATTAGCCAGTATGTGACCGCGCCTGATATGGGCGGCGGTAGCCGTGGTGAGCAACCTGTTCCGAACTGTCGGGTTGGCGCGGAATGTAATCCGATACAAAAAGCGGTGTACGACCTTTGGTCCTGGGAGCAGCTTCTGGACGGCAACCTGGAGACTTCGGGAGGCGCCGGTACGGGTGGACTCGTCTTGTCGACGCTTTGTATTGATGGCCCCGCTGGCGGAGTGGCCGGCACTTACAGCGTCACGATCGTCTGGCGCGGTACGGCTTCACTGACCAGCCTGGCAAACAATACATGTGGTGCCGGCAGCGGCAACTATGGTGACCAGGACGAGTTACGACGCATTGTGCAAATTCCAACTTACATTGATCCGAATTTTTGAGTGGGCTAGACGTGCAAACAAAATCCAAAAAGTCACAGGCGGGTATGACCATGGTCGAACTGATGATAGGCATGTTGCTGTCTGTCATTCTCGGCGGTGCGATCGTGACGGTCTTCGTGAATAACAGTCACAGCTTTAAACAGGACGACAACATATTGGGCATGCAGGACGATGCGCGATATGCACTGCGTCAGATCGCTTTCGATATCAGCATGGCCGGCCACTACGCCGATCTGGTCATTCCCAGTGTTGTAACGCAAGATGCCGCTCTCGTCATTGGCGCTGACTGCGGGCCCGCTGGCCAACCGAACTGGATGTATCAGACAGTCGATGCCGTGACTGCAGATTCACTATCGATCACCGCAATAGACAACGCGACAGCCACACAGGCCTGGGCCGCACATTCCTGCTTCGTGGGTGACGAATTGCTTGCGGGCACTGACGTTGTGTCAATCAAGCGCGTTGTCGGTGGTGGTGATGCTGCACTTCGTGCTGGCGGCATCTACTTGCGTACCAATGGAACCGTTGGGCTGTTGTATCGGGCACCACTCGTCACTCCGCCGACAATCGTGGTCACGCCACCACTCGGCGACTGGGAGTTTCGCCCGAGCATTTACTATATTCGCCGATACGCCAATATGCCGGACGATGGGATTCCCACGCTTTGCAGAAAGGTTCTCGCGGGCGCCGGGCCGGGCATGACAACAGAGTGTATAGCGACGGGAATCGAAAACCTGCAGGTCGAGTACGGGATCGATACGAGCAGCGATGGCCAACCAAACGTGTTCATTCCCAACCCGACGCTCGCCCAGGTGCAGGATGTGGTGAGCGCGCGAATATTTCTCCTGGCCAGGACTGCGGACATCGATACTCGTTATACGAACACAAAGACATTCGCGATCAGCAACTCGCCCGCCTACACGCCAGATGATTCGTTTCATCGACGCGTTTTCTCGACGTCCGTGGCCATTCAGAACATTCGCAGCATGAACATGATGGGATTTTAAGATGAGTTATACGACTAAATGCATTGGAAGCAGAAAGCGGCAGTCCGGCGCCATTCTGGTTATCGCCCTGGTATTCCTTATCGCAATCACGCTGTTGACAACGTCATCCATGCGCTCCAGCAACATGGGGCTGCTCATGGCGCAGAACGAGGAGGCGCGTGTTGCAGCCGATCAGGCGGCCCAGGCCCTGGCCGATGTGATTGTGGCAAATCCCGTGTCGACGCCGGTCGTTGGCATGACAGGATATACGTTCTGTACAGAGGGGATGGAAACCGAGACGGATCACTGCGATCGTACGGACCTGCCCATTGATGATCCAATGCTCGCGGATGCGATCGCGCAAAGCCACATGTCGGCGCGGGTACAACGAACCGGTAATGTGTACCTGCCGCCGCCCAGGGTTGTCGAGTCGAGTATGGACAAATTCACCAGCGCATCGTTCACCGTTACAACAACCTTCGATCGAGTTGAGGACGGGTTGGGGTATCAGCA
>CAZVLT010000072.1:3706-5633 GCA_964628105.1 uncultured Woeseiaceae bacterium | reverse complement strand
CAGCCTGCAGCGGGGGTGAGTGCGATACGCTGATTGACGAAGGCTATATGAGTCCAACCGGCCCTTATACGTTCTTCGATGTAATGCGTGGCGCACTGCGCAAGGTCTTCGACCCGCTGGAGGGTGTACGGGTCGGACTGATGCTAAACCACAATTACAATAATGACTGCGCCGGCTTTGGTCGTACGAATTGCAGCAATGGAGGATACATTGCTATGGGCTTCGACATGTTCGAGCCGGGCGACCCAAATGGCGCCAAGGCTCGCTTCCATAGCATTCTGGATGCCATGCCTACACCGCAGGGCAATTTGAGCCACACCTACCAGGGTAAAGAGTTGTTCTTCGAGCACTTTCGTTACCTGACCGGCCAGGGTGTCTACAACGCACACAACGGCTGGACAGACTACGGTACAAATAACCAGATCAACCTGAATGACGACAATACGGCAATCAGCTGGGATACAGCGATAGAGACCGGCCCCATTGTCATGCCGTCGTATGTGAGTCCATTGGGATCTGCCAGCGCTTGTGCCAAGAACTTTTCCGTAAATCT
Organism: uncultured Woeseiaceae bacterium; assembly: GCA_964628105.1. Taxonomy (GTDB): domain Bacteria; phylum Pseudomonadota; class Gammaproteobacteria; order Steroidobacterales; family Woeseiaceae; genus UBA1847. The sequence goes on along the minus strand of CAZVLT010000072.1, from coordinate 5,080 downwards.
CATGTTCCAGGTGTCAAACCAGGATAGCAATTCGGATGGCGCGATCTCAGCGCCCATCGCATCCGGCGGGTTTGGTTCGTCGCAGGCAAAATTTGTGGATGTTATTCAGTACCTGAATGACGCGGATCTCGCAAACGGCACCTATGGCACGGTCGATAATCTGGACGACAAGCAGAACCTAACCTCTTATTTCATCGTTGACAGCAGCAAGATCAATACAACGACCAGGGGTTACGCCCAGGCAGGCGGCACCGGCGAACCACTGGTGCTTAGCGAGAACCCGGATGAACTCGTGGCGACATTGCAGGAGATCTTCAAACAGATTCTCAGTGTCAGTAGCACATTTGTTGCGGCATCGGTTCCCGTCAACGTTTTCAATCGTGCCGAGATTACGGACAATATCTATATTGCGCTGTTTCAGGTCGACGCACAGGCGAAGCCCTATTGGGTTGGTAACGTCAAGAAGCTGAAACTGACCGGTGCGAATAGCGCGTCATCGACAGCGGAACTCGTTGATGCGCTAGGCACACCGGCCATCGCAGCCGACGGCCGAATACGGTTCGACGCGCTGACGTATTGGACGAATCCGAGTTCGTTGCCAGCACCTGACCTGGATGCAGGTGAAGTTTCGGGTCGTGACGGGCGCAGCGTTGCCCGTGGCGGATCCGGGCAAAAGACGCCTGGTTTTATCTCAGGAAGTCCCCAGGAAGCGAATGGGCTTGGCGGACGAACAATTTATTACGACTATACGGCATCCAGCCTTTCGAGCCTTAATGTCGATCCTATAACGGCAGCGACTTTGCAGGCCGACTATGGCGCAGGGAGCACTACGGAGTCTGAAGTGCTGATCGCTTACTCGCGTGGTCTTGATATTGACGATCTCGATGGCGACCTTGAAACCAATGAAGCACGCGACTGGATATTCGGCGATGCGTTGCACTCCCGGCCGTTGCCAATTAACTACGGTGCGATCTACGGTCATGGTCCAAGCAGCCCGGCAATTTACATTGCCGTAGCCAGCGACGATGGCATGTTGCGTATGTTGCGAAATACAGACGGCAGCGGCGCCGAGTCCGGTGAGGAAGTCTGGGCATTCATGCCACGTGCATCGATGGGCGTGCAGAGCAGCTTGCGCAACAACGGAACAGGAACGACGCACCCGTACACGATGGACGGCGCACCGGTCGCCTTTATTCAAGACGTCAATTTCGATGGCACGATTTCGTCGGGCGATGGCGACCGCGTCTACCTGTATGTAGGTATGCGACGTGGCGGCAAGTACTATTACGCCTTGGATATAACGAACCCGGAATCACCGAGTCTCCTGTGGCGCATAGGCAAGGGCGGCGATTTTTCCGAGCTGGGCTACACATT
>CAZVLT010000072.1:0-3606 GCA_964628105.1 uncultured Woeseiaceae bacterium | reverse complement strand
GTCTCCTGTGGCGCATAGGCAAGGGCGGCGATTTTTCCGAGCTGGGCTACACATTCTCGAATCCAAGACTTGGCATGATTGAGTCCATATCCGGTCCACGCCCGGTGGTCATGTTCGCCGGTGGCTATGACATGAACAAAGACGCCCGCGGTGCTGTTGGAACCGATGACTCGGAAGGCAACGCGATTTTCGTTGTTGATGCGGAAACCGGTGAGCTAATCTGGAAAGCGCGTCGCGGTTCGGGTGGTGCGGCTGCCAGTGTTTTCGAGCATCCGGAGCTTAAGGACAGTATTCCTTCTGCGTTATCCGTCGCTGACACCGATGGTGATGGCCTGACTGACCGTATCGTTGTTGGAGATACGGGCGGCAACATCTGGCGAGCGGATATTGTCGGCGCCAACACCATAGACTGGAAGTTGTCTCTGCTGGCCTCTGTTGGCCGACACGCGGCAGGCGCTGCCAGCATTGCGACGGACAGGCGATTCTTTCATCGTCCGGACCTGGTACAGACCAGGGACGACATCGGTCTGTTCGATGCCGTCGCGATCGGTTCGGGCACGCGCCCGAACCCGCTCGATATCGGCGGCGTGACCCAAGATTTCTTCTACATGATCAAAGATCGCCAGACGTCAGTCGGCAGCGGTATCGATACGGGTGTTGAGCATGTGGACTTTGGTGATGTCACGAGCAACTGTTTGCAATCCGACGGTGGATGTTTCGTGAACCTGGCTCACGGATGGCGACTGGGGCTTCTGGATCCAGGCGAAAAAGTACTCTCGACAGCGCTTACGATAACCGGAATGACGTTTTTCACGACGTATCTGCCGAACACGTCAAGCGGTGCAACTGCGTGTTCGCCTTCCGAAGGTTCCGGACGTCTCTACGCCGTGTCCTTGCAGAACGCGATATCGGTCGTGAACTACGACAGCAGTGACGACCTTCCGGACCAGCCGTCGGAGGAAGCCAACTCAACGAGTGACCGCAGCGTCGACTTGCGTTCTGGCGGCATACCGGCCGAGGTGGTATCCGTGCCACCCAACAAGATTCTACGGCCCGATTTGCAGATTGATAATGTCAATACAACGACACGTTGGCGGACATTCTGGCACCAGAAGGAAGATACAGACCAATAATGTCACGTCGATGATTGAAGAATAATGATTGAGGAATAAGAAATGCGAGAATGGAATATTGCGAAACGTCAGCGTGGCGTGAACCTCATTGAGCTCCTGGTGGTCGTGGCGATCGTGTCGATCCTGAGCGGGCTCGCTTACCCGTCGTACATGCAACATATCGTCAATACAAAGCGCACGACGGCCAAGTCGGTGCTGATGCAAATAGCCGATCGCCAGCAGCAATTCTTCCTGGACAACAAGACATACTCGGGAACGCTGACCAATCTTGGTTACGGCGCGAACCCGCTGGTTGTCGGAGATGATGGCCGTGAATTGGCCGCCGGAGATCCCGAGAGTGTCTACAGCGTTTCAGTGGCCAATGTCAGTGTTACGACATACACGATCACGGCTGCTCCCCTGTATGGACAAGCTACACGAGATACTGAATGCGGATCGTTGAGTCTCAACCAATCCGGCATTAAGACACAAAGCGGGGCGGGTACCGACTGCTGGTAAAAAGATCAGACAGCGAGCGCTTTGACTCGCTTGTTCAAACGGCTCTTGTGACGCGCGGCTTTGTTCTTGGTGACAATGCCCTTGTTGATCATACTGTCGATAACCGGTACAGCCTCTTTATATGCAGACACTGCGGCGTCCTTATCGCCGGCATCACAGGCCTTGACGACATTCTTTATCTTGGTGCGCATCATGGAGCGCAGACCCATGTTGTGTTTGCGGGTCTTCTCCGACTGGCGTGCGCGCTTCCCGGCTGATTTGATATTTGCCACTGGTTTTTCCGTGTCCTGTTCTCAAAGAGCCGCGTATTATTCGCGGCCGGGCCGGGATTGTCAATAACTACAGGCACGCGCGCCGCCGGCCGCTCTAACCGCGGGCTAAATGACTGATTCCATGACTTTTGTGGGCTAAACTCACCGCTGCCATGAGCACCGAAAACAGCACACCAAACGGTCCGGACGGCGGGTCCGCAGAATCTTCCGATAATGCCACCGGATCCGGATTGGCACTACGGACTTCCATCGTCGGTGGCATGACGCTCATGTCGCGCCTGTTGGGCTTGCTTCGTGATGTCGTATTCGCGCGATTTTTTGGTGCCTCACTGGTTATGGATGCGTTCCTGGTCGCGAACCGGATACCGAATATGCTGCGGCGGTTCTTCGCGGAAGGTGCGTTCTCCGCGGGATTCGTGCCCATCATGGCGAGGTATCGTGAAAAACATGGTCACGAGGAGGCTCGTGCCTTCGTCGATGCCATCGCAGGAACGTATGGCGTCGTTCTGTTCCTCGTTACGTTGCTTGGTGTCATCGCAGCCCCGTTGCTGGTATTGATTGTTGCGCCGGGCTTCGTCGGCGATGGGGGCGATCTCGATCTTGCGGCATTGATGCTGCGCTTTACGTTTCCGTATTTATTCTTTGTATCGTTGACCGCGTTTGCCGGCGGCATTCTGAATACCTACGGCCGCTTCGCGGTTCCGGCCTTAACGCCCGTTATCCTGAATATTGTTTTGATCGCCGCTGCGATCTGGCTGTCACCGCAGCTCGCCGAACCGGTGATGGCACTTGCATACGCTGTGTTCGTCGCTGGACTTCTGCAGCTGTTATTTCAGTTGCCGTTTCTTGCACAGATACGCAGACTGCCGCGACCGAAATGGTTGCCTGGGCACGACGGGGTGAAACGCGCGTTCCGACTGATGGTGCCAGCAATATTCGGCTCGTCTGCCGCACAGATAAACGTATTGCTTGGCGGCATCATTGCCTCGTTGCTTCCGGTTGGCAGTATCAGCTACCTGTATTTTTCCGATCGACTGATGGAATTTCCGTTAGGGATATTCGGCATTGCACTGGGTACGGTAACGCTGCCGTACTTGTCGCGACTTTGGGCAAATGACGACAGGCAAGCATTTACGCGAACCCTGGATTGGTCCCTGAAGCTCGCTATCTTGATTTCAGTGCCCGCGGCAATTGGCCTGTTCATATTGGCAGAACCTCTCGTCGCCACGTTGTTCCATGGTGGCATCTTCGATGAACACTCGGTTCGCATGACCGCGCTGGCGCTGCGGGCCTATGCCATGGGTCTTGTTGGATTTTCAATCGTGAAGATTCTCGCGCCAGCTTATTTCGCCCGTGAAAATACGCGCACGCCGGTGCGCATCGCATTGATCGCGCTTGCCGTGAATTTGGTTCTGAGCGTGTCTTTGGCGTGGTATTTGACGTCTGTTGAATTTACCGGTCCACATGCGGGACTCGCGCTGGCGACATCCGTGGCTGCGGTACTCAATGCGGCCTTGCTCTATCGGGGTCTGCGGCACGAAAGTGTCTTAATGCACACGAGTGGCTGGCCGAAGTTATTGTTACGAGTTGCGCTCGCCAACACGGTAATGAGCGTCGTGCTCATGCAAATGTCACGTTCGCTGGCGTGGTGGATCGCTGCTGCGAATTCGCAACGCATTCTATGGCTGGCAGCCACCGTGGTT
>CAZVLT010000071.1:0-10164 GCA_964628105.1 uncultured Woeseiaceae bacterium | reverse complement strand
GACTATTTTCCCCCATTATGCGGGGTTCAGTCCATCACTGGACGCGCTATCATCCACGCCATGGGCAAACCTCAAAATCCGCTTCGACTACAAAAAAAACATGGCAGTGGAGAGCCTTGCGACGCTAGCGCAGCCGACGGCAAGCTACTGGTCGACGAACAATCCATGCGTAACGCCATTGTCGCCGGAATTATCACGATAGTCGTGTTCAGCATTTTGTGGGCAGCCATGACCTCGCTCCTGGATCGAGTATTTCCATGGATGACCATCGTGCTTGGTGTCCTGCTCGGATTCGCCGTCAGGCGAGCCGGCCGTGGCGTCCACTGGCATTTTGCGCTGCTCGCTGCAGCCCTGGCGCTGGTAGGTTCGCTGGCGGCAAACATCCTAATCGCTGCCGATTACACTGCGGAAACCTTCGCCACGGATACGATGCACATATTGCAGGCCGTAACCAGCATGACGTGGCCTGTGTTCTTTAACGAAGTATTGAACGCGGCGGACGCGTTCTACGCGTTCACGAGCGCCGCACTCGCAGCGTTCCTTGCAAATAGACGGCTAACGCGAATCCAGTATTACGCGCTCAGGCTGTGGCGCGAGGAAGGCGGCATTGGCTGACAAGCCAGAGTTATATGGAGACTCCATATCGGGCAACTGCTACAAAGTGCAGCTGGCGTGCGCCGAGCTTGGCATTGACTACGTCTGGCACGAGATGGACCTGCTTGCCGGCGATACTCGTACGCCGGAGTTTCTCGCGATGAGCCCGAATGGCAAGGTTCCGTTCATGGCGCTTGCAGACGGCCGCGGCCTGGCGGAGTCGAACGCGATCCTCTGTTATCTCGCGGACGGCTCGGACTTGTGTGGCGGTGACCGCTACTCTCGCGCAAACATAATGCAATGGATGTTTTTTGAGCAGTACAGTCACGAGCCCTACATCGCGACATCACGTTTCATCGTTAAATATCTTGGCAGCCCGCCAGAGCGACAGGCGGACCTCGAAGCAAAGCAGCCGGGTGGCTACAAAGCCCTCAAGTTAATGGAGCAACAACTGGCGTCGCAGGACTTTATCGCGAACGCCGGGTTCAGCATCGCCGACATTGCGCTATTCGCGTACACACACGTTGCTCACGAGGGTGGCTTTGAGCTTGGAAACTTTCCGGCGATTCAGGCCTGGATCGATCGAATACAAAAGCGGCCGGGATTCGTGCCGATGAAAACGTCGTCAGACCGGCATCAGTAACGAACTGTCATCTTTAATTTTGCGGCCAGTCAGCGAAGCGAGCTGCGATGCAACCAGTTGCTCGATGTCCTGCAATGCGCTCGCAATACCGAGGTAACAGGCAGGCTCGCGACGCAACAAGGACCAGTCGCCGGACTCGATGACGTTCATCAGGTGAGTCATATTCACGCGAATCGCATCGATGTAAGGATTTTGCCCGTTGTAGAGAACTTCGGCGTAGCGGAACACGCGATTGAACTTCGAGTTTAAGCGTTCTCGCATGACCTGCTGGTAAAAAATCGGCGTCTTTCTCAGAAGGTCCTTTCCGGATTTGTAACGCACCATGTACTCGCCGGGTCTCGCATTCTCAACGGCCACCCCGCCGACGACGAATTCATTGTAAAGGCGATCGCGGCACTTCTCGAGGTAGCAGCGATCAGCCATCTGGGCGATAAGGTCCGCGGTGCCTATCAGGTGGCCGCAAATGATATCGCGCGGATCGTCCAGCTCAATCTTGTCGAGGTCGAGCTCGTAGCCCGTGAAGTGCACAATCATGCTGCTAACGCCAACGTCCTGGGACAGGCCGAGTTCAGGCAGGTACCGGCGCAGGAAATCGGCGCTGCGCGATACGTGGTAAAGCGTAAATTCGGCACCGTTCGAAAAGTTCTCATCGCGAACCACGTGACGAATATATCCTGAATCGTGAAATAGGGACGTGATGATGGCCATCTGCGTACGCGCGGCGCCGAGGCGATCGGGGGGCTCCACACTGCGCTCATAGCCAGCGACCAGTCGCGCGAGCGCCAGCGTCATATCGAGCGTGTGCTGCCTGTCGTGGTAGGTTGTGTCACATCCCCTATAACCTGGATAGCGGCCCGTGAATAGGCGGTCAAAGTCGTAGAAAGCGAGCCACAGCTTGTCGAACGACGTGCCCGGGAAGGTCTCTGCGAACAAATCCTGCACAGCATCGCGAACCGCAACAGGATTACTTACCTCCACGGTGTTTGTTACGTCATAGTCGTTACGGCGATCCTGGGACATGACCCTCCGCTCTTTTTGATTGCCATCATACACGCCAGCTACAGACCTCACAGTGTGAACATCAGGAATATGTTACATCGAGATGCCGCGTTTTTCGCGACTAAGCATCGAATTCCGCGACCACCGGCGCGTGATCGGACGGTCGCTCCCACGTTCGTGGTTCCTTGTCGACGTAACAGGCCGTACAGCGCTCGGTCATCGCAGCGCTGCTGAGTATCAGGTCAATACGCAGTCCCGCGTTGCGGCGAAAGCCGGCGGCGCGATAGTCCCACCAGCTAAACGCTTTCTCCGGTTGATCGAATTTACGGAACACGTCGGTCAGGCCGAGAGCTATCAGGTCTGTCAGCGCTTTACGTTCCGGCGGGCTGCAAAGAATTGCCTCGCCCCACTTTTCCGGGTCGTGAACGTCTGCGTCTGCCGGCGCAATATTAAAATCCCCGAGCACCACGAGCTTCTTGTGTCTGCCCAGCTCCGTATCCAGGAAGTCGCGCAATGATGCGAGCCAGCCAAGTTTGTACGTGTACTTTTCGGAGCCGACTTCCGCTCCATTCGGGACATAGAGATTAACGACCCGCACACTATCAATCGTGCTCGCGAGCACTCGCCGCTGCGGATCATCGAAATCGGGAAAGTCCGCTACAGGATCCGTTGCCGGCGTCTTGCTGATGACTGCGACGCCGTTATAGGTTTTTTGCCCGCTCGCGATAGAGTGGTAGCCAATCGCCCTGAGATCGTCGGCCGGAAATTTTTCTGTGACTTGTTTGAGTTCCTGCAGCACGAGGACGTCAGGCTCATGGGTCTGCAGCCACTCAATAACATGCGGTTGACGCACGTTCATGGAATTGACGTTCCATGTAGCTATCTTCACTCGGCCTGGATTCCGTTCTGGCGCAGCAGCGCGTCTATCGTGGGCTTACGGCCCCGGAACGCGATGTAGGCTTGCATGATGTCGCGACTGCCGCCGATCTCCAGTATCTCGTTGCGGAATCGATGCGCAGTGGCCTGGTCGAATATACCGACTTCCTCGAAGGCGGAAAAAGCGTCGGCAGCCAGCACTTCAGCCCACTTGTAACTGTAGTAGCCTGCTGCGTAGCCACCGGCAAATATGTGCGAAAAACTATGCGGCAGGCGGTTGTAGTCCGGATGTTGCAGCATCGACACCTCCTCTCGTACTTCACTTAGCGTCTCGAGTACGCGGGTCGGTTGGTCCGGCTCGTATTCTGTGTGAAGTCGAAAATCGAACAGCCCAAACTCGATCTGACGCATCATCGCAAGACCGGCACCTGTGTGACGGCTGTGATTGAGTTTTTCAAATAGCGCCAGCGGCAATGGCTCGCCGGTCTCGGAGTGAGCCGAGCAGCGTTTGAGCACGTCGTAACTCCAGGCAAAGTTCTCCATGAACTGGCTGGGTAGCTCGACAGCGTCCCATGGAACCCCGTTGATGCCCGCTATGCTGGGAATGTCGATACGCGTCAACAAGTGATGCAGCATGTGGCCAAATTCGTGAAATAAGGTCACAACATCGTCGTGAGTGAGCAGCGACAGGCCGGAATCATCGGGCCGAGGAAAATTGCATACGAGGTAGCCGACCGGCAATGTCGCGGCGCCATTCAATTTCTGGCGGCTAACGCACTCGTCGATCCACGCGCCATTGCGTTTGCCGCTGCGCGCAAAAAGATCGGTGTAGAAGCCTCCCAGCAGGTCACCGTTGGCGTCCTCGATGGAAAAGTAACGCACGTCCTCATGCCAGGCGACCACATCATCACGCACGACAAGTCGTACGTCATAAAGTCGTGCGGCGAGGTTGAAGAGACCGTCAATGACGGTGGTGGCGGGAAAATACTGACGCAGCTCTTCATTCGACAACGAATATTTCGCTTGTTTGAACTGCTCGAGCCAAAACGCCACGTCCCAGGGTTCGAGCTCCGTACCCGCAAAACTTGTGAGTGCAGCGAGCTCCTGTTGCGCGGCATCACGCGAGTGCTCAGACAGCGTGCGCAGGAATTCAATGACCTCATCGCTTGAAGCCGCCATTTTTGTGGCAAGAGAATAATCTGCATAGGTCTTGAACCCGACAAGGCGCGCAGCTTCATGACGCAGCGCCAGTATCTTTTCGATATTCTCGCTGTTGTCCCACTCTTGCCTGTCGCCCTGATCAGAGCTGCGCGTCGCCCAGGCGCGATACATTTTCTCCCGCAACTGGCGGTCATGTGCATGCTTCATAATCGCGTCATACGTCGGGTAGTCGAGCGACAGCAGCCAACCTTCGACATCTTTATGCTGAGCATCCTCCGCTGCCCTGTCGATGACCTGCTCCGGAACGCCCGCAAGCGTGTCACGTTCTGTGATGTGCATGGACCAGGCATCAGATGCGTCCTGAACGTTATGCTCAAAGCTGGCCTGGATTGCTGCGAGTTCCTTCATTATCACTTTGAAGCGATCCTTGCCGGCCTTTTCCAGGTCGACGCCCGCGAGGTGAAAGTCTCGCAAGGCATGTTCGACCGCGCTGCGGTTAGCCTCGCTGGCATCGGCGGGCAGGGACTTGCCGACATGGGCATAGGCGCGCTGCAGTCGCTCGTTCTGTGATATTTCGGTGCCGTGCTCGGTCAATAGTGGCAGCGCCTGCTTGTAGGCCTCACGCCAGTCGGGTGATCCAAGTACACTTTGCAGATGACTGACGGGCGACCATACTCGCCCGAGCTCGTGCTCCATTTTCTCGACCGGGACAACGAGCGAATCGAAAGTCGGCTCGTCATTCGCATCGAGCAGAGCGGCGAGCTGCGTTCGATGCGCAGAAATTAGTTGCTTGATAGCCGGCAACACATTTTCCGGTGCTATTTCGGCGAAACGAGGCAGTGAAGAGGTGTCGAGCAGAGGGTTCGTCATCAGAGACATTGTGGCACACAGCCGCACAACATGGAGAAAGAAGTGACAAAACGGTTCGACCTGCTGGTCATTGGTGGTGGTAGTGGCGGGCTCGCGCACGCACAGCGTGCTGCCGAATACGGAGCAACGGCAGCGGTTGTTGAATACGGTCCGCTCGGTGGTACCTGTGTCAATGTCGGATGTGTGCCGAAGAAGGTCATGTGGTACGCGGCACAGCACGCGCATCAATTTCATCATGCCGCCGACTACGGTTATGAGGTCGAGGTGCGCGGGCACGACTGGAGCGCGCTCAAAGTGCGCCGTGATGCATACATAAAGCGCCTGAACGGTATCTACAGAAAGAACATGGACAAACATGGCGTGACACTTATTAAAGGTGCAGCACGTTTCATCGACGCCAATACCATCGCCGTGGACGGCCAGGAGTATCACGCGGAACAACTGGTTATCGCGACGGGCGGCACACCCATAGTGCCCGACATACCTGGTGCTGAGCTGGGGATCACCTCGGACGGTTTCTTTGCACTCGAGGAGCGGCCGCAACGGGTATTGATCGCCGGCGCGGGCTATGTCGCGGTTGAGCTTGCAGGGGTGTTCAACGCACTTGGCAGTGAAACGCAGATTGTCGTGCGCAAAGAAGGTGTGTTGCGCAGCTTCGACACAATGCTAAGCACCGAAATCATGGCTGCCATGCGCGATAGCGGCATTGCGTTCGACACGGGCGTGATTCCAGCAGCGCTGGAAAAGACAAATGACGGATTGATTCTAAGTGCAGAGGACGGTCGGAAGTTTGGGCCCGTCGACTGCGTCATGTGGGCGATCGGGCGTGCGCCCAATAGCGCCTCGCTGGATGTGACCAAGGCAGGCATAAAATTGGACGATCGCGGTTTTGTTGCGACGGATGATCTGCAACAGACAAACGTGGCGAATATCCACGCGCTTGGCGATATAACGGGTCGCGTCGCCTTGACGCCCGTTGCAATCGCCGCGGGCCGTCGCCTCGCTGACCGGCTCTATGGCGGCATGCGGGACAGGCATCTCGATTACAACCTCATACCGACCGTTATTTTCGGCCATCCCACCATCGGGACGATTGGCATGACCGAGGCGCAGGCGAGGGCGGAGTACGGTGACAACATCAAAATCTACTCCAGCGATTTTACTGCAATGTATTACGCCCTTGGCGATGACAAACGGCGCTCAGTCATAAAGCTGGTAACGGCCGGCGATACTGAACATGTGGTTGGCTGCCACATCATTGGCGAGGGCGCAGACGAGATGTTACAGGGGTTTGCTGTCGCAATACGTATGGGCGCGACCAAGGCGGATTTCGACGACACTGTTGCGATACACCCAACGAGCGCCGAAGAGCTCGTTACTATGCGGCAATAGTCATCCGCTTGAGCACCGAAGCGGTGTCGGGACGAACGCCGCGCCAGATATTAAACGACTCGGCGGCCTGCTCCACCAGCATGCCCCAGCCCATCACAGATTGCGTAGCCCCGTTTTCTCGAGCCCAAACGCTGAATGGTGTTGGTTTCAAACCGTATGAAAGGTCATAGCAAAACGTCGTTTCTGATATGGCCTCCGCCGGATACGGCGGCGCGTCTCCCTTCAGGCCAGCCGATGTCGCATTGATGATCAGATCATAAGGTTCGGAAACTGGCACAACATCGAATCGAGATGCAGACACCGGCCCCGAACTCGAGAACTGATCTGCCAGGGCTTCGGCCCTGCCCAGCGTTCGGTTTGCGATTCGCAACGAAGACGGCTGCATTTCAAGCAGCGGGCCAACGATGCCGCGCGTCGCACCGCCCGCGCCGAGAATCAGAATGTTGGCGCCGTCAATCGACAGGCCGAGATTGACGGCGAGGTCGCGAAGCAGGCCAATGCCGTCGGTGTTGTCACCCAGCACTTTGCCGTCTTGAAACGTGAGCGTGTTAACGGCGCCCGCGGTAGTGGCACGTTCGCTCATTTGGTCTACGAGCTTGGTAACTTTACCTTTGTGGGGCACCGTAATATTAAGACCCTTGCCGCCGGTACGCTGAAACTGCCGCACGGCGGTCTCGAGTTTTTCCGGTGTGACCTGCAACAGTTCGTACTGAATGTCTTCCCCGGTCTGCGTAGCGAACAGCCGGTGAATGATGGGAGAACGGCTGTGGGATACCGGGTATCCCATCACTCCGTAGCGATCAGTCGTTGTTGCGCCGGTTGTAGTCTCTTCCATCAAGCACTTACTCCGCGAGCCAGCGTGCGACGTCAATTGCGAAATAGGTCAAAATTGCATTTGCTCCGGCGCGTTTGATGCCGAGCAGCGATTCCAGCACCGTCGAGCGCTCATCGAGCCAGCCGTTTTTCGCGGCAGCCTTGAGCATCGCATATTCACCGCTGACCTGGTATGCGAAAACCGGAACCTGGTAGGCCTCTTTGACCCTGCGTACGATATCAAGGTACGGCAGTGCAGGTTTGACCATGACGAAATCGGCACCCTCATTGATATCCAGTCCGACCTCGCGGACTGCCTCGTCGGAATTCGATGACGCCACCTGGTACGTCGATTTATCACCGCCGCCAAGATTCTCGGCCGACCCGACCGCATCTCGAAACGGGCCGTAAAAGGCGGACGCAAACTTCGCCGCGTACGCAAGAATGAGCGTATTGACGTGACCGTCCTGTTCGAGCGCATCGCGCATGGCCCCGACGCGACCGTCCATCATGTCCGACGGCGCTACGATATCGGCGCCTGCGGCGGCGTGTGACAGAGTCTGGCGCACCAGCATGGCGACTGTTTCATCATTGAGAACATAGCCGTCATCGTCAAGGAGGCCGTCCTGACCGTGTGTTGTGTAAGGGTCCAGGGCCACGTCTGTGATGACTGCAAGCTCAGGCAATTCGTCCTTGATCGCCCTGATGGCACGCTGTACGAGGCCATCGGCGTTGGCGCACTCGGAGCCGTCAGGAGTTTTGGCCGCGACGTCTATGACAGGAAATAATGCTACGGCTGGGATGCCAAGGTCGCGGGCAACGGTGAGATCAGCGAGCAGCCGGTCGACGCTATTGCGACTGACGCCGGGCATCGACGCAACCGCTTCGCTCTTGTTTTTGCCATCCAGCACGAAAACCGGGTATATAAGGTCATCACAGGAAAGCGCGGTTTCTGCGACCAGGCGTCGCAGCGCGGAGGTGCGGCGACTACGGCGCAAGCGAATTTTCGGGAACTGACCGGGACTCGATGGACTCATAGCTAAACAGAATAACAATTGGAACTGCTTATTTTCCCTGTATTTAGCGCGGGTTTCCACGCCTAATCGCGGTTTTGGGTGGATCTGGTAATAAAAGGTATAAGGGGCGGGTCATCTCGTATGAACGGTAGCAAAGCCATGGACAACAGAAGGCGGAGATTCGACCAGATCGTGGCCGGTTTCCACCAGGACATGTACCGCTACGCTGCGTGGTTGTGCCGCGACAAAAGCATCGCGGAAGACGTCGTGCAGGAGGCGTTACTACGTGCCTGGAAGTCCCTGGACGCATTGCGTGATGATGCGGCGGCCAAACAGTGGTTGTTGACGATCGTGCGCCGGGAGAATGCTCGCTACTTTGAGCGACGCCGGCTGGAAACGGTCGATATCGACGATTTAACGGCGTCGCAATCAGCGCTGCTTGCTGAGGCACCGAACGACGAGCTCACCGACCTCAGGGAGGCGATTTACGAGCTCGCCGACGATTATCGCGAACCGCTGGTCCTGCAAGTCCTTATGGGCTACAGCACCAGCGAAATCGCCGAGCTGATGGACTTGAAACAAGGTGCCGTGTTGACGCGCCTGCATCGAGCCCGGTTGAAGCTCAAGGAAAATATGGCCGATGAGGTGACCTCACGAGCCGGGTAACAGAGATGATGAACTGCGAAGAATACAAACAGGCAATAACCACGGATCCGACCTTTGATGGCGGCGCCGAGCACGTATCCGCGTGCGCCGATTGCCAGGCCTACCGTTCTGAAATGCAGGCATTGAATATCGGCATTGCCGAGGCCTTGCAGATAGACGTGCCCAAATTGAGCATGCCCGAGCTGCCGGAAATCGAGCCGTCTGTCGACAGTGACAAGGTCGTATCGTTGGCGTCGTGGCGCAAATTCTCCAGGCCGACTGGGTTTGCGCTTGCGGCGACAGTATTGCTCGCAGCGGTAATCGGTATTCGCATGTCGGGCGTTGGCGGGTCGTACGGATCGCTCGAGGAGCAGATTCTGGCGCACGTCGATCGTGAGCCCGGGGCGTTTCGCGAGACCAGCGCACCGGTTTCGGAGCGCCGTCTCGCGCGGACAGTACCGGCTAACATCGCACATTTGAATCACGACGCGGGAGTGATCACTTACGCGCAAAGCTGCAGAATTAACGGCAATACGGTCCCACACCTGGTCATACAGGGTGAGCGCGGTCCTATCACGATTCTGCTGATGCCGGAAGAATCGGTGGGCGAAACGCGGATAATCGACGGTTTAAACGTTCGCGGCGTTATCTTGCCCGTAGGCAGCGGCAGTATTGCAATCATTGGCGAGCGAGAAGAGCAACTCGAGCGCGTAAAACAATTTATGCTGGAATCAGTTAACTGGAGCACCTGAGGCCCCTGTTGCTGAGACTCGAACGCCCGGTTTTGGGCAAAAATCTGTAGGAGAGTAAGAAGATGTCAGAAAAGAAAATTCTAAAGCCTGTAGCGTTGGCCATTGGTGTCGCGCTGGCTGGAACGTTCGCAATCGGCGGCGCCGTTAACGCAGACACAATTGAGAATCCATTCTCAATGTCGACGCTAAGTGTTGGCTACATGCTCGGCGAAGGAGAAGGTTCCTGCGGCGGCGATAAGGAAGGCAAAGACGCTGAAGGAAGTTGCGGCGAAGGCTCTTGTGGCGGTGACAAGGAAGGCGAAGGTCACGACAAAGACGCTGAAGGAAGCTGTGGTGAAGGCTCTTGCGGCGGCGACAAGAAAGATGCTGAAGGCTCTTGTGGCGGCGACAAGAAAGATGCTGA
>CAZVLT010000070.1:0-10215 GCA_964628105.1 uncultured Woeseiaceae bacterium | reverse complement strand
CGATGGCAGTAAGCATAAAAAACCCACAGCAACAGGACAAGATGCGTGTCGCAGGCCAGCTTGCGGCCGACGTCCTAGACATGATAGGGGATTATGTAAAACCAGGTATCACGACGGGCGAACTGGACCGGATATGCCATGATTACATCACGGGCGTTCAGGACGCTGTCCCCGCACCGCTAAACTACCGCGGATTTCCCAAATCGATCTGTACCTCGGTCAACCATGTGGTTTGTCACGGTATTCCCGGCGACAAGAAGCTCAAAGCCGGCGATGCCATGAACATCGACGTTACGGTGATCAAGGACGGCTTCCATGGCGACACCAGCCGCATGTATTTCGTCGGCAAGACCAATATCCAGGCCGAACGGCTCGCCGCTGTGGCTTTTGAAAGCATGTGGCTGGGCATCGAGGAGCTGGCGCCAGGCAAGCATCTCGGCGATATCGGCGCCGCAGTGCAGAAACATGTTGAGAAAAACCGATTCTCGGTCGTGCGCGAGTACTGTGGGCACGGCATTGGCGAGGTTTTCCACGAGGAACCACAGGTTCTGCACTTCGGCGAACGTCACACGGGCCTTGAGCTGCGTGAGGGTATGACGCTAACCGTCGAGCCGATGGTGAACGCTGGCAAGGCCAGTGTGAAGCTACTTCCTGATGGCTGGACCGTTGTCACCAAGGATCACAGCCTCTCGGCGCAGTGGGAACACACCATCCTGATCACCAGGGACGGCTTCAATGTGCTGACACTCGGCAACGACAGTCGCTAAAGTGAATAGCTTAACTATCAATGACTTACGGTGATTATCGCGCAGCGCTGGCAGAGGCAGGCGATGACCTGAAGGCGCGCTTCGAAGCCGGAGAGTCGGTCGTTGACCTCGTCCATGCGCGCGCCGCCATTATCGACACGCTGCTCGTTGATTTGTGGCAGCGCAATCTCAAGGCGTCGGGCGCGGCACTGGTGGCTGTCGGTGGCTACGGGCGCGGCGAGCTGCACCCCTGCTCGGACGTTGATGTCATGCTGTTACTGCCGGAGTCGCTTGCTGAGGACTATGAGGAGTCACTATCGGCGTTCGTCACCTCGTTGTGGGACATCGGCCTCGAAATCGGGCACAGCGTACGTACCGTTAAACAATGCTTTGAGGAGGCGAAAGCCGATCTCACGATTGCGACAACGTTGATGGAATCGCGATTGCTTGCCGGGCCGGAAACGTTATTTGTCACGATGCAGGAAGTCATCCTGCCGGATCGCTTGTGGCCGTCAGCCGCTTTCTTCGAGGAAAAGCGCAAGGAGCAGATTCGCCGCCACCACCGCTATCACGACACCGCCTACAACCTTGAACCGAACGTCAAAGGCAGCCCCGGTGGCTTGCGGGATATTCAAATGATCGGCTGGGTCGCCAAGCGCCACTTTGGCGCGGCGACGCTGGCCGAACTCGTCGATCACAAATTTCTAACGCCAGGTCAGTTGCAACGACTTGAGGACGGCGAAAATTTTCTCTGGCGAATCCGATTTGCATTGCACATTTTGACGGGTCGTCGTGAAGACCGGCTGCTATTCGACTACCAGACCAGGCTCGCACAGATGCTGGGCTACGAGGACGCCACCTATACGCTGGCCGTTGAGCAGCTGATGCAACGCTATTACCGCACTGTTATGGAGCTCAGCCGGCTGAATGAGATGCTGCTGCAGCTTTTCGAAGAAGCCATTCTCATGGACCCGGACGCGCCCGCAGAGTCTCTGAACGAGCGTTTTCAAGTCAAGAACGGTTTTCTGCAGGCTCGCAACGAACAGGTGTTTTCGAGAAATCCGTCGGCGCTGCTCGAATTGTTTCTGCTGTTGCAACAGCATCCTGAGATTCGCGGCGTCAGTGCCTACACGATCGGCTCGATCAAGCGCAGCTTGTATCTCATCGACGACGAATTCAGACAAAACCCGCGCAATCATCGCCTGTTTCTGAGCATCCTGCGTGCGCCCGAAGGCGTGACGCACGAATTGCGTCGCATGAACCTGTACGGCGTGCTCGGACTTTACATCCCGGCGTTTGGTCGCATCGTCGGACGCATGCAGTACGACCTGTTTCATGCCTACACCGTCGATGAACACACATTATTTGTCGTGAGCAATCTGCGGCGCTTCGCCTTGAGCCGCTTTGACCATGAGTTTCCGGACTGCAGCCAGATCATGCAGGCCCTGGAAAAACCCGAAGTTGCATACCTGAGCGGGCTGTTTCATGACGTCGCAAAAGGCCGCGGCGGCGATCACTCGGAACTCGGCGCGGTCGACGCAGAGTCCTTTTGCCTCGAGCACGGAATGAGTAAATATGAAGCCCGAACGGTAGCGTGGCTGGTACGCAATCACCTGATACTCTCAACGACGTCACAAAAAAAGGACCTTGGCGATCCTGACGTGATCAATGATTTCGCAAGAACGGTTGGGGACCCGCTGCACCTGGATTACCTTTACGTTCTGACCGTCGCCGATGTCCGCGGTACCAATCCAAAACTGTGGAATTCCTGGAAAGCTCAGTTGTTTCGCGATCTGTACGAACTCACTCGGCGCGCCTTGCGACGCGGGCTGGAAAACCCGATTGACCGCGAACAACTAATACATGAAAAGCAGGCCCAGGCGAGACAGACCCTGCAGGACGCAGGCATTGGCGATGACCGTATTAACGCCGTGTGGAAGCATATGAACGCGAACTACTTTCTGCGTCATCGGAGCGCCGAGATTGCCTGGCATACGGAATGGCTCGCGAACTCGGATCCTGACTCCAAAATCGGCCTTGTCGATGTGCGCCGCGGCCACACGGGTGACGGCGTCGAAGCCGTACTAATGACGCCGCGCACCAAGCAGACTTTTGCGCACGCCACGGCAGTCCTGGATGAACTTGGCATGACGATCATGGATGCGCGTATCGTGCCGCTGGAGAACGGCTACAGTATTTACACGTTCATTTTCATGGAGCTCGACAGGCGTGTCGACATGGATGAGTCGAGAATGAACAAGATTCGACGTTCGCTGGCGCGTGTTTTAACGGTGAATGACGATAGCGTAGCGAAGGTTACCCGGGCCATTACACGGCAGGCGCGTATGTTTACGACGCAGACTCGGGTAGATTTTAGCGCGAGCACCTCGAAAGAACAGACGGTGCTTGATCTCATCGCTGCAGACAGGCCCGGTCTGCTGAGCACGGTTGGGCAAGTCTTTACCGACCAGGGGATCAATATTGCCTCTGCCAAGATCATGACGATCGGCGAACGAGCCGAGGACGTGTTTTACATTAGCAACGAGAAAGGTCAGGCTCTTGACGAGAATGCACAAGAAAAATTGCGAACCGCCTTACAGCAAGAACTGGATCGCAAGACAAACTGAAAGGCAACGGAATCATCGTACAAAAAGATCATCATGTCAGACATAGAAACAATTATTGAAGACGCCTTCGAAACTCGTGCTGAAGGTTTCGAGGACAAAGAGACAGTCGAAGCGGCGGTGCAACAGGCAATCGCCCTTCTCGACTCGGGAAAAGCGCGGGTCGCGGAGAAAAAGGGGGATGCGTGGCAAGTCAACCAGTGGTTGAAGAAGGCCGTCCTGCTAAGTTTTGGTTTACGCGACAATGTCGTCATTGAAAGCGGCTACAGTCGTTTCTACGATAAGGTAGCGATGAAATACGCCGACTACACGGCCGAGCAATTCGCTGCCGCTGGCGTGCGCGTCGTGCCGGACGCGATCGTTCGTCATGGGGCCTATGTGGCAAGAGATGTGGTTCTGATGCCGAGCTATACCAATATTGGTGCCTACATCGATAGCGGCACGTTGGTCGACACCTGGGCAACAGTGGGCAGCTGTGCGCAGATCGGCAAGAATGTGCATCTTTCCGGCGGCGTGGGTATTGGCGGCGTACTTGAGCCCGTGCAGGCCGGACCGACGATTATTGAAGACGATTGCTTTATTGGCGCTCGTTCGGAAGTTGTAGAAGGCGTGATCGTCGAAAGAGGTTCGGTCATTTCGATGGGCGTCTATCTCGGCCAAAGCACGCGCATCTATGATCGCAGCACGGGCGAAATAACCTATGGCCGAATTCCTGCAGGTTCCGTTGTCGTAGCTGGCAATCTACCGTCGGTTGACGCAAAGTATTCATTGTATTGTGCGATCATAGTAAAACACGTTGATGAAAAGACGCGCTCAAAAACCGCATTGAATGACTTGCTGAGAAATCTGGACTAACGCGAAATGCTTACGATATATGGCATCAAGAGCTGCGACACCTGTAGAAAGGCACGCAAGTATTTCGTGGAAAATGACGTCGAATTTCGATTTCATGATGTTCGCGATGACGGCGTGGACATTCGAATGCTTGAGCGCTGGTCAAAACGAATAGAGTGGACGAAATTACTGAATAGACGAAGTCTGACCTGGAGAAAAATTCCGGAAGTGGACAGAAACGGGATGACCAAGGATCGCGCGTTCGCCTTGATGCTCGATCAACCGACGCTGATCAAGCGGCCTGTCCTGGAGGCGCCACAATTCATCGCCGTGGGCTTTTCGGAAAAACGCTTCTCTGACTACCTCGGAAATATAGATTTGTAGGGGCATGCTTGAAAGAAACATCCCAGCCCGAAATCGAATTGTTGTGTGACCTGGTCAGTCGTCCTTCGCTGACGCCCGACGACGCTGGTTGCCAGCAAGTATTAATCGAGCGACTGACGGCGATGGGCTTCGCATGCGAGACGCTTGTTTTTGGCGACGTGACGAACCTCTGGGCCCGTCGCGGTAAGGCAGCGCCGCTGCTTTGTTTCGCCGGTCACACGGATGTGGTACCTCCCGGAGACGAATCCGAATGGAGTTCAGCACCGTTCGAGCCAACCTTCAAAGACGGCCACCTGTACGGCCGCGGTTGCGCCGATATGAAGAGCGGGCTCGCTGCCATGATCGTTGCATTCGAGCAATTTCTCGCTGCACATCCGGAGCCTGATGGCAGCCTCGCGCTCTTAGTCACGAGCGACGAAGAGGGCCATGCGCGAGACGGCACTTTAAAGGTAATCGAGACGCTTGGCGCGCGCGACGAACACATCGACTGGTGCGTTCTGGGCGAACCTTCGAGCCAGGAGTCGCTCGGCGATACCATTCGCATCGGCCGCCGCGGCTCGCTGAGCGGTCTGCTGACGATCAACGGTACTCAAGGACACGTCGCCTACCCGCAACTGGCGGACAATCCCATCCGCCGGTTTGCTCCGCTCCTCGCAGAATTACACGAAGTCATTTGGGACCAGGGCAATGAATCTTTTCCACCGACGAGTTTTCAGGTTGTGGAAGTGCAAAGTAGTGCTGGCGCCCCGAACGTCACGCCTGCCGAACTCAATGCACGCTTAAATTTTCGATATTCGACCGAGTGGAGCCACGACACGCTGAAAAATCGCGTGCAACAGATTCTTGATGCACACGACATCGACTACAGCCTGAAGTGGCATCTGTCCGGCGAACCATTCCTGACACAGCCCGGAAAACTCATCGACGCAGTCAGCCAGGCTGTAAAGGAGCTGGCTGGCAACGCGCCGGAACTCTCGACCGGCGGGGGCACCTCAGACGGCCGCTTCATCTCGCCGGCCGGCACCGATGTTGTCGAACTGGGACCTGTGAATGCCACGATTCACAAGATTGATGAGCATGTCAGGGTCGACGACGTTATCGCGCTAACGGCTATGTACCGGCGCATCATGGAACTGTTGATCTAAGAGCGAAGATTATTCCAGACGCCTGCGATTCCCAGTCCTATAAAACTGATAGCAACCCACGTCGGCATCGAAAGTCCAAGCAGGCGCCAAACAACCTCGGCGCATTCACCCGATCCTTTGAGTATCAGGCTCAAGGCCTCACTGAGCGGGAAATTGTCGACAATGTAGCCCAGACCGGGGCCGCATGTTGGTATCTCGTCAGGCGGAAGGTTTTGCAGCCGAACGTGCCAGCCAGCAATGGCGGTGCCGCTTGCCGCGACGAGCCCGATGACTGCAGCGTAAATCCGTGCCCCGTTTGTGCCAGGGTTATGCAGCGTTGCCGTTAGCAAAACAATGCCAAGCAATACCAGGGCGACGCGCTGCCAGATGCACAACGGACAAGGGTCCAGCAACAGGACATGCTGCGAGTACAAGGCAAATCCCATCATGGCCACGCACGCGACAAACCCCGTGAGATTCAATAGTCGTCTACTCGGTATTGTCATCCAATGTCGCCTGCATTCTGCATCGTTTTTCCCGTCAGTCGAATTTAAATTCCAGGTCGATCTGAACGCGCCTGTAGTCGTGTTCAATACCCTGGAAACGGTCCACATCGTTTATGTAGAGTGTTCCACCCACAAGAATTTTATCGGATAAGCCATATCTGACTTTGAGGATATGACCATTTGAGTCGGCACCACCGCCGCCGAAATCTGAATCATTGAATGTGCCGATCACGGCGTCCGCCTCGATATCCTGATACGTCCAGGCGTATTGAGATTGACCCTTTTTCTTCGCCGCACCAAGCTTTACGCCGAACGCGAGAGCCGTATCCTGATTACTTGCTTCGGTGTTCGTTGCGTAGTGCACGAACGCCTGCAACGGCCAGCCGACGAAGCTGCTGTCAAACTGGGCGAATACCTCGGTGTCCTTGTACTCATTGACATAGTTGCCGCCGCCGTCGAGCGTATTGCCTTTCGCCCGGCCATTATAAAACGGCGTATTTCCAACCGTGTTCGTGTATGCGAAATACCCGGCACCAATCGTCAGCATGTTGTTCTCGCCGAGCGGAAACTCCACACCTCCCTGCAGCACATAGAGTAATGAGTCATCGGCGTTACTGCGTTCTTCGACCGAAAATCCGCCAACCGTGCCAAAAAACTTTCCGGAGTCGTACTTTAGTGCGATTCCTTCGAGATTCAGATCACTGTCCCAGACAAGCGCTACGCTACCGGCTCTGAACAGCGGGTTTTTCATCTTGCCGCCGTACAAACTTAGCCCGTCGGCAATCTTCCAGTCGACATAGGCCAGATCCAGGCCGACATCCTTGGTCGAGAAGCCGTCATCAAACGTCTGATTGCTTGAAACCGGGTCGTCACCGCCAGTAGCCAGTCGAAATACGATTTTGATGTCGTCGCTGACTTTGGCTGCAACGCCGAGGCGGCCGCGAAAACGCATGCGGTTCCGCTGCGCTTCGAAATCCTCATCAATTCCTTCGTAGCGAAGGCGAAAATCCCCGGCGACATCAATGCGCTCGGCCCAACTTCCCTCCGCGGCTCCAGCGGACACCGAATTGCCCATTAACGCACCAAAAACGATCGCTGCGATCAAGCACGCTTTCATTCGTTCGATTTTCCCCTACCCCCGTCAGCGGCGGTTACAGCGCCGGTTCCTGTGCGACCTTTTGTCGCAGGTACGCCGGCGCAATGTCCTGTGGCAAAAGAAATCCTCCTTGCTCAAGAGCGGCTTCACCGAGTGTGAGAAGAAACCGCGCACGAGGGTAATGGACATCGGACGTGGTGGAGAAGTTCTGCTTATTCATGGCCCAGATATTCGGGTACCGTTGCCAGCCAAAACCCGCGGCGACACGGGACTCTTTTCCACTCGCCGCAAGCTCGTCAATCAGTTCGTGCCCGTGAAGTCGTTCCGCGGCCATCGCAACCGGATTATCATTATCGCCACGGCCATACAACCCCAGGTAAACCTCGTTCATGTGGGCATCCTGGGCTACAGCAACTTCTTCCGCACTCGACTCGGCAAAAACCTGTGCCGCAACTGCCGCGAGCGAAGACACCGGTACAATCTTGAGTCCGGCACCGTGTGCGAGACCTTGCGCGACAGAGGCGGCGATGCGCATGCCGATGAACGATCCGGGTCCATTGCCGAGCACAATGCCGTCGAGATCGGGCAGCTCGACAGCGGCTTCCTGCAGGACTTCGCGAATCATCGGCATCAGGAGCCGGGTGTGCTCGCGCGCCTGTTCTTCATGGCGCTCAAAAACTTCATCGCCAAGTCTCATGGCTACCGTACACGCCAACGATGACGTGTCGAGCGCGAGCAGTTTCATGCAACTTCGCCTTTACGTTCATGTGCAGCGAAGAAACTGGAAACTTCGTTCAAGGCCGACGTCGCGGGCATCGGCTCAAGGCACTGCAGGAACATCCTGCCATATTGCTTGCTCTTGATTCTCGGATCGCACAACACGACGACGCCGAAGTCGGTATGGTCGCGCAGCAGCCGTCCCGCGCCCTGCTTCAGCGATAGCGCGGCGAGCGGCAGTTGATGTTCCATGAAACCATTGCCGCCCTGGCGCCTGATAAATTCGAGCCGTGCCATCATCAACGGATCGGCCGGGGAGGCGAACGGCAGCTTGTCGATAGCAACGATACTCAACGCCGGGCCGCGCACGTCGACGCCCTCCCAGAAACTGCCGGTGCCGAGCAAAACCGCATCACCGAATTGCCGAAAACGTCGCAGAAGATCATCGCGAGGTGCGTCACCCTGCACTAGCAGCTTGCGGCCGGCAAGCGCCGACTTGTGAGACTTGAACCATTTCTTCGCGTTGTTTAGTGCGCGATGACTGGTGAACAGGCAAAACATGCCACCAACGGTAAAATCCAGCAGTGGCGTGACTGCCTCGAGCATGGCAGCCGTATGCCCCTGGTCAGATGGCTGTGGCATGTCCGGCGGCAGGTAAATAAGTCCGTTCTGCGCCAGCGGGAATGGGCTCGGGAACGTCAGCCCGGCGACGCCATCCAAACCCATGCGAGAACCAAAATGTGAAAAGTCATCGCCCACGGCGAGCGTCGCGGAAGTGAATATCCAGGCCTGGAAACCGTTATCGATCAGACCGTTCAGCTTTGCCGATACGTCGAGTGGCGTGAGGTGCATGCGCAGGCTGCGCGGATAAATCTCCAGCCAGCGCAGTCCGTCCCACGTATCGTCACTGGTTAGAAGCGTCAAACGCTCGGCAACGCCCAGCAATTGCTCATGTATTTTCTCGATCTCGAGAGCAGCGTCGCCCAGTTCGGCCAGCGCGACCTGAACATCGTGGATGGCATGCGCCAATGTGGCCAGAGGTTCGCGCAGGTCGTTCATGACTTCGCTGAGCTCGTAGCGTCCCTCCTTGCGTGGCGCATCAGCACGCAGGCCGCGGACTGCCGTTTCCAATTTGTCGATACGCCGGTTCAGATCGGGCTGTGAAACCGGCGCTGTCGCAATTCGCGCCTCATCGATCAGGCGCTCGAGTTCGCGGCTACTGAGCGAGACGCCGAAAAACTGCACGGCCAGGTCCGGAACCTGGTGCGCCTCATCGAGAATAATGGCCTCCGCCCCCGGCAAGAATTCGACGAAACCCTCTTCTTTCATCGCAAGGTCGGCGAGCAGCAAATGGTGATTGACGACGACGAGGTCTGCCTCCTGTGCCGCGCGCCGCGCTTTGACAACGTGGCATTTCGAATACTCGGGACATTTTTGTCCGAGGCAGTTTTCGGCAGTTGACGTGACCAGGGGCCAGACCGGCGAATCCTCTTCTATTTCAATCAGTTCCGCCTTGTCACCGCTCTGGGTGCGGTATCGCCACTCGCGAATCTCCTGGATATCGTCAAGCAGCGACGATGCCGGCTCCGTCACCTGGTCAAGCCTTTGTAGACACAGGTAATTGGCTCGGCCTTTGAGTAGCGCTGTCGTGACCGGCCGGCCGATCGCTTTGGCAACAAGCGGCAGATCGCGATGGTAGAGCTGGTCTTGTAGTGCCTTGGTGCCGGTGCTGATAATTGTCTTGCGACCGCTCATCAACGCCGGTAACAGGTAGGCGAAAGTCTTGCCAGTGCCGGTACCAGCCTCTACCACCAGCTTGTCGGAATTGGCGATGGCCTCGGCGACGGCTTCGGCCATCCAGCCCTGACCTGCCCGCAGCTGAAAGCCGGGCAACAGGTCCTTAAGCGGGCTTTGTTCACTAAAGAATTCGGTCAAATCTGTCACGGGCAGAAGATTACACGGTTCGACCACCATTGGCTCGACAGAATCAATGCAATATTGGCCGATTGACGTCGGCCGGCGATTTGCTTAAGCAACTGCTGGTCAGCTTTGAATGTGAAGCGAAAAAACGGGCCGGCGGCGGTATAACGGGCTTGCGCGAAGTCCTTGTCATCAAAGCCTGCAAAGTTTACGCGGATTTCGTGGATTGATTGGAATTCGGTGGCGCATCAGTATAATTCGCCA
>CAZVLT010000069.1:0-10465 GCA_964628105.1 uncultured Woeseiaceae bacterium | reverse complement strand
CTATACCGATCTGCTTAGTCACGTCGCGCCTGGAAACATTCTTGTAATTTTTCATCTAATTGTCCTTGTCAATACGCCCGATGAACGCGTATTGATCCATCTTATCGTATGCAGACAATGTCCGCTTTGGGTTGTTATCGGTCGTTCAGAAGGCGACTTACGTGACACGACGGGAAAGCGCGTTCGCGTCACGTGCCCTCGGGGTGCAAGGCGCGCTCCGGACAAGCCGGACCGAGGTCCTACGAGACGGCCTAGCTGGATTGTGCAGTAACGTCCACGTACATCGTCAGTTTCTGGCCCGGCCGCAGGTATTTGTTCTTGTCGATCTTGTTCCAGCGCACGAGGTCACGGATTGTGACGCGGAAGCGGTTTGCGATGAGGTACAGGGAGTCGCCGTTGCGTACCGTGTAGCGGATCTTGCGCGTTGTATTGCCCAGCGCCTGGGTGGGTGAGGTGCGTAGTGCAGCCGCCGCTGAGTTGGTCCAGACGACGAGTTTTCGCCCGACTGGCAAGGTGTCGCCCGGCGCCATGCCGTTCCAGGCGGCTAATTGCCGCGTTGTAACGTTATAGCGACGGCTGATGGTCCAGAAGGACTCGCCACGCGTCACGACGTGCTCGACCTTGTTGCCCGAGCGCTTGCGATTCTGCGTCTTGGCGAGGCGCGCATCGGCACTCTGGCTGTAGGCGCTCAGTGGCTTCGTCGCGACCGGGATCATCAGGTAATGGCCTGCTCGAATCGTGTTACCGCGGAGATTATTCGCTGCTCGAATCGTCGATACCGTCGTGTGGTATTTCTCGGCGATCTGCGAAATCGCTTCACCGTTTCTTACCTTGTGGCGTTTCCAGCGTACGCGCTCGCCCTTGGGCACGTCATTGAGCGCCGCCACGAACTGCTCGGCAACATCGACAGGCATGACCAGGCTGTGTGGGCCGGCCGGATCGGTCGACCAGCGGTTGTAACCCGGGTTGTATTGATAGACGGTATCCACGTCGACGCCGGCGAGTTCCGCGGCGAGTGCGAGATCGAGCTGGCTGCCGATGTCGGCGATAGCGAACTGCTGCTCGTCGACAACGACGGGCAATGTCAGGTTGTACCTGGCCGGATCGCTCACGATCTCAACCAGCGCAAGCAGCTTCGGCACGTACATGCTCGTTTCGTCAGGAAGCCGCAGGTTCCAGAAATCATCGGGTTTGTTGGCCCTGCGATTGCGGCGAGCTGCCCTCAATACGTTGCCTTCGCCGGAGTTGTACGAGGCGATGGTGTTGAGCCAGTTGCCTTTGTTCAGCTTGTGCAGGTACTCAAGGTAGTCGAGTGCAGCGCGAGTGGAATCCACGACATCGCGGCGACCGTCGTACCACCAGTTCTGTTTGATGCCGAAGCGCTTCGCCGTGCCCGGAATCATCTGCCATAGCCCGGCCGCGCGGCCGTGCGAGTAGGCGAAAGGATCGTAGGCGCTCTCAACGATCGGTAACAGCGCGAGCTCAAGCGGCATGCCGCGGCGCTCGATTTCCGTCGCGATGTAGGGCAGGTAGCGCTGCGCGCGGGTGAAAACGCGGTTCAGGTAGTCCGGATGCGCCGCAAACCACTTCAGCTCGGCCGCTGTGCGGCGGTTGTCGTCGTATGTCAGGTTGAAATTGCTGCGCAGCCTGGCCAGCACGTCGCCCGGGCCCGCGGGCGTGGAGACGAGGTCAAGGCCGTGAACCGGCGAATACAGCGTCAGCGAATCGGCTTTCAGCGGGCCGGCGGAGAGCAGAAAAAAGGTGACGCCAGCGACGGTCAGGGCGGCAATTCTCTGCAATAATTGGTGTATCGTTTTGGACATTACATTGGGCATCGGGCTATCGTACTGAGGCGGATACGTTCTGCAAGGAGTTCGTTCACAAATGACGCAAGAATGGTTGAAATCATCACTGGGTAAAGCGTTGTTGCGCCAGGAAGCACGAGTCATCGAGGAGGCGCTGGACGGCGTCTTCGGCGAACAATGCCTGCAGCTTGGTCTGTGGGGCGAAAGACGCACGTTTATGCGCTTCACAAGGACGCAGCACTGTTCATTGATCGCGGAGTCGCTTGCCGAAGCGGAGGATGGCCAGCCTTGTATGGTCGGTGAGATGCACAGGCTGCCCGTCGAAAGCGACTCCATTGATGCCGTGTTGTTGCCGCATACGCTGGATTACAGTGACAGGCCACACGCGGTGTTGCGCGAGGTGGACCGGGTGCTACGGCGGAACGGTTGCCTGATTATTCTGGGTTTCAAACCCGGCGGGCTGTGGGGATTGCGCAGGCTGATCTCCGGGGCCGGCATGCCGCCGGGCGCGGATCATCTGATCTCCGAACGACGGCTGAAAGACTGGCTGCAATTGCTCGACATGCGTATTCAGGGTTCGGTACGGTACTTTTTTCGCTGGCCGCTGCCCGGCAACAGGGCAGGCGGATCGAACAAGTGGGAACGTCGCGGGCAGGCCTGGTGGCCGGAGCTGGCGGCTTGCTATATGCTCTCGGCGCAGAAACGCGTCAGCACGTTGACACCGGTAAGGCCGCTATGGCGGCGCAAGCTGAAGGTGGTCGCCGGGCTGGCCGAACCATCAACCCGAGCCTCCCAGGTATCGCGAATCCGTTTTGAGCAAAACCATTGAGATATATACCGACGGCGCATGCAGGGGGAATCCCGGCCCGGGCGGTTGGGGCGCCTTGCTGATCTATGGCAAGCGCCGCAAACTGATGCACGGCGGCGAGCGCGAAACGACGAATAATCGCATGGAGCTGACGGCCGCGATTGAGGCGCTGAACGCGCTGCAAGACCCCAGCAACGTGATCCTGCACACGGATTCCAAGTACGTAATGGGCGGCATCAACGACTGGATGCCGAACTGGAAAAAGCGCGGCTGGAAGACGGCGGCGAAGAAAGCCGTGAAGAACCAGGATCTTTGGCAGGCGCTGGACGAGGCCGCTGGCCGCCACGACATCGACTGGCGCTGGGTGAAGGGTCACGATGGTAACGCGGGCAACGAGATCGCCGACGAACTCGCAAATCGGGGCATAGACGAGCTATGAGACAAGTCGTCCTCGATACAGAAACCACCGGCCTCTCCACGGCCCAGGGTCACCGCATCATCGAAATAGGCTGCCTCGAGCTCGTGAATCGTCGCCTGACCGGCCGCGAATTTCATCGCTTCCTGAACCCGGAGCGCGAAATTGACGAAGGTGCTGAGCGCGTCCACGGCATCAGCCGCGAAGACCTCGAGATTGCACCGCGTTTTCCCGAAATCGTCGACGACTTGCTGGAATTTCTACACGACGCGGAACTCGTGATCCACAACGCAGAATTCGATGTGGGATTTCTCGAGCATGAGCTCAAGCTCATGAAACACCCGCAGCCGAAGATCGAGGATCATGCAACGGTGCTGGACACGCTGTCGTTGGCCCGTGAGCTGCACCCGGGGCAGCGCAACAGCCTCGATGCACTCTGCAAACGCTATGAGGTCGACGCCTCGAAGCGTGAGGTCCATGGGGCGTTGATCGACTCCGAGTTACTGGCCAACGTGTACCTCGCGATGACCGGTGGCCAGGCGACCTTATTGCTGGATGAAGAGGCCGATGCAGGGGCAATGCTTGGCCACGATAAATTACGCCCTGGCGGCGATCCTGTTATCGGGTCTCGCCTTGCGGGCGACCTCGTTGTCCTCAAAGCTAACGACGAAGAAACCGCAGCGCATGACGCCATGCTTGAAAAAATCCGCAAATCCGGTGCGTGTGTCTGGGATTTTGACTAGAATCAAGGGCTCGCTTCGGGGGAAGCTCGAACAACAAGGATAATAATTCGATGGCCCAAACGATGGCAGGAGCTTTGCGCCAAAATTTCCTCGGAAATTCACCGACGTGGTACAAGCTCACTATCCTTGGTTTCCTGATCGTCAACCCGGTCCTCGTGACGATCGATCCGTTTCTCGCGGGTTGGGTGCTCGTCGTTGAGTTCATATTCACCCTGGCGATGGCGCTGAAGTGTTATCCCCTTCAGCCGGGCGGTTTGCTCGCACTTGAGGCCGTCGTCATTGGCCTCGCGACACCCGAGATGGTTTTGCACGAGACCGAGAGGAATTTCCCGGTCATCCTGCTACTGATGTTTATGGTGGCCGGTATCTACTTCCTGCGGCAGATGTTGCTCTACACGTTCACCAAAATTCTGCTCAGGGTTCGGTCCAAGGTATTGTTGTCCCTGATGTTCTCATTCGTGGCGGCCTTCCTGTCGGCATTTCTTGATGCGCTGACAGTAACAGCCGTCATCATCACGGTTGCCGTGGGATTTTACGGCGTCTACCACAAGGTCGCGTCCGGCAAGAAATTCGATCACAGCCATGATCACGGCACTGACGAAGAAGTCATCGAATTTCATCGTGAAGACCTCGAAGAATTCCGTGCGTTTCTGCGCAACCTGATGATGCATGGCGCCGTGGGTACGGCACTCGGCGGCGTAACGACGCTCGTTGGCGAGCCGCAGAACCTGCTTATTGCCAAGGTGATGGATTGGGGGTTCGTCGAGTTCTTCATGAGAATGGCGCACATCTCGATGCCGGTACTCGTTGTTGGCCTGCTTACCTGCGCCGCGGTCGAAATGACCAAGTCGTTTGGCTACGGCGCACAGCTGTCGCCGAAAGTCCGCGACGTGCTTGAAGACTATGACAAGCGGATGACAGCGGAGCGTACTCACTCCGAGAAATCGGCTATCGTTGTGCAGGGCGGTGTTGCCGTTGCGCTGATCGTTGCGCTGGGCTTTGGCCTTGCCGAGCCCGGCATTGTTGGCCTGATGGTGATTGTGTTGGCGACCGCATTCAACGGTATTATCCAGGAACACCGCATAGGACACGCGTTCGAAGAGGCGCTGCCCTTTACAGCGTTGTTGGTTGTATTTTTTGCGATCGTTGCCGTGATTGACCACCAGGAACTTTTCTCGCCGGTGATCCACTGGGTGATGTCTGTTGATGATCTCAAGACGCAGGAAGCCTTGTTCTATGCTGCGAACGGCGCTTTGTCGATGATTAGTGACAACGTCTTCGTGGCGACTGTGTACATCGGTGAAATTGAGGAAATGTTCCAGGCCGGCGACCTGACGCGCGAACAGTTTGACGGACTCGCGGTAGCGATCAATACGGGCACCAACATTCCGTCGGTCGCGACACCGAACGGCCAGGCGGCGTTCCTGTTCCTGCTGACCTCGGCCCTGGCGCCGCTGATCCGCCTGTCATACGGCAAGATGGTTATCATGGCACTGCCTTACACGATCACGATGAGCATTACGGGCATGCTGGCATTGTTGTACGTGCCGAGATTTCTGTAAGCCTTTGATTCCACACGAGACTCTGCATGTCGTTTGATATCAACAATCTGCGCGTCGGCATCGTCGGCCTGGGCTATGTCGGTTTGCCACTGGCCGTCGAGTTTGGCAAGAAATATCCGACGGTCGGTTTTGATATCAACGCGACACGCATCGCGGAACTCGAGAATGGCGAAGACTCGACGCTTGAGTGCACCAGCGAGGAACTCGCCGCGGCAACGCAGTTAAGTTTTGCATCTGATGCGGCGGCGCTCAAGGACTGCAACTTCTACATTGTTACGGTGCCGACACCCATCGGTGACAGTAACCGGCCGTTGCTCACGCCGCTAAGAACAGCGAGTACGACGCTGGGTGGTGTCATCGAGAAAGGCGATATCGTCGTCTACGAGTCCACGGTTTATCCGGGCGCGACTGAAGAGTTCTGCGTGCCAATTCTCGAGAGCGAGTCCGGCCTGAAATTGAACGAGGACTTCTTCGTCGGCTACAGCCCGGAACGCATCAACCCGGGTGACAAAGAGCACCGTCTTACTGCAATTCTGAAAGTGACCTCAGGTTCAACGCCGCAGGCAGCTGAATTCATCGATTCGGTTTACGGTTCGGTCATTACTGCCGGCACCCACATGACGTCGAGTATCAAGGTCGCGGAAGCCGCCAAAGTCATCGAGAACACGCAGCGCGACGTCAACATTGCTCTCGTCAATGAACTGGCGATGATTTTCGATCGTGTCGGAATCGACACGGAAGAAGTGCTCGTGGCCGCCGGTACGAAGTGGAACTTTTTGCCATTCCGGCCGGGTCTGGTCGGCGGACATTGCATCGGTGTGGACCCGTACTACCTGACGTACAAGGCGCAACAGCTCGGTTACCATCCGCAAATGATTCTCGCAGGACGTCGCATCAACGACAATATGTCGTTGTATGTTTGCTCCCAGGTGGTGAAACGCATGTTGAGCAAAGGCATACAGCCGATGGGGGCCAAGGTGCTCATCCTGGGCCTGGCCTTCAAGGAAAATTGCCCCGATGTTCGCAACTCGAAAGTGGTGGACATCGTTACCGAGTTAAACACGTACGGCGCTTCCGTCGATGTGCATGATCCCTGGGTGGACGCGGATGAAGCGAAGCAGGAATACGATCTCGACCTCGTCGCCGACCCCGAACAAGGCGCGTATGATGTTGTGATCATTGCGGTCGCGCATGACCAGTTTCGGAAACTTGGTTCCAAGGGCATTCGGACCTTCGGCAAAAAGACCTCGGTGCTATATGACATCAAATACGTATTGCCGCCCGCAGACGTCGATGAACGCTTGTAGGAGCTGAGAGCAGGCTCATGAAAATTCTGGTCACAGGCGCGGCCGGCTTCATCGGCTTTCATACGGCAAAACAATTGCTGGATCGCGGCGATACAGTCGTCGGCCTGGATAACTTCAACGACTACTATGATGTCACACTGAAAGAATCGCGAGCAGCGATACTCGACGGCTACGATAACTTTTCCATGGCGCGTATCGATCTTGCCGATCGTGACGCCATGGAAACGCTTTTTAGCAAAGAGAAGTTCGGGAAAGTCGTGCACCTGGCGGCGCAGGCCGGTGTGCGTTACTCCATCGAGAATCCGCATTCCTACATCGAAAGCAATATTGTCGGAACGTTACATGTCCTCGAAGGATGCAGGCACAACGATGTCGGGCACCTTGTCTACGCGTCATCGAGTTCAATATACGGCGCGAACACGACGATGCCATTTTCGACCCATCAGAACGTGGATCATCCGCTGGCGCTCTACGGGGCAACAAAGAAAGCCAATGAGTTGATGGCGCACACCTATTCCAATCTCTACAAGCTGCCCACGACAGGCCTGCGGTTTTTCACCGTGTACGGAC
Organism: uncultured Woeseiaceae bacterium; assembly: GCA_964628105.1. Taxonomy (GTDB): domain Bacteria; phylum Pseudomonadota; class Gammaproteobacteria; order Steroidobacterales; family Woeseiaceae; genus UBA1847. Next base: position 3,255 of record CAZVLT010000069.1, on the reverse strand, counting down.
CGTTCGGTCGGCCGGACATGGCACTGTTCCTGTTCACGAAGAACATTATCGAAGGCAAGCCAATCGACGTCTTCAACTATGGCAAGCACCGTCGCGACTTTACCTACGTTGACGATATTGTCGAAGGCGTGATTCGCACCATGGACCATACGGCGACACCGAATGCGGACTGGGATCCCGCTGACCCGGACCCGGGTACGAGCAACGCGCCGTATCGAATCTACAATATCGGCAACCAACAGCCGGTCGAACTCATGGACTACATCGGCGCAATCGAGGACTGCCTGGGCAAGACAGCCGAGAAGAACCTTCTGCCCTTACAGGCGGGTGACGTTCCCGATACCTGGGCGGACACCGAAGACCTGGCGGCCGATGTAGGGTACCAACCCAGCACCCCTATCAAGGTCGGTGTGAAGAACTTCGTCGAATGGTATCTTGAGTACTACAAGGTCGATCTCAAGAAGTCCGCCTAAGAGCGAATCTGCGTGGCCAACGCCTATACCAACCGAAAATTGTCTGCAAAATATCCGCTCGATCTCGACGCGTGGAAAAAGCTGGCGCAGCATTATCGCAGGGACATGCGTGGTCGCTCGCTGCGTGAGTTGTTCAGCGGGGATAAGAAGCGAGTCGAGCATTTCGGCCTCGAGGCCGGTGAGTTGTTTCTGGACTACTCAAAGAACCACCTGAACAACACAACGCGCAAGCTGCTGGTGCAACTGGCAAACCAGGCTGACGTTCCGGCCGCGATCGAGGCGATGTTTGCGGGCGACAAAATCAACCAGACGGAAGATCGCGCAGCACTGCACGGTGCGCTCCGTGCCAAAATCGCGGACACGGTTGCTCTTGAGACGCCAGGCGTGTCCGAGGTCTGGGAAGTCCTGACGAAAATGGAGTCGTTCGTTGATGACGTCCATAGCGGCAAGATCAAAGGCTGCACGGGCAAGAAGCTGATCGACATCGTCAACATCGGCATCGGTGGTTCCGATCTCGGTCCGGTCATGGCCAGTCGTGCATTACGACCCTACTGGAAAAAGGGCATGCGCTTTCACAGCGTATCGAATATCGACGGCAAGCAACTTGCCGACCTGACACAAGAACTCGATCCGGAGACGACATTGTTCGTCATTTGTTCGAAGACGTTCACGACGATTGAGACCATGACCAACGCGAACGCAGCACGCGCGTGGATTATCGAGCGAGTCGATGAGCTGGCGGTGCAGTATCACTTCGCCGCGGTATCGACGAATGATAATGCGATGGACGAGTTTGGTATTCGCTCTGATTTCCGGTTCGGTTTCTGGGACTGGGTGGGGGGTCGTTACTCGATCTGGTCCGCGGTCGGTCTTTCGCTCGCGCTCGTTGTTGGCATGGAAGTGTTCCAACGTTTTCTGTCGGGCGGGCGAAGAATGGATTTGCATTTTCGGCAAGAGCCGTTCGAAGAAAACATGCCGGTACTGCTCGCACTGATCGGTGTTTGGTACAACAACTTCTTCGGTGCACAGAGCCAGGCGATATTGCCGTACGACAATCGGCTCGACCGGTTCCCGGCCTACCTGCAACAACTGCAAATGGAAAGCAGCGGCAAGAGCGTGCGCACGGACGGCAAGCCGGTTCGTTGTGACACGGGCATGGTGATCTGGGGCGAGGCGGGCAGCAACGCACAACATTCGTTCATGCAGTTATTGCATCAGGGCACGCGACTGGTGCCCGTGGATTTCATCCTGCCGACTCAGTCATCAGGTGCTGTCGCGCATTGCCGCGCGCAAGCCGCAGCGCTCATGAACGGCACCACGGAGAAGGGCCTTGAGCCACACCGCATACACGCGGGCAACAAACCCAGCAATACGATTCGCTTCGACAAGCTAACCCCCGAAGTGCTGGGTCAGCTCGTTGCGCTCTACGAACATAAGGTCTTCACAGAAGGCGTGATCTGGGGCATCGACTCTTTCGATCAGTGGGGCGTCGAACTCGGCAAGAAACTCGCCCTGCAGTAGGACCTCGGTCCCGCTTGACGGGATCTCGATCCCGCTTGACGGGAGTACCTTTATGCCCGTCTGGGTGTAAAGGGCATAAACGCGCCTTGCGGCCGACTGGGCGTACAAAGGGGGCTTCAATTACATTATTATAATAGTTATAATGACCATAGGAGACGAATCTATGGTCAAGCTGAAAGTAAGAAAGGTAGGCACCTCGGCTGGTGTCATTTTGCCTAAGGAAGCCCTGAGCCACCTTGGCGTTGAAGAGGGAGACTCGATCTTCCTTGTAGAGTCGCCTAACGGCTACGAGGTTACCCCGTACGACCCGGAATTTGAACGTCAGCTCGAGATTGCGCGCAAGGGGATGAAAGGCTTCAAAAATACGCTTCGCGAACTTGCAAAGTGACGGAGCCGATCTGGCTTTTGAAAAGCGCTGTCCTCGCAGTACACAATCAAATGCTGGTGCAGTTTAGTGGGGCGGAAGGCGTTCGTGACGAAAGCCTATTAGACTTTGCACTTGACCGGCCGGCAAATCTTTTCCATTTTGAAGAATGCGTCGATCTTGCTCGACTGGCGGCGGCCTATGCCACAGAAATCATCCGAAATCACCCGTTCGTTGACGGAAACAAGCGAACGGGATTTATGGCGGCTTACATTTTTCTGGACCGGAACGGATCAACGCTTACCGCGGATGAAGTTTCCGCTACTACAATGACTCTGTCACTGGCTTCGTCGGAATTGGACGAAGAAGCTTACGGAACCTGGCTCGGCGAGCATACGACCTAACGGATCCTACCCCGAGGGCATCAACGAATCGTACGAATGCACTTCTCGCTCAATACGGCGCATTCCGCGGTCCTTTGCTATTTCCAGATCGTAGCGGCTTTGCAAATTCATCCATGAATCTGGAGACGTGCCAAAAAACCGGGCAAGACGGAGAGCGGTGTCTGCTGAAATGGCGGACTTGCCGTTTATGATCCGCGACAAATTACCCTTGTCGATGCCGGCGTTCTTTGAAAGTGCGTAAGGAGTAATTCCGAGTTCATCGAGAAACTCGGATCACAGTATTTCACCTGGATGAATGGGTGCAAATCTGGTCATAAAATCTATCTCCTGCTTCGTTGGTCATGCTCCATTGAGCCGCACGATCCCCCTTGAGTTTCTCTAGTCTAGCGCGCCTTTCCGCCAATCATCAAAACAATGCCGACACCGCCATCTGCCAGTCCATGCTGTCACCGGCATACCATTTGGCGGTGCACGTCTCGCTGTTGATGTTAGT
>CAZVLT010000068.1:5705-10768 GCA_964628105.1 uncultured Woeseiaceae bacterium | reverse complement strand
CGAGCATGGAAAAAGTCGCAAGAGCGACGAAAATTCTAATCACTGTCTTTCCTCTTTATATCTCAGGTCATACTCACCCATATCGGGAAGTGCCCGGAGAGCCTCTAGCTGTGTGGCCATATCGGCCTCAAGCTCGGCGACAATCGCCTGAAACTCGGGCGCTTCGCGAATCGAATCGAGATTCTTGCTGGCTAGATACCATGGCCAGCCGTATCGCCAGCCGTAATCCACGGCGGCACGCAGTGCAGACAGGGCTGCCTGGCTGTCCTCGCTCAATGCGAGTAAGTCGACGTATGCGATGCCGGTCACAAAGCCATACACACCTTGCGGCAATTCCCGTTCATACCAGTCAATACCGGCGGCGATTAGCGCGGCGGCAGCGTCCACATTGCCAGCCTGTCTCAACAGTAGTGCAAGGTCGGCTGCTGAGTTGATGTTACGGACGTCAAAGTCCGGCGCGCTGCCAAATAGCTCCGGGTGGCGGTCGCGATACCACTTGAGGGCAACGTCAAGGTCACCGTTTTGAAACGCATCGTCGCGCATCTGGCGTAGAAAGATTCGGTCAGAAAACCAGCGATCGTCCAGTCCTGCCTCCAGGGCTTGACTGGCAACGGCGGTTGCTTCGAGCGACTTACCCCGCAGCATCAGTATCTGCACCTGGCATTTGAGTACGGTTGGCTCGTTTGGGCCGCGCCTGAGGGCGCCGTTCATGTAACGCCCGGACCATTCCGGCTCACCGAGCATGCGCGCCCAATAACCGAGGTACGCCCAGTTCTCATAATCAGATGGATCCAACGCCATCATTTTGATGAACCAGGGAATTCCAAGATCGAATCGTCCTATGTCTACATAGGCCTGCAAATGGGCGGAGTATCCGTACACGCTGGAACGGTCGATTTCGAGTATCCGTTTGGCGTATATCAGGTTTTTCTCGGGGTGCCCGACATACATTTCTGCCTTGCCGAGCGCAAATAGTGTCAGCGGCGACAAAGGATCACTTTGCAATGCGCGTTCAAGCACCGGGATGGCTTCATCTGGCCGGCCTGTCGTTCTAAGGTAGGTTCCATATGAACGCAGGCTCCAGGCCTGGTTGGGTTCGAGTTTCAGCGCGGTCTTGAACGAGGCCTCTGCTTTTTCGATGTCGCCAGTCTGCCATAGAAAGGCAGCGAGTTCGGCGTGAGCTTCGGCGAGCGTGCTGTTGATGCTCAGCGCGCGTTCAATCGCAGGGCCCGCGTGTGCCTTGTATTCCTGCAGATTTGTCGCGCCTGTTTGGAACGATTTGCTTGCGGCAGCTGCGGTTGCCGCCCAGGCTTGCGCATACTCCGGGTCGTGCTCTGTCGCTTCCTGAAAGTACGTCTCCGCGGTCTTGAGTGACTCAAAGGTACTCCGGTTCAAATGTTGTTGACCCAGCATGAATCGTTGCAGTGCTTCGATGTTCGCGGTGGGTATTGCGCTTAGCACTTCTTCGTCGCTGGCGGATAGTTCTGCGTGCAATGAGTTCGCTATGGTCCTCGCAATATCACTTTGCACGTCAAAAACATTCTTCGCCGTCAATTCGCGATCGTAGGTGTTGGCCCAAAGATGACCTTCTTGCGCCGTGTCGATGAGCTGAACATTGATTCTCAACTGGTCTCCGGCACGCTGTACCTGGCCTTCGAGCACTGTTGCTACGCCGAGCAAGGCGCCGATTTCGGGAATGTTGAGAGTCGGGTCCAGTCTTTCGACCGAGGTTCTGGATATCACCCTGAGGTCTCCAAGCCTGGAAAGCAGCGTCAATAACTCGTCATGCACGCCAACTGCGAAAAACTCTGCATTTTCAGAACTTGCGCTCTGGTTCCTGAACGGCAATACGGCGATGGATTTGTCGAGCACGGATGTTGGCTGGAGCGACGCTTCGTCGCCCGTCATCCAGTTCTTCGCCAACAGGAAGATCACTGCGATCGTCAGAACTCCGATAATCATCTGATTGATCTTCTGGCCGGTATCGGCGGTGATCGACTGGTCTAACGGCACATCTTCAGTACGAACGACGCCATCCGGCGTGACTTCGTAGGCCCAGGCAAGAATCAGTGCCACAGGCGTGCCGAGCAGCAGAAAAGCGACCAGCATGGTGGTCGACCACGTGGGGAGAAGTAGTGCAGGAAACATCACGTCGCCGATCTGCATCAGCAGCCAGCTGACGACGATGTAAATAACCGCAACGCGGAAAACGTTGCGGCGTCTTAGTTCCTGGATGAACGACCCGGACATGTGTGCCCCTTTTTTCAAGAATAACAAGAACGGGCGAACGAAAGGGCGATCTGCACTAGAATAGGTCGCTGCTGCCAAAAGAAATCGGGTGCTATGAATGTATCAACGACCGCAGTTGCTGATCCTCATCCTTGCCTTTCTTCTCATCGCCGCATGCGCTGACAAGGCTGCGGTCGCACCGATGACGCGCTATACATTGCAGCATGACAACCTGGAGCGAGAATACTTTGTGTTCCTGCCGTCGACTTACGGTGGCAAGCAGGATTCGCCGGTCGCGATTTTCATGCATGGCTACGGTGGCACCGCGACGGGCACAGAAGCCGAGGTCGCGCAAGGGTTGAATCGCTACGCCGAAGAGTATGGCTACGTCGTGGTGTATCCACAGGGTACCTGGTTCATGGCGGGTGACTCGGTGGAAACACAGTGGGAGGCAACGACGTGGAATCACATATCAGGGGCTTTCGACGACGGGCCCGACGGGCCGCTCTGCACACCTGACGCGAATAAGTATCCGTGCCCGCCCGAATGCGGCAGTTGTGGTCGCTGTGGCTGGATTTCCTGCCACGACGATGTTGGTTTTCTGAAGAAGTTGGTCGAGACTATCTCCGCGGATTTTCAGATCGACGCAGGCCGTTTTTTCGTAACCGGGTTTAGCAATGGCTCGATGATGGTCAATCGCATCGCCTGCGAGGCGTCAGAATTGTTCGCTGGCGCAGCGCTGGTCGGTGGCCGTGTCGAGCGCGGTTTCGAGTGCACGCCGAAAACGCGTTTGCCCCTTTTGCAGATGAACGGTGGTCGCGACGAAACCGTACCGCATGATGGCCGCATCGCTTCTAACGGCTATTTCTTTGCGAGTACATCGTCAGTTGCAGAACATTGGAACGAAGGCGAGGCCTGTGCAGCGGCGTCTGAGCCCTGGTCATCGCCCACGATTGAGGGCGAAAACGTTCAATGTACGATCGCATGCGGCAATACAGATTACATGTCAATCGACTGCGTCTGGCCCGAAGGCAATCATCGTTGGCCCGGAACAGCGGATTTTCGCGGTAGCAACGGCTACTGCGTCACAGAGTTACAATCAGCAAGCATGCCCGAACAACTGATATGTATTGAGCCCGATCTCACGGTCGACTTCTGGGGGTCTCGACTTCTGTTCGAGTTCTTCGACGATAACCAGGGAACCTGATTATGCACGTAGTCCTGGTAATAATTGGTGGTGTGATTGGCGCGTCGTTTGGCGATCTATTTGGTGCAGTCGTGGGGTTGCTCATTGGGTCGCTGTTGTGGCGGGCGTCCGATACAGAAAGGAAACTTGGCGAAATGCGCCGCCGTATCACCGATATGGAGATGCGCCCGGAGCAACCAATACAGGTAGCCGCGGCGAAGGTCAAAGCGCCGGAGCGTGTGTCCATTTACGAGCCGAAGCCCGAACCGCCGACATTAGAGGTCCCGTCACTGGAACCGACCCCGTCACCTCAATCGGTCCCGCCACCTGAACAGACCGCGCCACCTGAACCGAAGCCGGTCGTGCACGCACGAGTGCCCGAGCCACCACGACCTCCAGGCTTGGGCGAGCATTCGATCGCAGTTGCGAAACGCTGGCTGACGACAGGCAATGTGCCGGTGAAACTTGGCGTTATTATTTCCTTTTTTGGCGTTGCGTTTCTACTCAAGTACGCTGTTGAACATGAGTTGCTGCGTATACCAATGGGTGCCAGGTATCTGGGCGTTGCGGGATTTGCGGCAGTACTGCTCACGCTCGGATGGCGCATGCGTGACGACGATCGCACCTATGCTTTGAGCCTGCAAGGCGGCGGCATTGGCGTCTTGTATCTGACCATATTCGCGGCGTTTCAACTGCATGAGTTATTGCCGCCAGTAATGGCCTTTGCGTTGCTGGTTCTGGTAACAGTTGTGGCGGGATATCTTGCGGTCGTTCAGGAGTCGAGGGCGTTTGCCATACTGGGTACCACGGGCGGATTTCTGGCTCCGTTGCTGGTCTCTACAGGAATCGGCGACCATGTAGCGTTGTTTGGCTACTACCTCGTTCTCAACGGTGCCGTACTCGGCATCGCCTGGTATCGCCCGTGGCGAGAACTCAACATTATCGGTTTCGTGTTTACGTTCGGCGTTGGAACACTGTGGGGATACCAGTATTACACGCCCGAGTTGTTCACGAGCGTCGAGCCGTTCATTGTCGCCTACTTTCTCTTTTATACGGCAATCGCAGTCCTGTTTGCGCTCCGGCAGCGACCCAAGCTTCGTGGTTATGTCGACGGAACGCTGGTTTTCGGTACGCCCACGATCGCTTTCGCGTTGCAGGCGCGATTGCTCGATGACACAGAGTACGGATTGGCAATCAGTGCGGCCATTGTCGCCGCTTTCTACACGGCGCTCGCACTCTGGCTGCGGCGCAGGCGGGAACGAAGCCTGGATCTACTGACGCAATCGTTCATTTCACTGGCGGTTGCTTTCGGCACTGTCGCAATACCACTGGCGCTGGATGACCGGTGGACTGCCATAGCCTGGGCGATGGAGGGGGCGGCGCTGGTCTGGATCGGTGTTCGCCAGAGCGGCACGCTGGCCAAAGTCTCCGGCATCGTGCTTGCATTTTCGGGTGGCGTCGCGTTTCTGAGTTACGGCTGGACGAACGACCTCGGAATGCCGGTTCTTAACGGCAACTTCTTGGGTGGCGTTATCGTCGCAGCGACGGCGTTGTACTCGTCGCGAATGCTGCTTACGGACAAGGACGGCCACGACTGGCAAGGAACAGCATCGCTTGCGCTGCTTGTCTGGGGACTGCTGTGGTGGTT
>CAZVLT010000068.1:2201-5605 GCA_964628105.1 uncultured Woeseiaceae bacterium | reverse complement strand
ATCGCTGCTCACGTTTGGATATTGTTCGAATACGAGGGCGAACGAAATCGCGCCCAAAACATCTTGCACGGAGCGGGCGCAATATTTTTCGCAGCGATTCTGGCCTACGAACTCTACTGGCAGGTTGATCAGGTCGTTGCAAATAACGTCTGGTCGTTTAGTGCGGGATTAGGAGTCTTGTCGGTGGTTGCCTTTGCGACTATCGTGGAGAAAGGCAGATCAAACTGGCCGTTTAGCGAGTACTTTCCTGCCTATCATCTTGCGTCGGCCGTTCTCATGACGACCTACATGCTCTTGTTAACCGTCGCCTGCTTTGCGGGTCCGGGCAGCCCGGCGCCGTTGCCGTATATCCCGATTCTAAATCCGTACGACGTTCTTTCGATCGTTGGTCTCGCGGTTGCCTGGTATACACTTCAGGCGGCGCCTGCGGCTATCTCGACAACGGGCAAGGAAGTATCGATGCCGACAGTGCTTTTATGGAGCGGTGGCGCGTTCGTGCTGTCGACATTCGCGGTCGTCCGTGCCGTACATCATTTTGCAGGCGTCGCATGGAATCAGCACGCACTCATGAGTTCCGTCGGCGTACAGAGCACGCTTTCGATTTACTGGGCGCTGCTGGGACTTGGCGGCATGGTGCTGGGTACGCGTAGAGTCAACCGTGGAATATGGATGATTGGTGCTGCGTTGATGGGAGTGGTTGTTGCGAAGTTGTTCGTTGTCGATCTCGGTAGTACCGGAACAGTCGCCCGTATTGTGTCATTCCTTGGCGTCGGTGTGACGCTACTCGTCGTCGGGTATTTTTCTCCGGTGCCACCAAAGCAGTCAGACCAATAGCAACCCTTGGAGATTTCAACTCTCGACAACCTGAGGATCGTGCTTGACCCTATCGGTCAGGCTGGAGTCACGATCGCACTGATGCTCGTCATGTTTGGCGTTGCGTTGGGGTTACGCGTGCGGGACTTTCGTTTTCTTGCCAAAAAGCCGCTGCTATTTGCGGGCGGCGTAGTCACCCAGGTACTTGTTCTACCGCTCGCTACATTTCTACTGATTCACGCGTTATCGCCGCCGCCATCAATAGCACTGGGGATGATTGTTGTCGCTTGCTGTCCCGGTGGCGCGGTATCCAATCTGCTGACGTATTTGTCTCGCGGTGACGTCGCCGTTTCGGTCGCTTTGACAGCGACTTCCAGCATGCTCGCGGCTCTTTTGACGCCGGTATCAACGTTGTTCTGGTCCGGCGCCTATGGTCCGACTGCTGATTTACTAAAGTCGTTGGACGTGAATCCGATGTTGTTTGTCATACAAACGACGCTTTTGTTGGCAGTCCCCCTCGCTGCCGGTATGATCGTCGCGGCAAAGGCGCCGGATGTCGCCAACAAAATACGCAGAAGGACGACTTTGATCGGCACCTCTGTGCTTGGCGGCACCATCGTTTACGGGACTATCTACTTTTTCCCGGTTCTTTGGCCACACGTTGGCCTGCTGGGAAGCATCGCGGTGATACACAACGCGGTTGCGTTTGCGACGGGTGCGGCGGCCGGGTGGTTGCTATCGAAGGATGTCGCAGTGCGCCGCGCGCTGACATTTGAAGTTGGCATACAAAACTCCGGCCTCGCACTCATCATCCTGTTGGGCCAGTTGCAAGGCCTGGGAGGCGCAGCCGCGATAGCCGCAATCTGGGGCGTGTGGCATTTGATTGCGGGCGGCCTTATTGTGCAACTATTCCGAATGATTGACGGCAAGAGTAAGCAAGGATGGAATCCGAATTAGACCGCGATGAATATCGTCGGGCACTGGGTTGTTTCGCGACCGGCGTAGCCGTAGTCACAACCAGAGATGCGGACGGCACGAGGGTCGGACTTACTATCAGCAGTTTCAATTCGGTGTCACAGGAGCCACCGCTAGTGCTCTGGAGTATCGCGCACGACTCACAAAGCTACGATACATTCATGCAGGCGGTATTTTTCGCCGTGAACGTGCTGGCCACAAACCAGCAGGACGTATCGGAGCGCTTTGCAAAAAGCGGCGCGAACAAGTTCGACAGCCTGGATTGTGGTGTTGGAATCAACGGCGTGCCGATACTGCCGGAATACTCGGCTGTATACGAGTGCCGCACCGAATATCGTTACGACGGCGGAGATCACAAGATCATCGTCGGTCGTGTGCTGAAGTTCGAAGATCGCAGGACCGATCCGCTAATCTTCTACCGCGGGCATTTCCTCGCGCCACGAGGTGGCGAAGACTCTAGCTAGGGTCGTGCTTCACACCAAAGATAACGACATGAATCAGGGATCCGGACACGAAAGCCTGGAACAGGGCTAGCGTTCGTGCCTCGGCCAGCTGCACGACAGACTCACCCATAAAATAACCCGCCGTTGTTGCGAGGATCACAAGCGCAAATACACCCACTGCAATCGGCGTTCCGAGGCCGGGCCTCACAACCCACCAGATCGCCATGCCGACCGGCAGCCGGTGAAGGACAATCGCATACGCGAGCCCAACGCCGTTCCCCGCCAATAACGCGAGACCATCTACAGCGGCATGAACAAACAGGCCGATGGCTGCAAAGGCGACGATCATGAGGTGCGCGGTGTCAGTTGCCCTGCGAAACAGGCGTTCGAGCAGCATTGGGAATGCGAGACCGAGAACGATAATGAGAATCGCCGTTACACCGCCCTGGGTCAGCGCCTCAGGAATGATTTGCACGAAAATAATTACGGCGATAGACAAGATGATGAGGCCGTCAAGCAGTCGACGTGCAATTTTGTTTTTTCTTCCTGCCGCGTAGATAAGCGGGCCGAGCAGAAGCGAGACGATGCTCAGAATTAGCGTCATTCTTTCGAGGTCTTGAGAGTATGGTTAGAATAGAAATATGATTATGCGCCGTGTTGAATTTTGTTTCCTGCTTATCTGTTTGATGGCAGTGTGCGTACCGGGGGCCGCCCAGGCTCACGGAGGCGTGGTTCAGGACGGAGATTTGTGCGTCATCAAAGTTAGTTACCTCACGGCACATTTCAAAATCTATCAGCCACGCATCACCGGACATGAGCAGTTTTGCGAGGACCTTCCCGCAGCATCGGAGAGTGTATTCGTCATGGAGTACCTGCATGACGCGATGGCTGGCATGCCGATTGATTTCAGAATCATTCGGGATGTCACCGGGAAGGGCCGGTTTGCGCAGCCGGAGGACATCGAGAAAATTGACGACCTCGACAGCGTTACAGTTTTCTATCAGGAAGCAGTAATTGAACCTGACGTCTTCACCGTTATCCATGACTTCGTGGAAGAAGGGGACTTTATCGGCCTGGTTACGGTAAGGCATCCGGATTCAGGAAAAACATATGCCGCGGTATTCCCATTCGAGGTTGGCTTCACGGGCTTCGGTTACTGGCCGTTCTTCGTGG
>CAZVLT010000068.1:0-2101 GCA_964628105.1 uncultured Woeseiaceae bacterium | reverse complement strand
GTTGTCGGCGGCATGCCCGAACACAATCATGGCCTGCCGACACGGCCCCGCGTCACCGAGGAGCTTGGACATGGTGACTACAAGCTTGATGGCATGCGTTTTCACATGCGCGGCTATTGGGAAATCGTCGTTACGATAACAACGGACGAGGGCACATCGGAAGTTTCGATCCCGCTGCAACTGTGAAATCTGTAGTCCCAAAAATTATCGGCGCGGCGGTCGTCATTTTGGCCGCTATCGTTTTGTTACAAAGCTGGCAGGGCAAGCCGCCGGGGTGGACAGGCGATGAGGTGGCGGTACTACGCTCGCTGTGGCTGGAGTCCCTGCCGGAGTTGCCGCCAGACGCAAGCAATGCTGTCGCGGACAGCCCTGACGCTGCCGCCTTCGGCAAGCAATTGTTTTTCGATCCGCGCCTAAGCGTGAACGGCAGCATCTCCTGCTCCAGTTGCCACCAGCCGATTCGCCGCTTCACGGATGGCCTGCAAAAGGGGCGGGGTATTGGGACGTCGGGCCGTAACACACCCAGTATCGTTGGCACGGCGTACAGTCCCTGGTTTTACTGGGACGGTCGTCGCGATAGTCAGTGGTCGCAGGCATTGTCGCCACTTGAGGATCCGAATGAACACGCGACCGATCGCGTACAAGTCGTCAATCTCATTGCGCAGGACGTTGCTTACAAGACAACTTACGAGTCGATCTTCGGAGCATTACCTGACTTATCCGCGGCCGACCGACATACGGTGAATTCGGTTTTCTCGAATGTCGGCAAGTCTATCGCCGCGTTCGAACGCACGCTCTTGCCAACGTCTTCTCGCTTCGATGAGTACGTCGCAGCCGTGGTGAGTAATGACGTCGCGAGGCAGGACCAGGTATTTAGTGAGGACGAAGTATGGGGTCTGCGCTTCTACATCGGCGAGGGGAACTGCACGCAATGCCACAACGGTCCGCTTTTTACGAATCACGAATTTCATAACACGGGCGTCATTGGTTTCCCGGGAGAGGTGCCGGACAAAGGTCGTGTGAGTGGTGTGAGAGAGGTGCTCGCGCACGCTTTCAATTGTCGCGGACAGTACAGTGATGATCCGCAACGGCGATGCGCGGAGCTGGAATTTGCAAGGACAGGCGGCGAACTGGTCGGCACATTCAAAACACCATCGTTGCGAAACCTCGAAAATACCGCGCCATTCATGCACAAGGGCCAAATCGCCACGCTCAGCGAAGTACTTGAGCATTACAACACGGCGCCGGATGCAATGATCGGCCACAACGAAGCCAAACCATTGGGTCTGAGTAGCAGGGAACTCAGGCAACTTGAGGATTTCCTCGGGACCTTGGCGGCGCCCTTTGCCGAATTAGTTAGATAACATGTAGAACTGCCACAGGTCTTCCTGGCTCATGCGCAGGAACGGTTTGATCGCCAGCCGGCCGGTCGTGCCGATATTCGACTCGAGAAATTTAAGCTCCTCAAGTTTCGCCTTCGTCTCTTCGCCGGTCTTATCCATAAATCCGGATTCGCGCATCATCAGTAGCCCCTTGGCACGAATTGAGAGCTCAGTGTGCAGCCGCAAGTAGCACAGCAGGTCGACGACCATTGGCCCGTCGAACTTCTCTTTAAGCGAGTTGAGGTACCTGCCGACTTTCGACGTGGAGAATTCTCCGGAGTTGATTAGTTGCAGCAACTCCGTATCGGCATCGAAACCCATGCCTAACCACTCGGAGACGGACTTTTCGCTTTGCTGGAAAACGATTGTGAGCAGTAGCGGCAGTAAAGCCAGGACGAGCAAGGTATTGACGATCGGTGCGAAAAAGAAGTGGTTGAATATGGAGTGCACGATTACCGCGATCAGGAATCCCGGGAGGTACATGATGACTCCCTTGCTCGGGTCTTTGCCGGAGAGTGCTTCCGATGCGACCGCGAATATAGCCGTCGTGCCGCCGTGCATGATTGCAGTGCCAAACCCACGCACGATCCAGGTGCCTAACTGTGTGTCTGGCAGCGCCTGCAGGTAAAACAGATTCTCGAATATTGCGAAACCTGCTCCAACTGCGAATCCAAATATTGCCGCATCGACTAGAAAGCCGATTCGATTCTGTCGCACCA
>CAZVLT010000067.1:3531-10827 GCA_964628105.1 uncultured Woeseiaceae bacterium | reverse complement strand
TTGACGAAAATCGGCCAGATTCGGGACATGCTGAGTACGCCGAGACGAGACAACCTGAATAAGATCGTCGTCCTCAATCCCAAGGGGGGTTGCGGCAAGTCCACGCTGGTGATAAATCTTGCCGCCTACTACGCTGGGTATGGCCCTACCCCTACCATTATGGACTACGACCCGCAGGGTTCAACAATGGACTGGCTGCGCAGACGGCCCAAAACTCGACGCAAAATTCACGGCATTGCGGCCTTCAAGAAATCAATGCAGGCGACACGCAGCTGGCAGCTGCGAGTACCCGTTGACACGGCCACTGTAATAATTGACTCGCCCGCGAGTGCAACGGACGATGATCTACGCGAGCTGACGCGCGATTGCACGAGCATTCTCGTACCCGTGTTGCCGTCTTCCATGGATATACACGCCGCGTCGCGTTGTATCGCCGACCTGTTGATTGTCGCAAAAGTCGATCGCCGTGAACGCAAGCTCGCGGTTATCGCCAATCGCACCCGCAAGAACACCAGGAGCTTTGTCAAGCTCATGCGGTTTCTTGATTCTTTAGGCATTCCGGTTATCGCGGTTCTGCGTGACAGCCAGAACTTCGTGCGTGCCGCTGACGAGGGCATCGGCATCTGCGAGATGCAGCCGTCGCGCGCCGGGCCGGATATAGAACAGCTTGAGAATATTGTCACCTGGCTCGATGCCTGGCCCGAGCGGCGCCGCGTTTCCAAGGCGGCAACCGGAATCCATCGCCAACCACACATAACCAGTTCCACCCTGCGACGGGCTCAGCTCGGCTCCCCCTGAACCTCCGCGAACAATTCAAGGTCGACATTACCGCCACTGAGCACGATGGCGGTGGTTTTGCCCGCGGTCGCGACTTTTGCAGCCAGTATTGCGGCCAGAGCTACCGCACCGCCCGGCTCGACAACCAGCTTCAGGTTTCGAAACGCGAAGCGCATCGCCTCTCGCACCTCTTCGTCGCTCACGGTTAGGCCCTTTTGCATGAGCTTGCTATTGATGGCAAACGTCAACTGTCCGGGCATCGTTGTCTGCAATGCGTCGCATATCGAACGCGCCGATTCATCGATGCTCTCGCGCTTGCCGAGCTCGAGCGAGCGGGCCGTATCGTCGAAGTCCTCAGGTTCTACCGGGTAGACCGACACCTCCGGAAACTGATCCCGCATCGCAAGCCCGATGCCTGACGATAGCCCGCCGCCGCCGCAGGGAATCAATACCTGGTCCGGTGGTAGCCAAAGCGCAAGCGAGTCTGCAGCGATCTCAAGGCCGGTCGTGCCCTGCCCCGCGATGATGTGTTCGTGGTCATAGGACGGCACCAACGTGGCATCGCGATCTGCTGCGATCTCACGAGCGATGGACTCTCTGTCCCCCGCATAGCGGTCATAGGTGATGACCTCGCCGCCGAGTCTTTTCGTGTTGTCGAGCTTTGCCTTGGGTGCATCCCCGGGCATGACAATCGTCGTCTGGATGTTCAACAAGGCACCCGCTGCCGCGACACCTTGCGCGTGGTTGCCCGAGGACCATGCCACGACGCCTTTTTGCGCTTGTTCCGGCGTCAACTGGCTGAGCAAATTATAGGCGCCGCGGATCTTGAATGACCCTGTCACCTGCAGGCACTCTGGCTTGATCAACACGACGCCGCCCGCGATCTCGTCAAGTTCGAAATTGCGCAACAACGGTGTCCTGACACTAATCCCGGCCAGTCGCGTCGCCGCTGCCTCAATATCGTTGATGTCTGTCACTAATCGCCGTCGATCGTGATTCGGTCGATTTTCGCAGCACAGATGAAATCGTTGTCGGAGAGACCCTTGATCGCATGTGTCGTGTAGCTGACCTCACACGAGCCATAGCTCACGGTCAGCACCGGGTGGTGACTTTCGGTTATCGCGATCCACGCCACCGCGTTCGCAAATCCCAGGGTGCGGCTGTATGCCGGAAAGTCGAATTTTCGCGATATTTCGAGTCCGTCGCTGCTAAGCGACCAGTCCTCGTGCAGCGCGCTCAGCAACGCAGTACTTTGCTCGAGCCGCAGAGGTTTGACACCACCCTCGCAGGGCTTGCAACGGCGATTCGCCAGCTCAGTCGACATTTGAATCTCCCCGGTCTGTCGTCGACTCCAACACTAGCAATGTCGCCTGCATCGCGCCATAAAAAGGGCCGACCTACTACAGGCCGGCCCAAGCGGAGACTCGAGATGAGTCCAGGGAAGACAAGGTCAGGATGTCAGTTACGAGGATGTAAATTGCCGATCGCCGCCACTGACTGAGTTTCGTTGATAAATAGTCTGACGCTGACACGGCGCTCGAGTGCATAGCTGTCGATATTCGGCTCCTGTGCCACTGACTCGCCGTGCGCAGCAATGATAATCCGCGCCGGATGCACGCCCGCAGCGATAAACAGGCCGCGAACGAACTCCACGCGTTTCTCTGATAATTCATAGTTATACGTCGCATCGCCCCGCTCGTCGGCGAAGCCGTCCAGCTGAATGCGAATGTCCGGCATGCTCGCCAGCGTGCTGGCCATCTGCATGAGCCGGTCGCCGGTGGTATCCGTTAGCGCGAACTCGTCAGTGCGAAACAGCAGATCCATTGCAATTCCAGCCTGCATCAGGGTGACCAGTTCGGGTCGTGCGACGTGTCGCAAATGCTCTACTGTATTGAGCAAATCATAAAGGGAGTCTTGTAGAGCGACGATGCGGTCGCCCTTCTTGTGAAACGAGTCGCCAATTTTCGCACCGAGTGCCGCGCCGATGATAAGGCCGAACGGGCCACCTGCCATTGCGCCGATCACGCTGCCCGTGCCGACACCAATAGTTTCTTCTTTAGATGCGCCGCCGGCTAACGCTGGCTGCGTGAGCGTCAATGCCAGCAATGTGGCTATCGCAATAATCGAAGTGGTTGAGTTACGCATGTTCATGTCCTCCTGATTGCCAGACCCAAGGTTGTGGCCTGCTACGGAGTTCATTACACGGCGAAATTACGCTGCAGAAAGGTCGTTATGATGGAAAGGTGGCGATCAATTGTGGCAAATAGTGGCGCCGGCCACGTTACCGAATCAGATATTTTCGCCACTCAACGCGACGAATGTGCCGCCATTTCTCAGGCAGAGCACGCGCATGAGCGTCGCAAAGCGCTGCGCCGATACCGGAATACTTCCCTGGCCCTGGAATCGCCCCGGGAATCCGACGCCATGTATTCTTACGCGCCGCGAACCATCTGCACCGACACGGTTGATTCGGTCGATCGTCTTCACCACCGCATCAATAGTGGTAATGCCCTGAAAGTCATCGCCGAAAACGTAGAGACTGACTTTCTTATCGGCCGACCAAAACGTGCTGATCGCCGCCTGAATACCATTGACCGGGTCACTATCGCTGGTGGCCTGCCAGTTGCGCATGCGATTGATGATTGCCTGACGCCGGCCTGGAGAGTCGGGGAGCCAGCGTCCAACGGAGTCCGGGAACATGTAACGTCCATCATCGTTCATGACCTGAATGCCTTTGACCTTTGGATACGCTAGCAGCGTTTCGCGGAGCTTGCGCTGCGCCAGTCGCCAACTTCCCCGCTGCATACTCGGCGATGTGTCTATCAGGAAAATAATGTACTCGCTGTCGACGGGTATTCCGGCGACAGCATCGGCGTCGGGTCTGCGGTAGTAAGGTTGCAGTCTTTTCTGTTCCTCGGTCAGGCGTTGCTTCGCGGCCAGCATCTCGCCTTCGTCTATCGTTTCCTCTTCTTCCTTCTGACTGGCCTCGTACTGACCCTGAACCTTATTCAGATCGCCCTGCAACTCCGCAAGATGAACCTTTGTCGCGCGCGTGTCTTCCAGCGTCTTTAGCAGCTCGCGGTCCAGAATCGTAGACGTGCCGCGAATCTGAAACAGTTCCTCCTGCAGCAGTGCGATGAGCTGTTCGAGATTGTTCTCCGCTTCCTCGATAACGACCGGTTCATAGATCTTGCTCAGTACGAGCAACAATATGATCGCGCCGAAACCACAACAGATACAGTCGAGAAACGACAGGCTGAATGCTTCAACATTTCTGCGTCTTTTCGCCATATTCTGCTCCAGCCTACGGCCAGTCCCGGCTAACGCTGATAAATGAGCCGCGTGTTCTCATTGCAAGCGACCAGAAAGATATGGGCGCATTGAAATCGCCCTCCATCGGATACAGCATGATATTGACGGGCACGCCGACCGGCAGCTCACGCTCCGCACTGTAGAACAAATTGAGTCGCTCGCCACCGCCGATTACGCTTTTCGATGAGGTCGCCGCATCCATTGTCGGCATGCTGTCGACCAGCAAAATAATGTTGTCAGGCCTGGGGTTTAACTCTTTCGCGATACGAAATGCGGCGTGCATGTTGGTACCGTTCTTCGGAACCGTGCGCCGCAGGACACGAATGGCCTCGTCAAGTTGTGTGGCGTCATCCGCTTTGAGCCAGACTCCTTCGGTGCCTTTGAGCACGGGTTGGGCAACGTTATTGAACATGTAAATTTGATAAGCAGCACCCTGTGGGAATTGCGACGTAAGCCAGTCGACGCTCGCAATGACCTGGCGCCACTTGCGGGACAGTAATTGTTCAGACTCGGGCAGGTTGCGCCGCCGTAGAATATTGACGACCGTCTCGTGCAGCATGCTTGCGGAGCGGTCAACCAGTATCAACGTGTGCTTGCCGCCCAGCTTCAGGCCAGTCAGATACTGACGGTCGCCATCGCCCCTGAACTCGCGTATCTGCCGACCCGCCGCATCCTGTTGTTTTTTCAGCGCCAGTAGTCGTTTGATCTCTTCTTCCAACGACTTGATGTCGGACTGCAGTTTCTCGACCCGCTCAATCTTGGCCAGCGTATCGTTGTCGTACTTGGCAAGCTCTGCCTGTAATTCAGCAATCAATGCCTGAATAATCGAAATCTGATCTTCGGCAGTCGTGGTCTCAGTCTCCATCTTTTGAATGGAATTGCGTGCCAGGGCGAGATTCTTGCGCCCCTCCAGCACCTGCACCTGGAGAAGATTCGTCTCGGCCATCAACGCCTGGGTTTCTGTGTCCGTCGTTGCATTGACATGCGAATTGATAATCATGAAGAACAGGATTACCGCTCCGAAGCCACAGCTCATGCAATCCAGAAACGCCATACTGAAGACGTCTGCCGCTCGACGTTTACGTGCCACGGTCTTGCTCCGCCACGATCAAACGCAGTTCGAATCCGGGTGAACCCACTCGAATCAGATCACCTGTCTGCAATACCGCCGTGCCGTCAACGCGATGCCCGTTAAGAAAGGTGCCGTAGCGACTGAAGTCAGTGAGGATGCACTGACCATTGTCTGCGCTGACAACACAATGACGCCTCGATACACCGCGCATCTCCTGCTGCAGATCAAGCCAGCGCTCGCCGTCCTCCGGCTGGGTCCCGAGCACCAGCGGCTCGCCGCGCAACGAGAACGCATTGTGCCCAAATAGCAGATGCGTCGGCTGCCCGCCCTGAATCCCGCTGTCGTCCGTTCGAACCGGCGCCGCCGCCTGGTCCCAGGGCAAGTGTCGTGTCAGGGTGACACCGCCACTCTGGCGTTCTTCCGGACATCGTTTAATCAGGCCGCGAGCAGTAGCACCAGGTTCCAGAATAAAAACCTCACCGCCCACGCGTGCCTTGAGGGTCTCCGCCAAGCCCGGCATGCGTGACGCGCGGTCCGTTAGCTGAATGGCCGGCGTCTCCTCGGCTTTGTACAAGGCCCGCAAGTTGCTGACGACGCGCTGGTAGACAGGGGCAGCCGCCGCCACCAGCTCAAGCGCATCGAGTTCCACCTGGTGCGAGGTACCGTGGTACTCAACTTCCATCGACACTGTTTCGGCACTCGACGCCGCAGTAAGCCATTTGGGCATGCGGTCTTGCAACATTTGCTCGGTTTCGGCCGTGTGCAGCGGATCGAACCGCGATTGCTGCACGAATGCTTCTGCAATAATTTTCAGCCAGTTGTCATAGAGCGCCAGCAGGCCTCCATCTTCAACCACCACGCTGCGCTCAACCTGCACCTGGCCTTCCTGCGTCAATCGCGTCAACGTGGTGGAGTGCAGGCTGAGATCGATATGCGTAGGCACCGCATGCTCATACTGGCGCCGCGTAGCCGCTACCGCAGCATCAACCATCGCGACGAGCGGAATCTCAAGTTCCGCAGCGATGCCGAGCAACAGACCGAGATTCTCATTCTTCATGTACGACGGAACCGCGACGACGAGGCGATCGCCAGGCACCGATACCTTCTTCCACACTCGCTCAAGTTGTCGACTGACCAGGTCAGCGGTGCTCAAATGGTGAAAGCGACGATCCGGCAACGGCTCGGTACGCAGATCGGACCAGAAATGATTCTGCACGCGCCGCGGTTTCAGGCGCGCGCTCGCGTATGCTGCCGCGCCCGTGATCAGGTGATCGTCCTCGAGCAAGGCGAAACCCGGCTCTCTATACAGAATTTTCTCGTCGTTGAGAACGACAATGCCGGCGTCATTCAAATGTGCAGCGAGCAAGCTCATTTCAATTCTAGTCCGCCTTCATGTGGCGGATAACTTTGTCGTCGCAATAATTTTCGGTGTCGTACACGAATCTCTCCTGGGTGAGTTGCAGCTGATGCACCAGGAACATCAGGAAAATGCTGATCAGCAATGCGATATAGGTAGAGTTAAACGCGACACCGAGGCTTGCGGTGACGCCGGCAATATCGCCTTTGACGGCCTTGTCGGCCTGCGCCAGTGCCTCACCGATGCCGCGCACGGTACCGATGAATCCGATGGACGGAATAGCCCATGATATGTAACGAATCATCGACAATTCGGAGTCGAGGCGCTCTGCCTCAGATTCACAAATGGTGTGCGTACTGGTGGAGACATCCTGAATATTGCGCGTCGAACTGAAGCGCCGCAACGCACCGAGCAATGCCCTGGGCAGCAGCATCTGACGCCGGTCATCAGGCAGTGCCTGGACCTGGCGCGCGAATTCACGCGTATCTTCCGGAAGTATTCGCATCCCCTCCGCAACCGGCACGAGGTCAACCTCGAGCAGGCGTCGTTCATGGCCGATTCTGACAGTCTTGTAGCCCATGATCGCGAGTGCCCAGAACATCAGTATAAAACAGGATTCCTGCTCGAGATCCTTGACCAGCACCCAAACGCTTCGATCACGAACGAAATCCGGGTCGGCCTCCGCCATCATGTTCTGTTGTTCGATTATTTGCGCCGCATTGGGTCGAACAACCGAGACATAAAACGCATGTACGATGATTATCGCGATAATCAGTGC
>CAZVLT010000067.1:0-3431 GCA_964628105.1 uncultured Woeseiaceae bacterium | reverse complement strand
TGTTCATCGGTCTCGGAGTCCTGCGCCACTAGCGGTGTGGCGAAAAACAACAGCAGCATTAGCAATAGTCGAAACATAAGCAAATCTCCTTCTCAGTCCGCATTTCGGGCGATTCGAAAGCCAACATCCACTCGCGGTTGTGCGCTGTAGTCACGGTAGCTCAGTCTTAGTTCGCTCACGCCCGCATGATGCCAGCTCGAACCGCGAATTACGTAGCTGGTACCACGCTGCGGGCCGACAGGATCGACCACGGGAGTGGTGACGCCGGGCGTAGGGACCGTATACCAATCGTTGACCCACTCCGCAACGTTGCCGCCGCCATCGAAAATTCCGATCGGACTCGCTTTGAAAGTACCGACCGGTGCAGTCGACGCATAGCCATCATCGTAAGCCGGAAGAATAGATGGCACCAGCTTTCGCGAAGACCTGTCCGCGTAGTTACCGCTGTCTTTGGGTGGCGGCCACTGTTTTCCCCATGCGAATTTCATCGGCAGTTGTCGCTCCGCGTAACGTATCGCCCAGACCCACTCCGCCTCGGTAGGCAGACGATAACCATCGGTGATTGGATAAACCGGCACCCACTTGCCGAATTCTTCGCGGTAGGCAGGCGTTCTCCCTTCTTTCTTGCTCAGCCAGTTACAGTACTGGACGGCGTCGGACCAACTGACGTTCGCTATCGGGTTATTGTCTGCCGCGAGCGATGCATGCACATCTGCTCCTGAATCGTGATTCTTGCGAAACTCTGCAAATTGCCTGTTAGTGACCTCATGAATACTAATGAGGAATGGCGTTGCGATCGTCACAGGTCGAATCACCTCGTTTGCGCGGCGTCCCACCTCGGCCCGGGAGGCGCCCATGGAGAATGTGCCTCCCTCAACACGACGCATGGTTTGTCCACCCGCGGTTTCGAGCGTTCTTGCCACGGCGTCGCGTGCAATCGCCTCCAAAGACCTTAATTGTGCGCGAATCGACTGCGGATATCCCGGGCGCGGCGTCACCACGCGCGACCAGTCGCGAAACCCCTGCCGTTTTACCTCAATGCGATGCGGCTCGGAACTCAATCGAACGGTCGTCTTGCCGTTGCCGCGCGCCCTACCATCAACATAAACCGTCGCATCTTCCGGCACGACGCTGACCGTAACGGTGCCAACACGCGCAGACAGATCGACTGTAATCGACTCACTTGCGGCGGACTGCAAACGCAGGTTGCGACTGGTTACTCCGTAGCCGGCCTTCGACATGCCAATTTCGTAGTCGATGTCCGGGCTAAGTGAAAGCGTTATAGGCGTCTGGCCCCGATAGCGTCCGTTAACAGTGACATTCGCTCCGCGCGGTATTGTCTTGACGAGTAAACGCGCGTCGGCCGGTTGCAGCCGAATCAACGGCAAAGACTGCTCAACATTTGGCCTGGCAACAACCTTGCCGTCCCACGCGCTGAAGCCATCACGCACTACCGTCAGGTCATGGGTGCCTTCCAGCAGTTCCACCACCGCCGGCGTGATTCCGACCTCCTCATCCCCGGAGTAAATCGTCGCTCCGCCAGGCTCGGACCTAACTTCGACATTGGCCCAGCGAGGAACCAGTTGCACATGCAAAATCTCCTCGTGATCGAGCCCGGCGACAGCAACAATATCGTCGAACGGCAAGAATCGATCCGATTGAATTTGCACCGAATGTTCACCTGGCTGCAGCTCAACAGGGCCATATGGAGCTTTACCTACCAGCGATCCATCAACGGTGACGACCGCATCCACGGCCGGTGTAGCAATCACCATCAGCTTGCCGGGCTTCTTACGCATACGCAATCTCACCGTCATGGACTGTTCGTCACCAACCACAAACGTCTGGCCAATGTCGTAATAGCCTTTCTTCTCTACGTTCACAGTGTAGTTGCCCTTGCGCAGCAATATGCGATCGCCGATCGGAAGCCTGAACCAGCCACCTGCGATCTCGAAAGAATCGGGGCGCGGCGGGTCAAGCTCGAACTCAACCGATTTGGACGTAAACAACAAGTACGATGTCAGTAGCAGCGCGAACAACCCACCGCCAACGACCATTTTCAACGGGCTGCGCTTCGTTTCGACCAGGCTCGCAGACGTCGCTGCAGCACGGCGAAACGCCGTTGGCGCGATCGCCTCGTCATCCGGCAGCTCCCCGTCACTGTCGAGTTCCGGAGGCTTGGTCACATATGCACTATCTTCGAGCTTGACGTCGAGCACGATGCGTTGAGCGTCAACGGTGACAAGGATCCGGCTTCCGAAGTACTGCAGTACGTCGCCGTCTGCAAGGCGACGACTCGCTTCGAGTGGCACATCGTTGATTTGCAGCGACGTATCCCGGCCGACCGGCTGCACGAAAGGCATTCCGTCAAGCAGATCAAGCAACGCGACCGGCTCACCTCCCGGACCTGGTAAGCGCAGCTGGCATTCATGTCCAGTGCCAACACGTAGCGGCAATTCAGATGCGCCGATGCGTCGGTCGCCCTCTACGTCCCTTATCGTTAAGTGATCGAAACTCAAATCTGTTCCTCACAACGAATGATAACCGGTTGCATGTCGATCTCCGGCGCAACACGAAACTCCATACGGACATCCCGATAACCGGGACGTACGCCGACGGCCACATAGGTACCCGGCCGCAGATTCACTTCCTTTCTCATGAAGTTTCCCAAACGGCCGACCTTGTAAATAGACACATCCGTTACGTTGTCGGACAGCAATGGTACGGTCAATGGAGTAGCGGCGCGTTTCAACAGGCGCGAAAGATCATCGCGTTGTGTGGCAAGCCGGGGACCAACTTGTGTGCGTACCGTGATATCGACCACCAGGCGCGTCGCTTTTTGCATCACCGATGGAATACTGAGGCGGTCGGGCTCCTCCAGATACTCGTCCAGTTGGTTGTGAAGCGCAACCAATTCGCGTGCGTGCTGCAAACCGTCGATCGCGAACAGTAGCGTCGAGTCTATTTTCAGAATCTCCTGATAGGTACTGGCAACAGCCTCCCAGTGCTCGTCACGTTCCAGTGCCACCGCTTCCTGCTCCAGAATCCGAATGTTATCCAGGCGAATCCCCTGGTCGACTTGCAACAAGCCGTCCGCCGGTTCCGTGGACTCAGGAATCAGTTGTTTGGCCATGCGGAATGCGGCGCGGGCAGCCGGGTAATCCTCGACACCGATGGCTGCAAATCCTTCCGTCATACGTTGATCGAATGCCATCTTGATGCGTATCTGTTGTACCCGGATTAGCCCGTCCTGAGCAGGCACCCACAATGAATCCAGCTCGATAGCCCGTTCAAAACTTCTTTGCGCCGCCTCGAGCTCCAGGTCCTTCTCGTAGTCACGGCCCTGGTCGGTCAGGCGCAGATCAGCTTCAAGGCTTTTTGCTCGCTCGTAACCTTCTCGTCCACCCCGATGCCCCGGCGTAATAGCGTCC
>CAZVLT010000066.1:0-10850 GCA_964628105.1 uncultured Woeseiaceae bacterium | reverse complement strand
CCCGGGAAGGCTTGCAGCACAACCCGGGCAAGACGCGCCAGAAGACGGTTGGTCAGGCCCGCAGCAGCGTTTTGCTCGTGGATCAGGAGCGGACGACGTGTTAACCAGGCAGCGACGCCGCCGGGCCCACTCACGAAGCCACCCATGCCCAGCACCGCGGCCGGATTCCGACGCACGATGACACTGAGCGACTGCAATAACGCCCATACAATTTGTAGCGGTGCAATGATCAGCGCGATCAGGCCCTTGCGGCGTAATCCCTTCACACTGATCCATTCAATGTCGATGCCTGCGGCTGGCACAACGCGGGACTCAAGTCCGCCATGTGTTCCAAGCCAGACAACTTCCCGCGAGCTCGCCTGCAAAGCGCGCGCAACGGCGAGCGCCGGATAAACGTGGCCACCGGTACCGCCCGCCATGACAAGAATCGGCCGCGCGCTCATGACTTGCGTCCGCGCTTGTTGCGACTTCGATTGACGGGCTTCGCATCGACCGCAAGTTCGTGGTGTATGCGCAGCAACAGGCTTATGCTGATCATCGTTATTATCAAGCTGCTGCGGCCATAACTGATAAGCGGTAACGTCAGACCCTTGGTCGGAAGAAGGCCCATGTTCACGCCAATATTGATAAACGCCTGGATGCCGAGCCAGGTGCCCAAGCCGACGGCGACATAGGCCTCGAAAAAGCGTTCCGCATTCGCGGCGCGCATCGCAAGTTTGAAGACGCGCCAGAGCAACGCCAGGAATAGCGCGATCAACAGCAGCGAGCCGGCAAGGCCGAACTCTTCGGCGAACACGG
Organism: uncultured Woeseiaceae bacterium; assembly: GCA_964628105.1. GTDB lineage: Bacteria > Pseudomonadota > Gammaproteobacteria > Steroidobacterales > Woeseiaceae > UBA1847. The sequence goes on along the minus strand of CAZVLT010000066.1, from coordinate 10,052 downwards.
CGAACACGAAATCGGTGTGCGCCTCGGGCAGATAGAACAGCTTTTGCACACTGTCGCCGAGACCAACACCGAACCATTCTCCGCGGCCGATCGCGATCAGTGACTGCGTCAATTGAAAACCCGAGTCATAGGGATCAGCCCAGGGATCGAGGAAACCGGTCAGTCGACTCATTCGATAGGGTGACGCAAACGCAAGCGCTATCATGGCGATGATAGCCGTGGAGAAAAACAGCAGGAAGTCGCGAATGCGAGCGCCTGCGACAAATATCATCACGAGTGCGGTCACGACTAATACGGCGGCCGTTCCGAAATCCGGCTCGGCGAGCAGCAGGATGCACGCGACCGTCAGGACGATCATCGGCCACAGGAAACCCGTGAACTCCTCGCGCAACAATTTGTTGTGACGCACGAGATATCCGGCGAGATACAGCAGAAAACACAGCCGTGCAGGCTCCGATACCTGAAGATTAATGATGCTTACACGCAGCCAACGTGTGCTGCCATTGACCTCGTAGCCCACACCCGGCAGCAAAACAGCGGCCAGCAATACGAGCCCGACCAGTAACACCAACGGTCCAAGGCTCTGCCAAACCTGCATTGGAATGAACAGGCAGACGAAACCGGCGACGGCACCGATCGCGGCGGCCAGCAGTTGTCGCTGCACATAGAAGAACGGATTGTTCGAGATACTGTCGGAAATCGAGATGGATGCCGAGGCAAGGATGACGAAGCCACCTAACAACAGCGCCATGGCGATCGTCAATAGCACTGCATCGATCTGCAATTCAGTTTTCATGCGTGCCGGAAACGGCGTCGTTGCGCTACGCATTGTCATCGCCGCAGTGCCTCCACCGCAGCACAAAACGCGTCGCCGCGCGCCTTGAAATTATCGTATTGATCAAAGCTGGCGCACGCCGGCGCTAACAAGACCGTATCTTCGGTTTCGGCGCATGTGGCCGCCATGTTGACTGCGGCGTCCATATTTTCCGCAAAATGCACGGGCATCACCGTATCCAGTGCATGGGCTATTTTTTCGGCGTCGGCGCCTATCAACACGGCGCCGCGAAGCTTGCCGTCGACAGCGTTGGCCAGCCCGGCAAAGTCGCTGCCTTTGCCGTCACCACCGGCGACCAGCACGAGCATGCTGTCGACTGATTCGACAGAAGCAATCGCAGCCGCAACATTGGTGGCCTTCGAATCGTTAATATAGTCAACCGCGCCCACGCGTGCGACGAACTGCATGCGGTGCGGCAGGCCCGGGAATTCCACCAGCACTTGCAGCATCGCAGCAGCATCAAGACCGACCAGCTCGCCAGCCGCCAGCGCTGCAAGCGCGTTTAGTTGGTTATGTGCCCCATACATCGCAAGATCAGAAACAGCAAGCAGCAAAGTCTCGCCGCGCGCGAGAAATGTTTCACCGTCAGCGACTCGCATGCCGTAGTGGCCGCTCTCTGGCAGATCCAGTCCGAAGGTGATCACACCATCGCAGTGTTGTGCACGCTGCGACGCAGTTTCGTCGTCCCGATTGACGACGGCGGTCTCTGCTTCCCTGTAAACGCGGTATTTGGATTCAAAATACTCGTCTTCATCGGCGTGCCAGTCGAGGTGATCAGGCGAAATATTCAGCAATACCGCTACCTTTGCTGGCAGTTTTTTGGTGCGGTGTAACTGGTAGCTCGATAATTCGAGTATGTAAACGTCAGGCTTTTCCTGTTGCAGAAGATCGAGCGCCGGTTCGCCGAGGTTGCCACCCGCGAAAACTTCAAGACCGCCCGCACGGCACATGTAATACAACAATGTCGTCACGGTACTCTTGCCGTTAGATCCAGTGACGGCAACGAATGGCGCCTCTGCGTCGCGCGCAAACAATTCGATATCGGAAACAACCTCTAGATTTTTCTTTTGCGCGTCGGCGAGCAAGGGGTGGCTGTTCGAAATGCCGGGGGATGCGATAATTCGCTTCACGCCCTTGGGAAGCTTGACGTCGCCAATTAAAACTTCGGCATCCGGCCAGATCTCATCAAGCTCATCCATGCCCGGAGGATTTTCGCGGCTGTCAAAAAACATCGCGTTGATATCATTGCGCCGCAAGTAGCGCGCGATCGACAACCCTGTCGCGCCGAGGCCCACGACGAGATCTTCGCATGTTGATGTTTTCGCGGCGCTCATCGTATTTTCAAACTCGCCAGGCCGATCAGCACGAGAATGACCGTGATTATCCAGAAACGAACAATGACCTTCGGCTCTGCCCAGCCTTTGAGCTCGAAGTGATGATGCAGCGGCGCCATGCGGAACACGCGCTTGCCAGTTAGCTTGAACGAGGCCACCTGTATCATGACCGACAGCGTCTCTACGACGAATACACCACCCATAATCGCTAGCACGATTTCCTGACGTACGATTACGGCAACTACGCCGAGGGCAGCGCCAAGTGAAAGCGCGCCAATATCCCCCATGAATACCTGTGCCGGGTACGTGTTGAACCACAAGAAACCGAGGCCCGCGCCAGCGAGCGCCGTGCAAAACACGAGTATCTCGCCTGTGCCCGCAACATACGGAATACCCAAATACGCAGAGAAATTAACGTTGCCTGTAACGTACGCAAAAATTCCAAGCGCACCACCGACAAGGACTGTCGGCATTATCGCGAGTCCATCCAGGCCATCAGTAAGGTTTACAGCGTTACTGAAGCCAACAATAAAAAAGTACGTCACGACGACCTGAAACATTCCCAGGGGGATGGCCAGATCCTTAAAATACGGAATCAACAACGAAGTTTGCACCTCGTCGGTCGCCGCAACGTACAGAGCAATGGCGGCGATAACTGCCGCGCTAGACTGCCAGAAGAGCTTTTGCTTCACCGAAATGCCGGCGGGATCTTGCAATACGAGTTTTTTGTAGTCATCGACGTAGCCGATGACTCCGAAAGATAATGTGACGAAAAGCACTATCCAGACGTAGACGTTCTCAAGATCCGCCCACAAAACAGTACTTACCGATATTGCCGTCAGGATTAACGCGCCACCCATCGTGGGTGTGCCAGCCTTCAGGAGATGTGTTTCCGGGCCTTCCTCGCGCACTGGCTGACCACGCTGATTAACACTCAGCCGCTTTATCATTCGCGGCCCGATGATGAAGCAAATTACCAATGCGGTCAGTGCGCCGAGAATCGCGCGCATCGTCAGGTAGCTGAACAGGTTAAAACCTGACTCAAACTGTGCAAGGTAGTTGGTGAGATACAGCAGCATGATCAGGCTTCCCTTCTCACAGGTCCGGACTCACGTAACGCGTTAACAACACGCTCCATGCGCATTGAGCGTGAGCCCTTTACGAGAATGCTTACCCGTTCAGTGGCTGCAGCAAGCGCTGACACGAGACTTTCGATCAGCGTATCGATCGACTCGAACCAACGCCCATTTTCGCCAAAACCGGCTACGCTCTGACGCGACAATTCGCCCAGTGCGAACAAGCGGTTGACGCCGCTTGTTCGCGCCGCCTCTCCAACCTCGCGGTGCAAATCTTCAGCATCGTCTCCGAGTTCTTTCATGTCGCCCAGAACCAGCCAGCTTTCGCCCGCCAGAGCTGCCAGAAACTCCGCTGCTGCAATGACCGAAATCGGATTCGCGTTATAGCTGTCATCAAACAGGGTGCTGCCGTTGCTGCCTGCCAGCGGCTGCATCCGGCCCGCTACGGGAGCGACGCTCTCCAATGCTGTTTTTATCTGCGTGTTGTTCGCGCCAAGCGCAATTGCAACCGCGGCTGCCGCACACGCGTTACTAACGTTGTGAAATCCTGCCAGTGGCAGCGTTACGGCGATACTTCCGCCGGGCAGATGCAAACGAAAGTGAGTTTGTTCAGGCCCGGTCTTGATTTCGTCGGCGCGCACGTCGGCGGCGGAATCGATTCCAAACGTCAGCGTCCGCGCATCTCCGACCAGCGACGCCCAATAGCCGAAATAGGCGTCGTCAGCATTCAATACTGCAACGTCCGGGCGCTTGACGCCTTGAAGAATCTCACCCTTTGCGTGCGCGACTCCTTCTAACGACCCAAAGCCTTCAAGATGTGCGGCCGCCGCGTTAGTAATAACGGCAACATCCGGTTTGGCGAGCGACGTGAGATATTCGATTTCACCTTTGTGATTTGCGCCCATCTCGAGAACCGCATACTTGTGGCCATCATTTATGCGCAGCAGCATCAGCGGCATGCCGATATCGTTATTGAGATTTCCCTGGGTCGCAAGTGTCGGTGCTTTCTGATTGAGGCACGCGGCGATCAGTTCCTTGAGCGTCGTCTTGCCGTTACTACCGGTAACACCGACGACAATAATGTCTTTTTCGTTTCGCCAGGCGGCGCCGAAGCGACCCAGCGCCTGTTTCGCGTCGTCGACCGTAATCTGTGCAATATCTTCGTCGACGATCGCGCTTACTACCGCAGCGGCAGCGCCGTTTTCTTTCGCGCTGGCGACGTAGTCATGGCCGTCGAAATTGGGGCCCTGCAAGGCGAAGAACAGCTCGCCGTTGCGAATTGTCCGCGTGTCCGTGCTGACACCGGCAAATTTGCAATCTTCACCATGCAATGCGCCGTTCATCGATATTGCAGCTAAGGAAAGCGTATCGATCATTTCGCCGCCTCGAGCGCCGCGAGAGCCATTGCAAAGTCGGAAAACGGGAGGCGCTCAGCGCCTATCTGCTGAAAATCTTCATGGCCCTTGCCCGCAATCAGGACAACATCGGACTCCGCTGCCTGGCTGATCGACCAGGCGATGGCAGCCGCCCTGTCTTCGATCACCACTGCAGTTTCAGGTCGCGCGAGTCCTGCAACGACTTCGCTGATGATGTGTTGTGGGTTTTCGCTGCGCGGGTTGTCGCTGGTGATTACAACCCGGTCAGCCAGGCGTTCCGCCAGCTTACCCATCAGCGGTCGTTTTCCGGCATCTCGATCACCGCCGCAGCCGAAAACACACCATAGTTTGCCGCGACAGTGAGAACGCAAGGCCCGCAGCGCAACGTCGATGGCATGCGGTGTATGAGCGTAATCGACATAAACCGCTGTCGCGCCCGCTGCGACGCGCTGCATGCGTCCCGGCGGCGCGTCGACGTCCGCCAACGCAGCGCAGGCAGCTGCAACAGTCACTCCCTGAGTCAGCAGCAATGCGAGTACGATTGCGGCATTCGCGACATTGAATTCACCCGGCATTGGCAGCGTGAATTGGCCATCGCCCCAGGAACTGGTAAATCTAATGTCCGAGCCCTGTTGTTGCGCTACCACCGAGCGAACGAAAACGAAAGGCCGGCCATTGGCGACCCGATCGAATCTGGTTGAAACGGTCACGACGTCCTGTCCACATCGCGCCGCCAGTTCAGTACCGTAGTCCGAGTCGAGATTTATTATTCTGCTTATCGTATCGCTCTCGAGAAACAACCGTGCTTTGCTCTCGAAGTAATCCTTCATGTCATCGTGGTAATCGAGATGATCGCGCGTCAGGTTTGTAAACAACGTCGACTCAAAACGAACGCCATCAACACGTCGCTGCGACAGGGCATGCGATGAAACCTCAATGGCGGTTGCTGCGGCGCCCTGAGCGACGAAGCTCGCAAGACGATCGTGCAACTCAACGGCCGCCGGCGTAGTCATGCCTTCGGCGCCGTGTAACTCGTTAACACCATATCCGAGCGTTCCGAGGTAGCCGCACTTTTGCCCTAGCTTCTGCAAGCACTGTGCGATCAACCACGCAACTGTCGTCTTACCGTTGGTTCCGGTAACACCGATGACCTTCATGTTTTTGGATGGCTGGCCATAGAAACGATTCGCGATCTCACCCAGATGCCGCGAAAGATTTTCCACGCCGATCGTCGCCACGCCCGCCGTGTCGTCAGGCGCGTCAGCAGTGGATGAATCCCATGCAACGGCGCAGACGCCTGCCGCTATCGCTTTGTCGACGTGATCGATGCCGTGGCCGCGGAGACCTTTGCAGGCCAGGAACAGATAGCCTTTGCCGAGCTGTCGGCTGTCGCTGGCAATGCCGGTTACCGGGACGTCAGGTGCGTGTGCGAATCCTTGCAGCAATTTGGCAAGAGATGGTGATGAAGTCATGTGTTCGGCTGGCATGCTCATCGACTCGATGCCTGATGGGTCATTGCCTGCACGACGCTGCCGGAATCGCGTGGCGGTATTGCGTCTGGCGGCACCGCCAACAGTCGTAGCGACTCCGACATAATGTCCGCAAACACCGGAGCTGCGACGTCGCTGCCGTAGTAGAGTTCGCCGCCAGGTTCATCAATCACGACGACCGTCGCAAGCCGCGGGTTGCTGGCGGGAGCGAGCCCCGCGAATATTGAGATGTACTTGTGTTCCGAATAGCCACCTATGGCAAATTTCCACGCCGTGCCCGTTTTACCGGCGATTCGATAGCCGTCGACTGATGCTTTGGTGGCAGTGCCCCCTGGTCGTACGACTTCCTCAAGCATGCCCCGCACAGCTGTCGCCGTATCGCTGGACAAAATTCGCTCACCGCCGCTTGCTTTGTCAATCGCAAACAGAGAAACAGGCTGCATGATGCCGTCGTTGCCGAACGCGCCATAAGCTTGCGCGAGTTGTAACGGCGTGACCGATATTCCGTAACCGTAGGCGATGGTCGCCTGGCTGATAGGCTTCCAGTGACTGTAGTGCGTCAGCATCCCGGCTGACTCGCCAGGAAAACCGCTGCTGGTCATTTCACCCAGTCCAAACCGGGTCAGGGTGTTCCAGAGCTGATCAGGTTGCAGCGTCATCGCCAACTTTGTGACGCCAACGTTGCTGGATCGCGCCAGAATCGTTGTCAGGTTGATACGGCCTAGATTTCGACTGTCCTCGATCTTCTTGGCGCCAACCATCACGAAACCGGGCGACGTATCGACGACGCTGCTTGGATGGTATTGGCCACTCTCGAGCGCGGCCGCGATAATCAGTGGTTTGATACTCGATCCGGGTTCGAAAATATCTGTGATCGCACGATTGCGATAACGAGCAGCGGTAAACTGCGACCGGTCGTTCGGGTTGTAGGTCGGCTGATTCACCATTGCGAGAACTTCGCCGGTCAAGACATCGATAATGACAACCGACCCTGAGCGCGCATTGTGCGACTTCACTGCAGACTTCAGCGTTCGATAGGCGAGATACTGCAAACGCAGATCGATACTGGTGTGCAAATCCTTGCCATGGTGTGGCGGTCGAATACTTTCAACATTTTCTATGGAGCGTCCAAGCCTGTCTTTCAATACGCGCTTGGAGCCAGACTCCCCGGACAACCAGTTGTTCGCAGCCAGCTCAAGCCCTTCCTGCCCAACATCATCAATATTCGTGAAACCAACCAGGTGCCCGGTAACCTCCGAGGCCGGATAGTAGCGGCGATACTCCCGCTGCACGTTGATGCCCGGCAGGTCTAACGCCAACACTTGCTGCGCCTTTTGCGGCACCAGGTGGCGTTTGAGATAAAGAAATTCTTTGTGCATGCTGCGCGTGATGCGATGCAGGAGTATTTCCGGCTTCACGTCAAGCGCAGCGGCGAGTTGCGGAACTCTGTCGATCGCGGTCGCAAATTGTTTAGGATTAACCCAAATGCTGTCCACAGGCGTGCTGATCGCCAACGGTTCTCCGTTGCGGTCCAGAATTGCGCCGCGGTGAGCCACAATCGTTTCCGTGCGCAGATGGCGCGTGTCAGCCTGCCTGTTCAAAAATTCCTTATCGAGTACCTGAAGGTGCACTGCCCGCGCGACGAGCGACGCTGCCACGAGACCGAAAAACGCCATGACCAGTGTCGCTCTGCCAACGAAGCGTCTTGTCGTTTTTTGTTTTGTCTCTGCTCCGAGTGTCATGGTCGTTCAATCACGACTATTTCCGTAGCGGTTGGTCGCACGAGCGCCAGGTTGTCCGTCGCAATTCGTTCAATTCGTGCGTGTGTAGCCCAGGTGCTTTGTTCGATTTGCAACTGGCCCCATTCAATATTCAATTCGTCGCGCTCGTGCGTCTGGCGCTCGAGTTCAACAAACAATTTTCGCGACTCATGTTTCGTATAAACCAATGCGATTGCGCTCAATACGCAAACGAGCGCAAAAACAAACACAAGCAGAAACGGGTGCCGGGAATGTGTTATCGACATCAAATTCGCTCCGCAATCCTGAGCCGCGCGCTGCGCGAGCGACGATTTGCTTCGATTTCCTCCGCGCTTGCCACGATCGCCTTACCCACCTGCCTGAGCTTGGGCCGGAATTCTTCAGGTATCGATGGCATGCCTCGATACTGCTCAGGCTCTCGAGATGAGTCGCGAATGAAACGTTTGACCAGACGATCTTCAAGAGAGTGAAAGCTGATGACGCATAGCCGACCGCCACGCTTCAGAACGTCAATCGACTGAGAGAGTGCCGCCTCAAGTTGCTGCAATTCTCCGTTGATCGCGATACGAATAGCCTGAAACGTTTTCGTCGCCGGATGTTTCTTCGGCCCCTTTCCCGGGCGTCGAGCAGGAACCACCGACTCGACGAGTTCAGCAAGCGCCGTTGTCGTCGCTATCGGACGAACCTCTCGCTTTTCGACAATCGCGCGGGCTATTCGCGATGCCAGAGGTTCTTCACCGTATTTGGCGATCACCTGTCTCAACTCTTGCTCTTCCACGGACGCGAGCCAGTCACTTGCGGGCGTGCCGGAGTCCGGGTCCATTCGCATATCGAGTGGGCCATCGCGGAGGAAACTGAAGCCGCGATGGGCTTCATCCAGTTGTGGTGACGAGACTCCCAGGTCGAAGAGGAGGCCATCGACCTCTTTGACAAGCTGTCTTTCACCAATGATTGTCTTAAGTTGCGCAATCTCACCCCTGATCAGTTCGAAGCGCGGATCGTCGAGCAGGGCTATTGGTGCTGAAGCTACTGCGTCCGGGTCACGATCGATGCCGATCAGTCGTCCGCTCGCATTTAGTCGCTTCAGTATTTCCCCGCTATGACCACCGCGGCCGAACGTTCCGTCGACGTAACAGCCGTCTTGTTTAATATCCAGCCCATCGAGGACCGGTCCCAGCAACACGGGCACATGCTCGTTGCTGCTCATGAGATGGAGTGCAACTTAAAAGGAAATTGACTCAAGGTCGGCTGGCAAGTCGCCGTCGTCCTCTTCGTTGAGCCACTCATCCCGTTTTTGGTTCCAGATATCTTCATCCCACAATTCAAACTTGTTGCCCTGACCAATAAGCATTGCTTGCTTGTCGAGGCTGGCGAATTCCCGCAATTCGCGAGACACGAGAATCCGGCCATTCGTATCCATGTCGACCTCGGTCGCATAACCGACCATAATTCGCACTATTCGACGCGCGGTCTTGTTCATGCTGGGCAGCCGCACGAGTTTGCGCTCGAGATCTTCCCAGTCGGGCAGCGGATAAATGAGGAGGCATCGGTCTTTGTCCACCGTCACAATTATTTGGCCATCACAACGGCTGGACAGCCGCTCCCGATACCGGGTCGGTATTGCCATACGCCCCTTGGCGTCCAATGAAACTTTGCTAGCCCCTCGAAACACGGCGGTTCGGACGTGCCGGGAATCGCTCTTCTGGCGCGATATCCGGGCAGGGTGCCCATTTCCTCCCACTTTTTTCCACTTTTCAACACTATAGGTCTGACCCTGTTAAGCGTCAACATCGACAGCTAATTAGTTCTTGTTGTACAGGGACTTAAGTACGATCCGGTGGCGAAAAAAGGGCGAAAAGTGGCAACATTCGCGCTAGATAAATCAGTTGCTTACGAATACTTCTTCGACAAGACCTTAGAAAAGTGTCGAAAAACCGCGACAGTGGCAGTTCACAGCCCAACTTGGCGCCGCTTTGCGCATCGGAAAAGAGGTGGGTGAGAAAGCCGGAGCCAGCAATAAGCCGGGTTCTGTCATCGACAACCATTCATCTGGGACAGCCGTCACCGACTGCCTCAAGCAACCTACCCGGGAGCGCGTTCGGAACCGACGCCGGGAACACCCAAACACCCCCTATCGGGGGCGTTGTGCGTTGCCCTACTCCCCTATTTGGTCTTGCTCCG
>CAZVLT010000065.1:9237-10939 GCA_964628105.1 uncultured Woeseiaceae bacterium | reverse complement strand
GGTCAGTTCCGACGCCGACTTCACTGTCTATCCGGACACAATATCGAGCGAGAAGGTTCTTAACGACATCCACGGAGCCCCATTCCTGATATTGGGGGCGTATACCCCACGCGACATATCCAGCCTCGGTTCGCGAACAATCAGTGCCGCGATGACATTTCTCGGTGTTGCCGGCCTGATGGTTATCGGCTTCATGTGGTTCATGCTGCGCGGCACGATTCTGCGGCCGATCGAAGAACTTACCCGTCATATCGATGACATTCGTCAAAGCGGCGACTTATCCCGTCAGCTGAACATGCAACGTGGTGACGAGATCGGTGTACTCGCGGGTCAATTTGATGGCATGACGGCTGAGGTACACGATGTCCGACAGTCGTTGCTGGACCAGTCATTCAAAGCCGGCAAAGCTGACACGGCGGCCGAGATACTGCACAACATTCGCAACGCGATGACACCGATGATCAATGGACTCGATCGCCTTCGAAAAGCCTTCAAGGTTGCCGACAATCTACGCATTTCCGAGGCAACCGAGCAGGCAGCAAATCCGGAATGTGCGGCCGATCGCAAAGAGAAATATCTCGCGTACATCAACGCGTCTTTCGAGCACGTTAGTTCCGTTGCGGAGAAAGGCACGACGGACCTGAAGATCGTTACTTCCCAGGCGAAACAGATCGAGGCGATTCTTGCTAACCAGGAGAAGTTTGCGAACGTAGCACCCGTTGCCGAAAATCTCGTCATCGACGAGGTGCTGGACGAAGCGGTGCATGTCATTCCCAAAGATGCTGAACCAAACGTGCTGCTCAAAATGGGCGAGGATCTGGACCACGTGCGGGTACGAGCGCACCGCATCGGCTTGCTGCAGGTTATGGGCAATCTCATCCTTAATGCCTATGAGTCGATACAACGCAGTGGCATCGCTGCGGGTCAAATCTCGCTGGTCGCGACTGACGAGCTCGTCGGTGAACGACCGATGGTTCGTGTAACCGTCAGCGATAACGGCAGTGGTTTTGACAATGACGTCAGAGACCGCATTTTTCAACGCGGCTTTACGTCAAAAACCCGGGCAGATACGAACGGGCTCGGCTTGCACTGGTGCGCAAACGCGGTGGCTGGCATGGGCGGACGCATTTTCGCGGAAAGCGATGGCCAGGGACACGGTGCCGAGTTTCACGTGTTGCTACCCGCAGCACAGGGAGGTCGCTTGTGAGTGCCGGGCGAAATCAAGAACACATCAAGGTTCTCGTCGCAGATGACGATGAGGCTGTACTTGAGTGTTATCGCGAAGCCTTTGCCGAGGATGACTCGACGAATCAATGGCAGACGCTTAACACACTGGCCGCGGAATTATTTGATCCAGAAACTGACATTGAGGATCAGCCCACGTTCGATATCGTGGCCTGCAGCCAGGGTGACGACGCGATCAAGGTTGCAGAGGCGGCCCAGGAGGCTGGCGAACCTTTCGACGTCGTAATACTCGATGTGCGCATGCCGCCGGGCATCGATGGAGTTGAGGCGGGTAGCCAAATTCGAAAACTTGACCCAGATGTCGATATTGTTTTCGTTACTGGCTTTTCAGATATTCCGTTGGACGAACTTCAGCGCCGTGTGCCACCGCCAATGCGGCTGCATTACTTCAATAAACCGCTGTCTTTTAAACAGTTGGCAGAAGATGTCGTGACGATGGTGCGCGCGCACTGAGTGC
>CAZVLT010000065.1:0-9137 GCA_964628105.1 uncultured Woeseiaceae bacterium | reverse complement strand
ACGGCTTCGAGGCCGCGCAACGGATTCGTAAGCTGGATCCGAACGTGAACATAGTCATAGTTTCAGGATCTTTCAGCGCCGAAACGGATAATCTCGGCCAGCGAATTCCGCCCGCCGACAAAGTGCTCTTTTTCAAGAAACCCTTTCATGCGCTCGAGTGTCGCCAGCTTGCGGCCGCGCTGTGCGGAAAATGGCACGCTGATATGGCGCTAAGACGCGCGAACGAGGATCTTGAGAAACGCGTCGAGGTGCGCACAGCCGCACTGCAGAAATTGGCCTATTTCGATGTTGTAACGAGATTACCCAATCAGCTGTTGTTGCTTGAGGAGTTGAAAGCACTGATCGCAAAAGCTGAAAACACGGAGGGTGACACGGTTGCCGTACTGCTCGACATCGACAGGTTCAGTTTCATTAACGAGACCTTGGGTTTCGACGCCGGGACCGAGCTACTACGCGCAATAGGCAACAGGCTTAGTCGCACGTTTTGCGAGCAGGCAAGTGGCACAAAGGCGATTGTTGGCCGCTTTGGTGCAGACGAATTCGCAATTCTGCAGCCGCGTGTACTACACGACTCGGAAATTGCAGAGCTTGCGGAAAAGGTCAAGAAGACCGTCGAAGACCCCTTCCTGATCTACGGTCGTGATCTGTTTCTGAAGGCGAGTATCGGAGTGGCATGGCACCCAGTGCATGGTCGTGATGCCAAGAAGGTTTTCCGTTGCGCCGAGGCTGCCCTGCATCGCTCGATGCGCAGTGTTGACAACAAGATTACGTATTACCACAGTGAAATGCGTTATCGCGCCAAGCACAAGTTCGATCTTGAGGCGGAATTACGCGGCGCGATTGAGAATGGACATATAACGCCTTACTACCAACCGCAGCAATGTACGTCCACAGGAAAGCTTGCCGGTGTCGAGGCATTGGCGCGCTGGATTCGTCCAGATGGTTCTATCGTCCCACCCTCGGATTTCGTTCCGCTAAGCGAGGAGATGGGAATTTCCGATTTTCTGTTTGAGTCGGTCATGCGAAGCGTTTGCTCAGATGTCGCGCGGTGGCGCGAGGATGTGGGGTGGGATGTTCCGGTAAGCGTAAATCTGTCAGTACACCAATTGCGTAATCAGGACCTGGTCAGCCTGATCAAGGGAATCCTGGCTGCCGCAAACGTCGACCAATCACTCATCAATCTTGAATTGACTGAAACGGTGTTGCTTGAGGATCTGACGATTGCACAGCCAATGCTGGATGCTCTGGCAGAATTCGGCGTCGGTATTCATATTGATGACTTTGGCACCGGGTACTCTTCACTGAGTTACCTGGCCCAGCTTCCCGTGCAGACATTGAAAATTGACCGGACTTTCATCAGTCAATTGTCGGAGTCCAGCGCAAACACTCGTGTGGTTGAGGCTATCGTGGCGCTGGGCAAGGCGATGAAGCTCGAGGTTGTGGCAGAGGGTGTTGAAACGGATCAGCAATATTCAATTGTGCGGCAACTGGGCTGCGATCTCGCGCAGGGATATTTCATTGCGAAGCCCATGCCCGGCGATCAGCTGCTTGTCTGGGCAGATGGTTACAAGGATACACAAAGCTTCAAGCAGACATCTACGGTTGTCGGTATCGACGGAATACCGAAGTAGTCAAACGTCGGGGCCTTGCGCTACGGTCGCCGATACCATGCGACACGATTCTTATCGGACTCAGTCATGAGTTCACCGCGCTCAACAAGGTAATGCAGGTGCGAAAGTGCTTCGCCCGTCGCCATGATGCGATTTCTGTCATCTATGCGAGCTTTGTACAGGGCCGGAAACACATCGACGGCCCGCTGCGGCTGCTTGCAGTATTCAAGCAAGGTCTCAAGTTGATCCTCATGACCCCGGATAAGATCATCGATGCGCTCATGCGCGCCGCGAAACGGCTTTCCGTGGGACGGGAGAACAAGAACATCTGCTGGAACTCGCTCTTTCAGGTTTCGCAGCGTTCGAAACCACTCACGCAGCGGATTGGCCAGCGGTTCTGTCGGCCAAACGCTGACATTTGAAGAAATGTTGGGCAACAACTGGTCGCCGGCGATCAGGATATTGCGTTCGCCGTCATAAAGACAAGCATGTTCTGGCGAGTGTCCGCCTCCTGTGATGACTTCCCATCCTGCACCACCAATCGTGAGCACGTCGCGATCGGCCATGCGTTTGTAAGCCTCCGGCAGCGGCGTCACAAACTTACCGAAAAAACCAAAGAACTTGCGATAACGCTCTAATTGCGGCGGTGAGAACCCCGCGGCTTCGTAAAAGCGCAAGCCTGCGTCGGGCGCGTCGCGACCCGTATCTGCGACGAGAATGCGGCACATCATGTACTCGTCGCGAGACATCCAGAGATCAACACCAAGCTGACTGACGAGCCAACCTGCACAGCCGACGTGATCCGGGTGCATATGTGTCGCGATAACATGCGTCACAGGTGCGTCGGACATCGCATCGGAAAAGACTGTCGACCAGACCTGTTTGGTTTCTTCGGTGCCAACCCCGGTATCGACAATCGCCCAGCCCGGGCCGTCGCGAAGCAACCAGAGGTTGATGTGATTAAGCGCGAACGGCAATGGCATGCGGAGCCACTGGATGCCTTCGGCAACCGCCATCGTCTCGCCGGCGTCCGGCCTGCTATCGAATTCGTAAATAATGCCCATGCCCTAATGGTGACAGGTTCGGCGCAAAAAGCGCTAGGCTGCCGCCGCGCTGACCGAGACAAGATTCTGCAGTTGTTCTGCAACTTGATCACGGACAAGGTCAATCGATTCATTTTTGACAGGCCCGTAGCCGCGGATATTCATATATAGCGCGACCAGGTTGGCGGCTTCCTGCAGCCGGTCTTCCCGCAACACCGGCAGGACTTCGTCGATGAGTTCTTCAAATTCAATTATCAGCTGACGTTCCGTACGCCGCTCCGCAGTCATACCGAGCACATCGAAAGCCGTGCCACGCAGTACTTTCAGCGGGGCCATCAGTTTGAACACATGCAACATCCAGCCGCCAAACTCTTTCTTGCGCGGCCTGCCACGTGCATCAATCCCGGTATTCAATAATGCCGGGGCGAGATGATAACGAAGTTTCGCGTCTGATCCGAATTCGGCACGCACGGAGTCGAGAAATTCCTTGCGAGTATGCAGGCGTGCAACTTCGTACTCGTCTTTGTAACTAAGGAGCTTGAAGTAACTCTTGGCAACTGCCCGGGTTAACTCACCACTTCCCGATAGCCTGGTCTCGGCCGTGCGAACTCGTTCCAGCATCTGCTTGTAGCGATCGGCCAACGCCTGGTCTTGATACTCGACAAGGAAATCACTACGTCGAGATATTGCAGCTTCCAGTGGTTCACTGGTATCGCTTACGGGATTCAACCGCTCGCCAAGCTTGTCGGGATCTGCCGCTGCCAAACGCCCCCAGTAAAATGCTCGCAGGTTGTTGTCGACCGCCACGTCGTTTAAAACGATCGCTCGCGTTAATGCCTGCAGCGATACGGGCACCAGACCTCGCTGCCAGGCATAGCCGAGGAGTAGCACGTTCGCGTAGATGGTGTCGCCCATGAGTTGCTGTGCCAGTTGATTAGCGTTGATGGTTGACAAGAAGCGGTCGCCAACGGCGTCGCGGATGGCCGCTATACGATCGTCAGCCCGCAGGCTCGCGTCTCTGTGTCTGACGAAGTCGCCGGTAAGCACTTCGGCGGTATTTACGACAGCCTGCGTATGACCCTTGCTGTAGGTGATTGAGGCCTTTGGCGATGAACTGACGACAAGATCGCAGCCGATCAACGCGTCGGCGCGGGCGGCTTCGATTCGTACCTGGTGAATATGCGCGGGTTGCGGTGCAATGCGTATGTAACTCAGGACGGGGCCGAACTTCTGTGCGAAGCCCATGAAGTCGAGAACGCTGGAACCTTTGCCTTCGAGGTGTGCAGCCATCGTGATCAGCGCGCCAACCGTAACGACGCCGGTGCCGCCGACACCGGTAACGAGCAGGTCGTAGCACGCGCCGAGTTCCGGTAACTCTGGCGTCGGCAATGATGCGGCGAGCTGCTCGACGGTTTCCTCCGTCGCGAGCGGCGCTTTTTGCCGTGTTACGTCGCCCTCGATCGTAACAAAACTCGGACAAAACCCATTGACACAGGAATAGTCCATATTGCAGTTGTTCTGGTCGATCTGGCGCTTGCGTCCGAACGGGGTTTCTTTTGGGATGACCGAGAGGCAATTTGATTCCACGGAGCAATCGCCGCAGCCTTCGCAAACCAAATCGTTAATGACCACGAATTTTTTCGGCTTGGGCATTTGGCCGCGCTTGCGTCGGCGGCGCTTTTCGATCGCACAGGTCTGCGCATAGATAAGGATCGTAACGCCCGGTATCTCCCGCAACTCCCGTTGCACCGCATCCATTTCGCGACGATGCGAAATCGTCAGGTTGGGCGGGAAATCGCCTGCATCAAACAACTCGGGTTCGTCAGAGACCAGCGCGATGCGGTCTATTCCCTCAGCGCGAACCATATGTGCGATGGCGTGAACCGAGATGGGCCCGTCGACGGGCTGGCCGCCCGTCATTGCTACCGCATCGTTATAGAGTATTTTGAAGGTGATATTGGTCTTCGCTGCGACCGCCTGCCGTATCGCCAGCGACCCGGAATGATAAAAGGTGCCGTCGCCGAGATTCTGAAAAATGTGTTGTCCGCCATTGAAGATAGAGCGTGTAATCCAGTTGACGCCTTCGCCGCCCATTTGGATGAGTCCATCCGTGTCGCGATCCATCCAGTTGGCCATGAAGTGACAGCCGATTCCCGCGAGCGCCTTCGAACCCTCGGGTACCTTCGTAGACGAGTTGTGCGGACAGCCTGAACAAAAATACGGTATGCGCTTTGCGCCGCCGATCTCGATAACAGTGCCGCTGTCGGCTAGCAGCTGTCGCGCACGCCTTACAAAAGTATCGCCACCAAATTCGCGATCCATGCGAATAGCGACAATCTGTGCGAGCTGCAAGGGTGACAACTCACCCACCCATGGCACGAGGCGGTCACCGTTCTCGTCTTCCTTGCCGACCATGCGTTGCGGCTTACGCCCGGGGTAGTCGTAAAAATATTCTTTGAACTGGCTTTCTATAATGCCGCGCTTTTCTTCGACAACAAGAACCTCGTGTTTGTTCTTGACGAACTCGAGCGCCCCGTGCGGTTCCAGAGGCCAGACCATGCCGACTTTGTAAACATCGACGCCGATCCGCTTTGCGGCGTCGGCATCTATGTCGAGCAGGCGCAGCGCTTCCATGAGGTCGAGGTGAGCCTTGCCCGTAGTCACTATGCCGAAGCGCGCATTCGGAATATCGAAAATCTTTCTGTCTATCGGGTTTGCAGCGGCAAACGCGATCGTCGCGGCTTTCTTTGCTTCCAGCCGCTCCTCAATCTGTGGTCCCGGAAAGTCAGGCCAGCGGTAGTGCAGGCCATCGGCCGGCACCACGAAGTCCGTCGGAATCTTGAATTGGGGATACGGGGCCAGCTCTACGGACAACGCCGACTCGACGGTCTCGGAGATGGCCTTGAATCCCACCCACATTCCCGAGAATCGCGACAACGCAATTCCGTACAGGCCGAACTCCATGTACTCGGCGACGCTGGCGGGGTTCAGGTTCGGCATCATGAACGTCATGAACGCGACGTCTGATTGATGCGGCATGGATGACGACACGCAGCCATGGTCGTCACCGGCAACAACAAGTACGCCGCCATGCGGAGAGCTGCCATACGCATTGCCGTGTTTGATCGCGTCGCCGGCGCGATCGACACCGGGCCCCTTGCCATACCAGATGCCGAAAACGCCGTCGACCGTGCGCTCCGGATCGGTCTCGACTTGCTGCGATCCCAATATTGCAGTCGCTGCAAGATCTTCATTGACCGCCGGCAGAAATTCGATGTTGCTCTCATCAAGAAACGACTGCGCGCGCCAGAGTTCCAGGTCAAAAGCACCGAGTGGCGAGCCGCGATAACCGCTGATAAAACCGGCGGTGTTGAGTCCAGCCGCTTTGTCGATTGTGCGTTGCATCAGCGCGATGCGAACCAGCGCCTGGGTTCCGGTGAGAAAAACCCGTCCCGACTCGCGCCGATAGCGGTCATTCAATTCGTAATTATCCAGGGGAAATGAGGCGTTACTGAGGATGGCTGACATGTGTGTTCTCGACCCGTGGGAAGTCCCACAGTGTCGCAGGAAATGCGCGGGTATCGCTACCAATCATTCCGAGATTCATTTAAAAAACGAGAAATTTCGCCGAAAATAACGAAAATATGGCAAAATATGCCAATTATTTACAGAAAAGAGAAACCAGGTGCTCGAATTAAAAGATCGCCGCATACTTGCTGAATTCCAGGGGGACAGTCGGCTGACGATGCAGGAGCTGGCCGAGCGCGTCGGCATGTCGAGTTCTGCGTGCTGGCGACGGGTCAAAGCACTGGAAGAGGCGGGTGTAATTGATCGCTACGCGGTCATCGTTGACACGCGGAAAGCCGGTTTTGGATTGTCATCTATCGTGCACGTATCTCTTGCGAGACATGAACAGAAAAACGTCGACAATTTCATCCGCGAGGTACTACGGCATCCCGAAGTACTCGAGTGTTTTGCGACAAGTGGAGAGGCAGATTTCCATCTTCGTGTCGTCGTCGAAGATATCGACGCCTACAATGAATTCCTCGACGATTTTATTTTCAAACTACCAGGCGTGTCGCAGGTCAGGTCGAATATCGTATTGAAGGAGATCAAGGCGGATACGGCGCTGCCTTTCAAGACCTGATCGTAAAATCCGGAGTCCTTTTGTAAAGAACACTTGACATTTTGGGTGGTAAGGCCTATATTTAGTAAAGTACACTTTACATTAAGACAAAGGAGCTAGATATATGAACATACTGAAGACCGATTCCAACGATTGGGCCGCAAGCACTGCAAGAAACACGGTTCGTCTTGTCTACTGGACGGGCGCCTGGCTTATCACAATGGCCGTGGCGAATTTCGGGCCAGTCTTTATTTGGCATTCCAACCGATTGTCAACAATTCTAGCGATTCTCGTAAACCTTGGGATCGGCTTTGGAATGATCGTCGCGAACAAACGGCACCTGAAAGGGCTGGATGAGATGCACCAGAAAATCCAACTTGAGGCTATGGCACTGTCACTGGGTGTCGGGTTAGTGGTTGGCCTTGGCTATTCAAACCTGGATGTCACCGATGTCATCGCTTTTGATGCCGAGATTTCGCACCTTGTCATTTTGATGGGCCTTACCTACATGGCGGGAGTCTTCGCCGGACTCAAGAGATACCGATGAAAAATCGCCTTAAGGTACTTCGGGCAGAAAGGGATTGGACACAGGCTCAGCTTGCGACTGAACTCGAGGTTTCGCGGCAGACAGTCAACGCGATAGAAAAAGGAAAATTCGATCCCAGTTTGCCGTTAGCTTTCAAAGCCGCGCGGCTTTTCGAATTGGCGATAGAAGACATCTTTCAAGATGAAATGGCCTAGCTAACCGATGCCCAGTGTTCATCCGTTGCTACCATCGTTAGAACGTCGTACTGGGCGACGATGTCATCGTCCTGATTCGTAACCTCGGTATCCCAGCGAACTTCGCCGTACCCTTTGTCGGCGCGAAGAGTTTTTTGTTTGCACGTCAGTCGAACCTTCAACACATCGCCGTAATTGACAGGTTGTGCAAAACGCAGATCGTCCAAGCCGTAGTTTGCGAGTACGGGACCGAAGTCCGGATCGACAAACAAGCCTGCCGCGAAAGAGACGATGAGGTAGCCGTGTGCGACGCGGCCGTCAAAAAACGGGTTTTTCGCAGCCGCTTCTTCATCCATATGCGCGTAAAAGTTGTCGCCCGTGAATTCGGCGAAGTGTTGGATGTCATCCAGCGTCACCTCGCGTGATTCAGTGTTCAGTGTGTCGCCGATCGCGAGTTGTTCGAATGTCTTGCGAAACGGATGCACGCCCGGATCATTCTGATCGGCGCCACGCACCCATCGATTGCCAATTACTGCCAGGGTTTCAGGCGATCCCTGTATCGCCGTGCGTTGCATATAGTGCAGCACACCGCGTACGCCGCCCATTTCTTCGCCGCCGCCGGCACGGCCCGGTCCACCATGAACGAGGTGCGGCAGCGGTGATCCATGCCCGGTAGATTCCGCGGCGCAATGGCGGTTAATGACGAGCATTCGACCGTGGTAGGCCGCCGTTCCAAGCACCAGTTCACGCGCAATCGAGTTGTCATTCGTAATGATCGAGCCAACGAGGCTGCCTTCTCCCATGCATGAGAGTTCGATAGCCTCGTCGAGGTTGTTGTATGGCAGTACAGTGCTGACGGGCCCGAATGCCTCAACCGAATGTACGGCGGTCGACGTCAGCGGTTTCTCACAATGTAGCAGCGTCGGCATAAAAAACGCGCCCTTCTTTGCATCCGCATCGATGACGTCGAAATCATCGCTGCCGCCGAAGACGAGATTGGCCTGTTGCGACAATTCTGCGACGCGGTCACGTACCTCATCGCGCTGCCCATGACTCGCGAGTGCACCCATGTCGACGCCTTTGCTGCCGGGGTTTCCAATTCGAATATTGCCAAGGGCCGTCGACAGCGCCTCGACTACGTCGGCGGCGATTGCCGACGGTGCGATGATGCGCCGTATAGCCGTGCACTTCTGTCCGGCCTTGCTTGTCATCTCGCGCGTCACTTCTTTGATGTAGAGATCGAACTCAGGCGTACCCGGCACGGCGTCAGGTCCGAGTATCGATGAGTTGAGCGAGTCCGTCTCGGCTGTGAATGCGACCGATTCGCTAATGACTTTGTGATGTTGCTGCAGAAACTCGGCGGTATTCTTCGAGCCGGTGAACGCGATGCTGTCCTGGCAGGTCAAGTGGTCGAATAAGTCACCGACGCTGCCGCAGATCAGTTGCAGAGCTCCGTCTGGCAATATTCCGGACTCGATTATGCGGCGCACCATGAGTTCCGTAAGGTAAGCAGTGCTGGACGCCGGCTTTACTATCGCCGGCACGCCGGCAAGCAACGTCGGAGCAAGCTTCTCCAACATTCCCCAGCAAGGAAAATTGAACGCATTGATGTGTACGGCGGCACCTGTCTTCGGCGTG
>CAZVLT010000064.1:9958-11060 GCA_964628105.1 uncultured Woeseiaceae bacterium | reverse complement strand
GAGTTAGGCGTCAGCATCACCTTTTCCAGAAGTCTTGAGGAAGTGCCATGACCAAGCCGATATTCTTTGATCCCTCGGTGCATACAATCGGACTTAATTGCGAATTCGCGGCGTCGAAAATGCCGGAAAGGCCGGACCCACCGGTTCCGTTTTCCGGAGTAACTTTCGGTGTAGCGACGATGTCCGAGAACTCACCACACGGCGGCGAAATGCACCCCGACGGTGACGAAGTTCTCTATCTCATATCTGGCAGAGTTAAAGTTGTCTTTCTTGACGATGACGAAGAGGAGGTTGATGTAAGGCCGGGAGATGGTCTGGTGGTTCCAAAGGGAACATGGCATCGTGTCGATATCATTGAACCAAGTCAGATCGTTTACCTAACGCCCGGGCCGAACAATCAGTTTAGGCCGGTGCCAAGTGACGCCTAACAATGCGCTGCACTTGCCGCCGGGTAGCATCTATCGCGTTCTTGCAGTGGTAAGTATCGCGCCGTAAGCTGAGTTCAGGTTAGCTTAGACGTTAGAACGCAGGAGAGACCCTGTGGAGCAACTCACATTCCTGGTCAAGGGATCGTCCTTAGATCCGTATGAACTTACGTTCATAAAGGATGGCGACAGCCTTACTGCCCTGTGCACGTGTCCTGCCGGCACCTATGGGAATTTCTGCAAACATCGAATAGCCATTCTTGACGGCGAATCTGCTGCCGTGGTGAGCGATAACGCTGGACAAGTCGCGTTAATCGGCGAGTGGTTGCCCGGGACGGATGTCGAGTCGGCCTTACAAGAATTGCGGGATGCTGAGACGGATGTTGGTACGGATGTCGATGCGGCGAAGAAGGCACTCGCAGCGGCGAAAAAGAATCTTGCAAGAGTGATGAACAGTTAGTGTCATGACTGCAATTTCGTCCTTGCTAACCGAGGATCTTGCGTGATGAGCAAAACTATCGTGGGCGCCGGTTCCTGGACGTCGCATCACGATGCGGAGTTCGTGGCGGAAATTAAAGACTCATCGTCTGTCTCAACATATCGATTCGGAACAAAAACCGCCGATTTCTACGTTTGCTCTGTCTGCGGCGTTGTTCCGTTCGTAATAAGCGAAATCG
>CAZVLT010000064.1:5934-9858 GCA_964628105.1 uncultured Woeseiaceae bacterium | reverse complement strand
CGCACTGCTCGTATTGCTTTTTGCCTTAACAGCGTTGGCGTACAACGCCTACGTACAGGCGAAGTTTTGGCGTGTATCGATGGGCAATTAAATGATTCGATCGACGCCCGGCAACCACGCACTCCAATAATTGTGCTTCTCACGTAGCTCGGTTTCCGCATCGGCCTCCTTCCGCTCGATCAACATGAGCTGATTTCCGGGGCACAGCTGGCCAAGCAGGTGCAGGTCAACCCGTGCGACCTTGGCAACGCGCGGGTAACCTCCCGTCGTCCCCGCATCAATCGAGAGCGCAAACAACTCGCCGTCTTCCGGACATTGGATTGTCCCCGGAAATACTGGTGCGCTTGGCATACGCCCATCCGAGCGAACGTCGAACCGCGCGCCCTCCAGTTTCAAACCCATGCGATTGCTGCGGTTTCCAACCGTGAACTTAGTGTCAAACAGCTGATCTGCGTCCATCAGTAACCCTGTCTCAGAGGAGCGACCCGCCCTGACCGTCCAGGAACCGACCATTGGAGGCCGAAACGCCGCTGGAGTCTGCAATTCCTCTCCGCGTTGCTCCGCGTCGACAAGACCAAGTCGGTCTGCCTTTCGCAACGACCTGCCCTCGTACCCGGCGAATCCGGCCGGCAGGTAAGTCGACCGCGATCCAAGAACTTCGTCCGCCAAGAGACCGCCCGCGAAGGCAACATAGCTTCGAGCACCTTTTTCGGCGGGTCCGATTTGCACCTCATCGTCTGGCGCCAGTTGCAGCGTCGAATGCTGTTGTACGGGCTTACCATTCACGGTGCAGGCGGCGGTGGCGCCAGTGATGGCTATCTGCGTTTTAACATCGGCCCGGAAGCTCATGCCTGTCAGCGTGACTTCAAGCGCTGGCGCCAACAACTCGTTGCCGACAAGCTTGTTCGCCAATGCCATCGACAACGGGTCCGCAGGCCCGCTCGCGGGTACGCCCAGGTGCCGTGTGCCGACTCTCGGTGCCGCCTGGATTGTCGTTTGCAGACCGGGATTCAATACTTGAATCGTCACAACTTATCTACAGCGACGAACACAACTTTCGAACCGGGAACGAGCACAAACGGATCGTCTGAATGGATATCAAACAGGGTAAATGAGGTGCGGCCTACCAGCGGCCAGCCCCCAGGGCCAGGCAACGCATACAACCCGGTCTGGCCGCCCATGATGCCGACAGATCCTGCGGGCAAGCGCACACGCGGCTCTGGTAGCCGCGCCACGTTGAGCTTCTCGTCCAGACCACCGATGTAAGCGAAGCCGGGCGTAAAGCCAAGCAACTCCACTTCGTATTCACGGCCTGAATGCGTCGCGACGAATTCATCTTGAGTGATTCCAAGTTGCTCGCAGACACGGTCAAGATCCGGCCCCGCTTCGCCGCCATAACACACGGGAACCTCTACGACAGCTTGCGTTGTTGTGTCCGCAACACCCGGTTGCTCCAGCACACTTGTTATTTTTTCTTCCACATCGCGCCGCTTCATGGTCGCGATGTCAAACTGCACAACAACAGAGTCAATTCCGGGCACAACGTCGAGGTGTTCTCGTGATTCTCGCAATCGCCCTGCCAATTCCTGCGCCTCACGTGGATTCGCCACGGAAATGCTGATCAGATCGTCACCTGCCGACTGCACGAACATCCACCCCTTGTTGTTCCAGTGCATCGCGAACTGCGCTCGCGGCATCTGCCGCGCCCGGCGTGTCACCGTGGATGCACAGAGTCTCAGCCACGACACCGATGATCGCACCGCTGTGTGTTTCGACGACTTGATCTACCGCCAGCGAGATGGCTTGCGCGGCAATAGTCTCGATACTGTCATGGACAGCACCTGCTTCAGATCGCGGCACAAGTTGCCCATTGTCGAGATACGCGCGATCTATGAACGCTTCGGCGACAAATCGAATTCCTTGCCTGTGCGCCGCTTCTTCAAGTTCGCTACCTGGTGATCCGACAAGCGCAGCTTCTGGCACCGACTCTTTGGTCGCGCCTGCAACGATATCGGCGAGCGTGCGGTCTGTGACGGCATCGTTGTACAACTCACCATGAGGCTTTACGTGCGTGAGCGTCTCTCCCTCCTCCGCAGTGATGTCACGCAAGCTGGTAATTTGCTCGACCAGCGCCCCCAGTAAGTCCTGACCATCGAAAAAATGACTTCTGCGACCGAAACCTTCCCGGTCCGGGTAAGACGGGTGGGCACCGATAGCCACGCTGTTTGCACTAGCGGCAGCGACCGTCGCACGCATACTAGCCGCGTCACCCGCGTGACCACCGCAAGCGATGTTGCAGCTACTGACAATCTGCAGTAGTTCCGCATCGTAAGGGCCGCCCTCACCCAGATCCGCGTTCATATCGATTGACGTCATGGGATACACTGGATACCACGATAAAGCTCGCCGGGGAAGATCATGAGCGTAGCCCTAGTAACTGGCGCCAGTTCAGGCATAGGCGCGGCCATCGCTATCGGCTTTGCCGATGCTGGCTGGGAGGTTATGGCGGCAGGCCGTGATGAAGGCCGGTTAGAAGAAGTGGCGGATGTGTCTGACAACATCGCGATCTGGAGCGGTGAACTCAGCGAGTCCGAGGAATGTGACGAGCTTGTGGCCGATACCATTGATGAGTTCGGCAGCCTCGACTGCCTGGTGAACTCCGCTGGCATTTTACTGCGTGGGGATGCCGTCGACACCAGCGACGACGACTGGCGCGACACCCTGTCGATCAATCTTGACGTGCCGTTTTACCTGAGCCGCGCAGCAATCCCGCATCTGCAAAAGAGCCGGGGCAGCATCATCAATTTGTCATCTAACTGGGGCCTGCAAGCCGGCGAACGAGCAGTCGCCTATTGTGCGAGCAAAGGCGCCCTCATCATGCTGACCAAGGCCATGGCCAAAGATGCAGCGCCTGCTGGCGTTCGCGTTAACGCTATTTGTCCCGGCGGCGTCGACACACCCATGCTCGCCGCGGCTGCTGAAGAGGCGGAACAGGAAATCGATGATTTCCTGCAGGAGGTCGCAGAATACAGCCCAAATGGCCGCGTCGCGACACCTGAAGAAATCACCACACTGACGCTGTTTCTCGCGAGTGATGTGGCCAGCCACATTACCGGAATCGCCATTCCGATCGACGGCGGCCTCTCGGCCTAAACGCCCGAGAAATCGACGTCGGCGAATACCAGCGATGGTGACAGCGTTGACGAGTACGGGTACACGTCGTTGCCGACCATCTCCACGCGACCGAATAAGTCGCGCAGATTACCCGTAACATTCATTTCGCCAACCGGTCGGCCGATCTGGCCATTCTCAATCATGTGACCACGCAACCCGAGGGAGAAATCACCCGTCGTGTTGTCCGCATTACCGCCCAACCACGATGTCACGTAGACGCCCTCGCCGACCGCGCCGAGCAACTCCTCAAGTGACTTGTCACCCGTGCCTATCCGTCTATTCGAAGATGAGCCCGTGGTCGGCTTCATGCCTGCTTTGCGGCCGTAATAGGTATCGACATAAATATTGCTGATAACGCCTTCTTCAACAATCGGTATTATCTTCGCCGAGATTCCTTCACGGTCATAGTGGCGCGAATTCAGGCCGCGTTTGATCAGCGGATCGTCGACAATAGTGAGCTGATCGCTAAACGCTTTCTCACCGATAAGCGATGCCCAGTACGATTGGCCTTGCTGCACACGACGTGCATTGGCTGGCCGCAGCAACCGGCCGATCAGGGATCCGGCGGCGCGGGAGTCGACAAGCATTGCTGTTTTGACAGTGGGTCCCTTCTCGGAATCCAGTCGTGACAACGCGCGATCCAACGCCGTGCGAGCAACTGCAGCAGCCGGCGGCAAGGTCTCGACATGTGCCCCACCTGCATAAAATCCGTCCGACGCTCTGCGATCACCCTTGTCCTGCAGAGTAATA
>CAZVLT010000064.1:0-5834 GCA_964628105.1 uncultured Woeseiaceae bacterium | reverse complement strand
GCATCCGGCTCCAACGCCCGGGTAATGGCGACCGCCTCACTAACGAAGCCGGTGAGTCGCTCCAAATTCAGATCGGTCGTCTGGTGGGTCGAGTAACGTCCGTTTGCAAAGACCTGAATATCAAGACCGCGTGCAGTCGTATCCTTCACTTTTTCGAGCGCGCCATCACGAAACTCGAATTCGACATCACGACTCTTGCTCACGGTGGCCCATACGTCATCAGCACCGGATTTTGTGGCGAGGTCAACAACCTGTTGTGCCAGGTTCTTCAGATCAGCTGACATTTTCGCCTCCCACGGTCATATTGGAGACAAGGACGGTCGGTATGCCCTGCGAAACCGGCACGCTTTGACCATTCTTACCGCATGTCCAGCCGCCCGTATCGAGGCGAGCATCGTTTGCGACCATCGTGATTCGTTTCAGCGCTTCGGGTCCGTTGCCGATGATATTGACGTCCTTGATGGGCGCCGTAACCTTGCCTTTCTCAACCAACCAGCCGTTCTTCACATAGAATGTGAAGTCACCCGCGCCAATCTGCACCTGGCCGTTCGTGTACGTTTCACAAATGATCCCGTGGTCGACGGCCGCAATTATTTCATCTTTGGTATGCGGGCCGTCCTCCATGAAGGTACACGTCATGCGCGGCATTGGCGCGAACCTGTAGGACTCGCGTCGTCCTGAACCTGTTGGCTTCAGGCCGTATTGCTGCGCGCTGATCTGATCATGCAGGTATGACTTCAGGATGCCGTCTTCGACCATGACGGTGCGACCCGCCTTATTGCCTTCATCGTCGAAGTTCAGCGCGCCCCGCTCATTGGGAATATCCGCCTGATCGACTACGGTGACGAATGGCTCGGCAACTTTCTTGCCCATCATATCGGTATATATGCTGGTGCCCTTGCGATTGAAGTCTGCTTCCATGCCGTGACCGATGGCCTCGTGCAATAAGATGCCGCTGGCACCGGACGCCAGGATGACAGGCATTTCGCCCGCCGGCGGTCGTCGCGCCTCGAACTGAATCATCGTGCGTTCAACGGCTTCGTCGACCATTCTGTTGAGGCGCTCCTCCGTGTACCAGGAGATCTCCTCTCTCGCCGCGATGTTGGAATAGCCCGTCTGGGTTTCATCGCCCTTTTTCGCTGTCGCAACCACCGTGACGCGGGTCATCGGGCGGTGATCCATAACCAGCCGCCCATCCAATGTCGCAATCATCACGCGCTCGTCGCCATCGGCCCAGTAGACGGCAACTTTGTCGATGGCCGGATCCCTGGCCTTCGTTTTCGCCTCCACCATTTTTAGAATCGGCAACTTCTGGTCGATCCCGACGTTGGCCCACGGCACAGTCGTCGTATACAAATCGCCGGCGGAGGACGGGTTGAATGATTGCGGCGCAACCACTTGACTGCCTGATGCAATCGCCGAAGCGGTTCGCGCGGCGGCGAGCATCGATGGCAACGTCAGGTCTTCGGTGAATGCATAGCCCGTTTGCTCGCCGATGACGACGCGCAAGCCAACTCCCTGTCGAATACCAGAGTTCGCGCTGCTGACAATGCCGTCTTCGAGCGTCAACGAGTTATTACGAGAGTGCTGGAAATACACGTCCGCCGCGTCGGCGCCACGAGCCGTCAGCTCGGACATGACGCGCGCAACCGTAGACTGATCGACGCCGAACCACTCCATGAAGGGGTTTTCCGGTGTGTTGCCGGCTATGGCCGTCGCGCTCTGTACACCGCAGCCGGACAGAAATCCCGGCATTGTTAAAACGGCGCTACCTGCCGCGACTGTGCCGAGAAATTCCCTGCGTTTGATGGTCATAACTGTCCCCTGGAAATGATGTTGGTTAAATGCCGCAATGGCACGAAAAGTTGCGTTTCAGCGACGGGAAAGTGCAAGTCCGATGCCCGCAGCAGTAAGAAATGCACCCGTGATGCGATTTCGCCAATGGACGTGGCGCCCGAGTAGTTGCCTGGCTGAGCTCGCGAATACTGCCCAAAGCACATCACCCACGAACAGGACGCCAAGGAATATTATTGCGACCAGCGCGGCTCGTGCGGCTGACCCATCGCCGACAAACTGCGGCACAAACGCCGCATTGAACAACAAGGTCTTGGGGTTGAGGACCGCGAGCATGCAGCCACGCCAGAACATCGCCGGCGCCGCCTCTACTTTTTCAAGATCAGCTGCGGGCTCGCGCCACGTACGAATGCCAAGCCAGATAAGGTAGATAACGCCTGCCCACCTGATCCAGGTCAATGCGTCTGCAGCAAACTCGACAAGTGCGACCAGGCCAATCACGACCAATGCCAGTTGGGCAGCGACACCTGCTGTCGTGCCGAGCACAGTCATCACGCCCATGCGCAATCCATGGCGCAGGCTGTTGGCGACAATCAGTGCGACATTCGGCCCTGGAATGATGACGAGAACAGTGGTCGCGAGTACCAGTACGATTAGGTTATTCATGCTCAGTGCTACTTACGGCCTAGCGCACACGGTGACGACCCCAGTAACGAATCAGGACGAAGCCGAAGAGCATACCGCCGAGGTGTGCAAAATTCGCGATGCCGTTCCTGACGCCGCTTACCCCGATATACAACTCCAACAAGCCAAGCATGATGACAAAGTACTTCGCCTTCATCGGAATCGGGGGAAATATCAGCATAATTGTTCTATTCGGAAATGCCATGCCGTACGCAAGCAGAATTCCGAATACGCCGCCCGACGCTCCCACCGTAGGAACGCCACCACCCTCATATACGCCGACCAAGAGCTGCACCAATCCCGCCCCGACAACGCAGGTCATGTAATACGTAAGGAATCGGCGCGGCCCCATGAGCTGCTCCAGCTCGCGCCCGAACATCCACAGCATCAACATATTGAAAATAATATGCATCAACGTCGATTGGCTGTGCATGAAACCATAGGTCACGATTTGCCAAGGCATGAACCAGGGGACTTGAATGGGCCATAGCGCGAAAAACTTCATCATCAGGCCGGGGGCGAATTGCTGCAGAGCAAACACGAGCCCGTTGACGATCAGTAAAGTAAAAATGACGTTAGGAATTGCGTCCTGCCGGGTTGGCCGCAGGCTATGGATGTTCTGGCTCATTCGTAAGTTATCCGTCCAAGTTCAGTCATTACCAGCCACCGCCACCACCACCACCACCGCCGCCTCCTGAGAAGCCGCCACCTCCAACGCCGGAAGATGATCCGGGCGCCATAACTGACGAACTGATTGCGGAGCCCAGGCCGCTCGAAAGTTGGCTTGTCGCCCGCGAAAGCCTGGAACTATTCCACGTTCCGTTGTACCAGGAAGGGCTGTAGCCGTCGCCGCCCGGTTCACGGATCGCCGCGAGGACGCGTGCGAAACGCTCTGACCATAGCTGGTCTACGCCCAATGCCAGAGCAAACGGCAGGTAAGCCTCGAACAACTGCGGCGTTTTCTCAGGCGGGTTTCTTAAGTTGAGCTCATCTTTTTCGGCAATTTCAAGGTAATCCTTGAAGCCCAGCATCTCGTCGAGCAGCTTGCGCCCTCGCAGCGTCGGCCGTTTCATAATGATTGCAAAAAATACCAAGGTCACAAACATCGCGATAACGGTGGCGATAACGAGCATTGTTGGGCCGCTGCCGGTTTTAAGTGCGATGACGGTCGACAGCAGGACAATTGCAATTCCTGGAATATTCAGCCCACCGTTAGTCCTGAAATAGTGTCGCTTGTAGTCGTCCTGAAGAGACGTCTTGTGCGCGCTGCGCGCCGCGCCCAAGACCAGGTGATTGTCATCCTCAAGTACAATATCATCGCCGTCTTCGAACAGGCCGGCCAAGAGCTCACGCTCGCCCGGCGCTAAATCGGGACGCTCTCCGTTCGCTTCGAGTCTCGTCAGGGAATGCGTATCGCCATAGTTATTGATGCGCAGATAGCCTTTCACAGCAAGGTTCACGACCGCCGCCGTCATCACCTTATCGTCGTAGTACATTTGCCGAATGTAACGAAGCGACGCCGGAGAAAACCCATCCGGCGGCTGGTATCGCGTGACGATAACGCCTTCCTCAGGATCACGACCATGTTTGCGCCACACTGGAATGTAATAAAAAAAAAGCAAGATCAGTCCAGCGACCGCGATCAGCAAATTGCGATTGTCTGAAAGAACCCAGCCTATGCGTCGGGCCGTGGACGGTTCATCGACATATCCTTTTGGCCATCCAACCACGATTGTCAGGCCGTTCGTTGCCGACAGCGGCGCATTGGCGCTGAAATGCACGCTGCCCGCTTCGTCCATGTACCGACTGTAATCTTGCTGCTTCGAACCGGGCGGTCCGGTATAGCCGCCCATGATTACCTCGTTGCGCGGCACATCAAATTCCAATGTTATCGTTGCGGTCGCTTTGTCGATTGGAAACGCCCACTCAAATCCCGTTACGTTCCAGTACAACTCATCGTGCGCGTCGAAGAACCCGAGCATCCTGCTCGCGCGATAGCGAAACGTATAGGTGTGTTCACCGTGTTCAACAAATCTGTCCGAGCGCCCGAAGTAGGTGCGCAAATGTCTTTGCATGCGTTGTGAGTGGAACGCTTCCGGCCGGTCATTGCGCAACACGGCAAGCGGCTTGACAGTGATCTCATAGGTATTGCCGAGCTTGTCTTCGTACTCAACAGGAAAGTCACGGTAGATTCCGCGCCTGATGCGGCGGCCCTCAGCGCGCACCCGGATTGTTTCAGTGACTTCGATCATGCCGTCCGTCATGACGCGGACATCGCTATGAAAACTCAGGATTCGTTCGTCAGAATACGCCGCGGCCGGCAGGACGAGAATCAGTAACGCAATTATTTTTTTCATTCCACTGTTCCGAGGTCGACAAGCGGCACGTTGCCTGCATCATCTGATGACTTTTGGAAAAATTCCTTTGGCTCGAAATTGAATTGACCCGCAACGATATTGCTGGGTACGGTTTCCGTCATCGTGTTGTAGTCGCGAACGCTGCCATTGTAATAACGGCGAGCAAATTGCAAGTAGTTTTCAGTTTCGACAAGTTCATTCTGCAGGTTTATGAAATTCTCGTTGGCCTTGAGGTCCGGGTAACTCTCGGCCAGTGCAATAATGCGTCCAATGCCCGCACTGAGTTTTTCCTCCACCTTCCCTTTCGCTCGCACTTCGGCGACCTGCATGGCTTCGGCACGCAGCGCAGTAACGGCCTCAAGAGTGGCACGCTCGTATTTGGCGTACTGGTCAACTGCGGTCACCAGCCTTGGAATCAGGTCGTGTCGACGCTGCAGCTGGACGTCGATGTCGCTCCAGCCGGTAGCTGCGCGATTGCGGCCGCGGATCAGTCGGTTGTACAAAATGGCGCCGAGAATGAAGACCGCAACAATCGCGACAGAAAGGATGATTGCCATTTGACACGTTTCGATATTGGAATTGAGGCGAAGTGTAGCGCTTTCAATACCAGAATGAGAAAAAGATCTGGATGATATCGGCGTCGAGTTTGTAGAGCGGCTCAGCACCGATCGGAGCCAGCGCGGTCAAATCTGAAAAGTTGTCGTAGTCGACGTGCAGCATGTCGAGCGAAGCCGTCACTGAGCCTTTCTTGATAAAGCCCCAGCTTTGGTTCTCACTAAGAAACGTGTACGCAGCTTTTATCTTGAACGTGTAACTCGTCAATGGGCTTAGCTCTTTGTCGCGGCCGCGAAAGTTAGTCACTTCCGATTGCGAAAACAGATCGCTGTAGAAATGCGCCCCGGTCTGATCGTGAATGCGAAACTTGCCGGTAAACGTCCAGTCGCCCCACGGTTGCACATAGGTCAGCGAGACCGTGTGACCTACTATGTCCCAGGTATC
>CAZVLT010000063.1:8003-11289 GCA_964628105.1 uncultured Woeseiaceae bacterium | reverse complement strand
TGAGTTTCGAGATAGAAGGCGGCGAGGCCGCCGTTCGCGCATTCGTCGAACACCTTCAATTCTTCTCACTGGCTGAGTCACTGGGCGGCGTCGAAAGCCTGGTCTGTCATCCAGCGTCAATGACACACGCGCCGGTCAGCGAAGCAGCACAGACCGAGGCCGGTATCGGACGAAACCTGATACGCCTCTCCATCGGCTTGGAAAGTAAAGTCGATCTGCTGCGGGACGTGGAAGCGGGGCTGGATGCAGCATCACACGCGGTCACGTTGCAGGCGATCGCCACCTGACATGTCAATACCGATTTCCGAATGATTGGAAAAGTGACTTCCGAGCGATACGAAGCAGACTTTCCAGGCAGTGAGCAACTTGGGTCACCCGCCGACGTCGCCAAATCCAACTGGGTTGTGATGAAGTTCGGGGGCACCAGCGTGTCAGTCGCGGAGAACTGGTCCACGATTGCGGACCTCGTACGCAACCGACTAACGGACGGATTGCAGCCGCTGATCGTGCACTCGGCATTCAAAGGCGTGTCGAATGCATTGGAGCGATTGTTGGATGAGGCAACGAATTCTGATCCTGCAGATACGCTCCTCGGGCTTCGACGTCAGCATTACGAACTCGCCGATATGCTAGGACTTGAGGGACCCGATATTCTCGACGAAACGTTCGCGGAGCTCGAGCAGCTGATTGCTG
This sequence comes from uncultured Woeseiaceae bacterium, assembly GCA_964628105.1. Taxonomy (GTDB): domain Bacteria; phylum Pseudomonadota; class Gammaproteobacteria; order Steroidobacterales; family Woeseiaceae; genus UBA1847. The sequence continues at coordinate 10,596 of CAZVLT010000063.1, read as the reverse complement.
GTATAGGCCTCCTCCGGGAAGTAAGCGTCCGTGTGCATGCCAAAGTACTGGCGCTTGGTGAGTTGCTGGCGACACGCGTTGGTGCGGCGTATCTTGATGCGTGCGAATTGCCGGTTCGGTGGATCGATGCCAGGGATTTTTTATTGAGTAGTGGCGCGCGACGGCAGACCGACAACCGTGCGTATCTTGCAGCGACCTGTGATTATGAACCAGACTCGGAACTGGGTGACCGGCTCTCTGACGGCGGCAAGGTGATTGTGACCCAGGGCTTTATCGCGGGCGCTCCGAACGGTGAAACCGTACTTCTGGGTCGGGGCGGTTCGGATACATCCGCCGCTTATTTTGCGGCGAAACTGCAGGCGAGACGCCTCGAAATATGGACAGACGTCCCTGGCATGTTTACCGCTGACCCAAGGCATGTTCCCTCTGCGAGGCTGCTCACGGAACTGCATTACGACGAGGCACAAGAACTGGCATCGACGGGGAGCGCAGTCTTGCATCCGCGTTGTATATCGCCTTTGAAGCGCCACAGGATTCCGCTGTTCATTCGCTGCACAACCGAGCCCGGGTTGCGCGGAACTCAGGTGTCGGCAGTGACCAGCGAAGTCGAGCCACAGGTAAAAGGAATCTGCATTCGCGACGGCCTGACGTTGATTTCGATGGAGGGCGTTGGCATGTGGCAGGAGGTTGGATTTCTGGCCCGCGCGTTCGAGTGCTTCAGCCGCAACGGAGTATCGGTCGATCTGATCTCGACCTCGGAGACCAACATTACGGTATCGATAGATTCTACGGACAAAATGTTTGAGCCAGCCGTCGAAACTTCGCTCATTACCGATCTTGAGGCCCTCTGCAAGGTGCGCGTAATCCGCAATTGTGCGGCTGTCAGCCTTGTCGGTCGAAAGATACGCACGATTTTGCCAAAACTCGGCCCGGCCCTCGAAGTATTCGAAGAAGAACGCATTCATCTGGTGTGCCAGGCGGCGAACGATCTCAATCTGAGCTTTGTGATCGATTCGGAGCAGGCGCCGCGCCTTCTCGCCAAACTCCATGAGTCGATTATCAGGAGTGGGGACAGGGGTCCTGCATTTGGCCCGCGCTGGAGCGAGATTTTTGAGACTCCTGAGGCAGCCGTTCGACAACGGCGGGAGCCGTGGTGGATTGGCAAGCGCAAACAGCTTCTAACGCTGGCGCAGCGCGAAACACCCGCTTATGTTTATGACATTGACAGCATAAGACTGGCGGCGCAGAACCTGCTGGCTATGGAGTCCGTCGACCGCGTACTTTACTCTGTCAAGGCGAATGCCAATCCAGACCTATTGAGTCACATCGAAGGCTTCGGCGTAGATTTCGAGTGCGTATCACCACAGGAGATTGATCGCCTCTGCGAGATTTTCCCTGATTTCGATGTCAGCAGAATCTTGTTTACGCCTAATTTCGCACCGCGCGACGAATACGTCCGGGCGCTCGAGCAAGGCGTGAGAGTGACTTTGGATAACCTGTATCCGCTGCAGCAGTGGCCAGAAATCTTCGCTGGCCACGAACTGTTCGTGCGCCTTGATCCCGGCCAGGGTCGTGGCCACCACGAGCATGTCAGAACGGCTGGTGTGCATTCGAAATTCGGTATCCCGCTGTTCGAACTGGAAGATTTGTGTGAACTCGTTGCAGCCTCTGGCGCCTGTATTGTCGGCTTGCATGCCCACAGTGGCAGTGGGGTTCACGATCCACAGGCATGGCGCGCAGTTGCCGAGATACTGCTTCAGGTCACGGAGGTACTCGGAACGATCCGCTATGTTGATCTCGGGGGTGGCCTGGGTGTTCCCGACAAACCTGGCGATGACGCTTTCCCGCTCAATGAGCTTGACGATGTGTTGGGTAATGTCAAGACGGCGTGCCCGGATATCGAGTTGTGGCTCGAACCAGGACGCTATCTAGTCGCCGAGGCAGGCGTGTTACTCGCGAAAGTGACACAGACAAAAGGCAAGGGAGACGTTCGTTATGTCGGGATCAATGCAGGTATGAACTCGCTTATCCGGCCGGCTTTGTACGGCGCCTATCACGAGATCGTCAATTTGACGCGAGTCGACGCTCCGGCCACTGATTTGGTCACTATCGTCGGGCCGATTTGTGAAACCGCGGACCGCCTGGGTTCCGACAGACTGCTGCCGCCTTGCGAGGAAAATGATGTCTTGCTGATTGCCAATGTGGGCGCTTATGGTTACGCGATGAGCTCACACTACAATTTGCGCCCGCCTGCCCGGGAAATCCTACTCCTGTGAGTGTCCCGGGCTACCGACTGATTGCTAACACTGATCTCGATCTGTTGTGAAAATCGCTACGATCGAGAGCAATTACTAGAACCGAAATGGCCAGCCCCAAGATTCTTGTTTTTCAGCATGTCCCGTATGAGCCTCTGGGCACATTGGATCCGTTGCTAAAAGCGGCCGGTTTTCGAATCCGCTATGTCAATTTCGGCCGTGACCCCACGCATCGTCCTTCGTTAGAAGGGTACTCGGCGCTTATTATCCTCGGTGGGCCGATGAACGCAGACGATGTCATAAATTATCCAAACCTGGCCGCCGAAGTAGGACTCATT
>CAZVLT010000063.1:0-7903 GCA_964628105.1 uncultured Woeseiaceae bacterium | reverse complement strand
GAACGCAGACGATGTCATAAATTATCCAAACCTGGCCGCCGAAGTAGGACTCATTGAAATAGGCTGGCACGATGTCCACCTGACCGACCAGGGACTGCAAGACCCCGTGCTGTCAACATTTGGACCTCAGCGTGAAGTGTTCCAGTGGCATGAAGATACTATCGAATTGCCGCTGAACGTCGAGCACCTGGCGAGTTCGAGCGCTTGTCCGGCGCAGGCTTTTCGCTACGGCGCACATTCTTACGGTTTTCAATTTCACTTGGAGGCGAATGAACCGCTAATTCAGCGTTGGCTGCGCATTCCAGAGCATCAGGCCAAACTCAATGAAGAGCAAAGCATTGTTGACCGGACGTCGATACGCGCAGGGATCAGTAGATCCATCGGGCCGTTGATGGCACTGAGTGACCTAACATTTTCCCGATGGATCGAACGCTTCGAATTGCCCGCTCGTCGCCACAGGCTGCCATCAAGATAGTTGGAAGAAACGAAAATAGTGCTTGCTAAGTTCGTATTAATGTATTAATGTACTAATACACTATTACATTAGTACGCGAATGAAACCCAACCGACACGACACTGTCAGCCAGCGGAAACGCAATGAAGATGCCCTTTTTGAAGCGGTGAACCGGCTTCAGGACCTGCCCGAATGCCGTAACTTCTTCAAAGACCTGTGCACCCCCGCGGAGTTGCAGGCACTGGTCGATCGCTGGCACGTCGTTGGCCTTTTGGAGAAAGGACTCCCCTATCGCCGCATCCACGATTTGACCGGCGTTAGCGTCACCACGATCGGCCGGGTAGCGCGCTTCCTCAGTGACGGATTTGGCGGCTACGCGACTGCGATCGAACATAGCAACGCCCGCCACCCATCCCGCAACGAAAGCGCTCCTCACTAAGGACCACCCAATGGACACATCCGAGCAGCGCATCAAAATTGCGCTGCAGAAATCCGGCCGCCTGACCGATCGCTCGCTTGATCTGTTAGCTCTTTGCGGCCTGAAGTTCACGCAAAGTAAAGACCAGCTGTTTTGTTACGGCGAAAACATGCCGGTCGATCTGCTGTTGGTGCGTGACGACGACATTCCCGGGCTGGTCAGCGATGATGTGTGCGACCTCGGTATCGCCGGCTTGAATGTCATTCATGAGAAACGCCTTGGACTGCTTCAGGATGGTTCGGACGCCCTCTTCGACCAGGTCTATGCGCTTGATTTCGGGCACTGCAGGCTCGCCATCGCAGCTCCGGAAGATGTCAGCTTCAACGGACCAACAAGTCTCCAGAACAGCCGCATCGCAACCAGCTACGTCGCGATACTTCAGGATTTCCTGGAACGGCAAGGTATCGATGCCGATATTGTTTATTTCTCCGGCGCCGCCGAGATTGCGCCCAGGCTGGGCCGAGCGGACTTTATCTGCGACCTCGTGTCCAGCGGTTCTACGCTCGCGGCAAATCATTTACGCGAAGTTCAGACCGTCATGGAGAGCGAAGCCGTCATCATTCAAACCCGCGCACCATTGTCCGGCCTGAAACAGGACTGGGTAAATCGAATACTGCAGAGACTGGATGGCGTACTGCAGGCCCGCGAAAGCAAGTACGTCATGCTGCATGCGCCGCGGTCCGCACTCGCTCAAATCGTCGCGCTGCTGCCGGGAGCCGAATCGCCGACCATAATTCCGCTTGAAGGTGACGGTGACAAAGTAGCGGTGCACGCCGTCTGCCGCGAGAGTGTCTTCTGGGAGACCCTTGAAAACCTCAAGAATGCCGGAGCGACTTCGCTGCTCGTGCTGCCGGTCGAGAAGATGCTCGCTTAGCACGATGTTTGCAGACATCAACATATGCTCAGAACTATCGCCTGATGAGCAGGTTGCACGGCTGGAGGGCCTTGACGCGCATGCCCAGGCCGTTCGGCTCAGACTGGGATATCCCAGCGAACGAGGGCCCGCGCAATGAGCATTGCAGCACTCGCCAGAGCAGAGATTCGAAATCTGCGCGCTTACCAAAGCGCGGTTGCCTGTGATCGTGCAGTCAAGCTCAATGCCAATGAGTCGCCGCTGGCGACTGGAACTAACGATGCCGAAGGACTCAATCGGTACCCGGCGCGCCGACCTGCCACGCTGGCGCGGATGATGGCCGATCACTACGGCGTTGCGGCCGAAAACGTGCTGGTGACGCGCGGCAGTAGCGAAGGGATCGATCTTCTTATTCGAACGTTCTGTTCTGCCGGTCAGGACAACGTGCTGCTAACGCCCCCCGTTTTCGATATGTACCAGCTATACGCCTCCATACAAGGTGCGCGAACGGTTAACGTTCCGTTGCGGGTTGAAAATGATTTCGCGGTCGATACCAGCGCGCTGCTAAATGCTTGCGATGGGCACACGAAGCTGATCTTTCTCTGCTCGCCCAACAATCCTCTTGGCAGTGTCGTTCCGCGAAACGAGATCCTGGAAATTCTGAATGCACGCGCGGACAAGTCGATAGTCGTTCTCGACGAGGCATACATCGAATTCTCTGACGCCGACTCACTGGCGTCGCTCGTTGCCGAATACGACAACCTGGTTGTGCTGCGCACGCTATCCAAAGCATTGGCGCTCGCCGGCGCCCGCTGCGGTGCGATTATAGCGTCCGCTGGATTAATACGACTCCTGGATGGCGTGCTGGCGCCTTATGCTCTCGCCTCTCCGGTGATCGCAAGCGCCGAACGAGCGCTGTCCGACGAGCAACTGGCGTTCTCAAGCCAGGCCATCCGAAAGACCATTGACGAGCGTGAGCGCTTGCGTCACGAACTTGCTGCATGTAATGCGGTGACACAAGTGTGGCCGAGCCAGGCCAATTTTCTATTGGTACGATTCGAGTGTCTCGATGCGGTCCAACGTTGTCTCGAGGACGAAGGCATCGCCATTCGTACCTACAGCAATGTATCGCTATTGAGGGACTGCGCTCGAATTACGATTTCGTCGGAACTCGACAACGACCACCTGATCACGGCGATTAGGAGCCTCGATTGAGATGACGAAGATATTGTTCATCGATCGTGACGGCACGCTCATCGAGGAACCTGCGGACAAGCAGGTCGATGCCTTGCACAAGATTCGCCTGATGCCGGATGTCATAAGCGCCTTGCGGCGCCTGCAGGACCGGGGTTTTCGCCTGGTCATGATCAGCAACCAGGACGGATTAGGCACGTCATCTTTCCCGCAAGCCGATTTTGATGCTTGTCAGGAACATGTACTGGCCCTGTTCAGCTCACAGGGCGTGTACTTTGATGAAATCTTTATCTGTCCACACCTCGCGGAGGATGCTTGCGACTGCCGCAAACCGAGAACCGGCCTCCTTACGCGCTTCCTTGCCAGCAACGAAATCGATACGTCACTCAGTGCCGTCATCGGTGACCGTGAAACCGACATGGCGCTGGCTGAGAAGCTCGGCATCCGGGGGCTGCAAGTCGGCACCGCTCAAGCAGCACTCTCCTGGGACGATATTTGCGTGGCGCTGACGCCCGGAGCACGAACCGGTCAGGCAGAAAGAGGAACGCGGGAAACGAACGTCCAGGTGAACGTCAACCTGGATGCAACGGCGCCATCAAGAATCGATACGGGCATCGGATTTTACGATCACATGCTCGAACAAATAGCCAAACACGGCGGTTTCAGCCTTGAAGTCCAGTGCCTCGGCGATCTGCAGGTCGACGAGCACCACACGATTGAGGACACCGCCCTGACGATCGGCAAGGCGCTTCGAATCGCGCTGGGCGACAAACGGGGTATTGCCCGATTCGGCTTCCAGCTGCCCATGGATGAAAGCGAAGCACGCGTTTCGCTGGATTTGTCCGGGCGGCCATTCCTGGTGTTCGATGGGTCATTTCCACGCGATCGAGTGGGCCAGATGCCGACCGAACTCGTGGAGCACTTTTTTCGCTCCCTTGCCGATTCACTGGGCGCCACGTTGCATGTCTCCGTCAAAGGAAGCAATGCCCATCACATGGTCGAGGCCTGCTTTAAGGCCGTGGGTCGTGCGTTGCGACAGGCCATTCACCAGGAAGGCAACGAGCTGCCGTCATCAAAAGGCGTGCTGAGCTGATATGTCGGGCACTCGGGTCGCAATTATCGATTGCGGTGGTGCAAATATCGCATCGCTCACCAATGCGCTGGATAGACTGGGAATCGTCAGTGTACCGACCTGCGATGCACGCACAATTGAGAATGCCAGCCACGTCATTCTGCCCGGCGTCGGTGCGGCTGCCGACGCGATGCAGAGACTCGCAAGCCGCCGACTACTGGACGTCATTGTGAACCTCAGACGGCCCGTACTCGGCATCTGCTTAGGCATGCAGCTGCTGGCCGAGTCTTCCGAAGAAGACGACGCTCAATGTCTTGGCATCGTCACGGCGGTTGCCAGGCGGCTGCCAGTACGCCCGCAGATACCGGTGCCGAATATGGGCTGGTGCCAGGTTCATCAAAATACCCGGCACGAATTGTTTGCGGGCATAGATAACGGCAGCTATTTCTATTTCGTGCATAGCTTCGCGCTGGCCCAAGGTGGCTATACGCTTGCAACGGCTGACCACGCGGAGCCGTTCACGGCCGTCCTGGCCCAGGATAATTTCTTTGCCACACAGTTTCACCCGGAGCGATCGGCTGCACCAGGTGCGCGACTGCTTAACAATTTTCTGAAGTTCGAATCATGACCGTCATTCCCGCCATTGATCTCCGGGACGGACAGTGTGTACGGCTGTATCAAGGAGACTTTGATCGGCAGACAAGCTATGCCAAAGATCCGGTTGCTCTCGCACTGGAATACGAAGCAATGGATTTTGATGCACTCCATATCGTCGACCTCGACGGCGCCAGATCCGGGACGCAGCAAAATCAGGAAATCATCCGCAGGATTATCGAGTCGAGCAATCTAACTATCCAATTGGGTGGCGGGATACGCACAGATTCACAGGTCGACGATTGGCTGGCCACGGGACTTGCTCGTGTCGTCATTGGCAGTCTCGCGATCACCGAGCCCGGCCGCGTGCGCGGCTGGCTGAAGAACTATGGACCGCAACGCATCGTTCTCGCACTGGACGTGAACATCGACGCCATCGGAGTAGCTCACGTTGCCACGCACGGCTGGCGTCGGACGGCCGACATGACGCTGTGGCAGTGCCTAGATCAATACGAGCAGGCAGCGATACAACATGTTCTTTGCACGGACATCAGTCGTGACGGCGCTATGACGGGGCCGAATCTTGCCCTGTACACAGAGTTCATTGACAAGTATCCCGGTATTCAACTCCAGGCGTCGGGTGGGGTTCGCAGCATTGACGATGTCAAAGCATTGCGAAAAACGGGTGTGGCGGCAACCATCAGTGGCCGCGCTCTTCTGGATGGAAAAATCACGGCAAGGGAGATAGCGACATTCCTGCCCGCCGCATAATCCCCTGTCTCGACGTTCGTGACGGTAAAGTCGTCAAGGGCGTGCAATTTCGCAAGCATCAAGTGGTCGGCGAGGTACTCGAACGTGCGGCAAGCTACTGCCAGGCCGGCGCAGATGAACTCGTGTTCTACGATATATCCGCGAGCCCGGATGATCGCACTGTCGACAAAGACTGGGTCAGCGACGTCGCTGCGCTGCTCGATATCCCGTTTTGTGTCGCGGGCGGCATACGCACTGTCGCCGCCGCCGAAGACATCCTGCGCAATGGTGCGGACAAGATTTCGATCAATTCACCGGCGCTGGAAAATCCGGCACTGATATCTGATCTGGCGCGGCGGTTTGGATCGCAATGCGTGGTGCTGGGTGTCGATAGCAGGCGTGTCGGAAACACCTGGCAGGTATATCAGTACACCGGCGACACGAGCCGTATCACCAGGACATTCCGAAAAACCGAAGAATGGATCGTGGCAGCACAGGATCTCGGTGCCGGCGAAATTGTGCTCAATTGCATGAATTCCGATGGTGTTCGCAACGGCTACGACATAGAGCAGCTTGCCGCCATTCAAGATCGCTGCAGCGTGCCGCTGGTGGCATCCGGCGGCGCCGGGAATCTGCAGGATTTTGTCGACGTATTCGAGAAAGCCCACGTGTCGGCCGCCCTGGCCGCCAGCGTGTTTCACACCGGGGCAATCACTATTCCCCGCTTGAAGCACTATTTGAATCGCTCAGGCATAGAAGTGCGACTATGAAATCACCTCACGAACGGGTCGACTGGAAAAAAGGTGGCGGCCTCGTGCCGGTGATCGTCCAGCACGCGATTACCGGGCGCGTCTTGATGCTGGGCTACATGAACAGCACCGCGCTGGAAAAAACGCAGGCCAGCAAATGGGTTACATTCTACAGTCGATCTCGACAATGCCTGTGGATGAAAGGCGAAACCTCGGGAAACAAGCTGAAACTAAGCAGTATCGAAGTCGATTGCGATGGCGACGCGTTGTTGGTGTCGGCAATTCCAGCCGGGCCCACCTGTCACCTCGAAAGGACCAGTTGTTTCGATGCTGACAACGATGGAGAGTCGGCATGAGCCTGCAACACGCTCGACGGATAGTGGTAAAGGTCGGCTCGTCGCTGTTAATCGACGCCGATACCGGCACGCTGAATATGGCCCGACTACGCTCAATTTGCGCGGAAGTACACCGCTTGCATGCGCGTGGGCAGCAGGTACTGATTGTTAGCTCGGGCGCGATCGCACTCGGCCGACGCCAGCTAAATCTGTCCCGCGATCAACGCAGACTGGACTATCACCAATCGGCCGCCGCCGCCGGGCAAGTATTGTTGATCCACGCCTATCACGAGTTGTTCGATCAGTATCAGGTCAAGACAGCGCAAATTCTGTTGACCCTGGACGACACCGAGCACCGAAAGCGATATCTGAATGCACGGGCCACGCTCGAAAACCTGCTTGATTTAGGCGCTGTGCCTGTTGTGAATGAAAATGATTCCGTCGCAACCGACGAGATTCGCTATGGCGACAACGACCGTCTCGCCGCACGAGTAGCACTGATGATCAGTGCCGACTGCCTTGTTCTTTTATCGGACGTCGCGGGTCTATATGACGCCGATCCCGAGAATGACAAGAATGCCAGGCTAATACCCGTTGTCGAATCTCTGGATGCGAAAATCGACGCCATCGCCGGAGAGTCTCGTACAGAATTCGGGTCCGGCGGTATGGTGACAAAAGTGGCAGCCGCAAGAATCTGTGTGCCCTCCGGCTGTGCCACTGTTATCGCGAGCGGGCTTGTTGAAAACCCACTGACAAACATTGAAAACGGCGGACCGTGCACCTGGTTCGTGTCCAAGACAACACCTCAGGCTGCCCGGAAACAATGGATCGCAGGCGCGCTGACGCCGAAAGGGTCATTGCACATTGATGCCGGCGCGATGCAGGCACTGCTGCGCGGCCGCAGTCTGCTGGCAGTCGGGATCACCGCAATCTCAGGTGATTTCGACCGCGGCGATCCGGTTACCATTCACGGACCCGACGACGTCGAGCTGGCACGAGGTCTGGTGGCATACTCGAATCAGGAATCGGAGCTGATCAAGGGCAAGCACAGCGACCGCACGGAAGAAATTCTGGGTTATTGCGGTCGCAAGGCCATCGTGCACAGGGACAACATGGTGTTGTTGTGATGACTTCCAAAGAGAACGAAGATATTGCGGCGTTGATGACTGAGCTGGGGACAAACGCTCGCGCTGCCGCGCGCCAGTTGGCACAAATTCCCGGCAGTGAGAAAAATCGGGCACTGAGGGAATGCGCATCGATAATTGCTGACGACCGGCATGACATCCTTTCGGCAAACGCCAAAGACATGCAGGTGGCGCAAGAAAAAGGCGTGACTCCTGCCCTGTTGGATCGTCTTCGGTTATCGAACAACCGCATTGACAGCATAGTACGGGGCATCGAAATCATCGCCGATTTGAGAGATC
>CAZVLT010000062.1:0-11305 GCA_964628105.1 uncultured Woeseiaceae bacterium | reverse complement strand
ATCAGCGAACGCAGGAAGACTTTATTGAAGCGCAATTGGCAGGCCGAAGATGACTGTTCGAGGAGCGACGAACTCACGCGCAATATGGTTACCTGACCCTTGCCGCGGATAGACGCCTGGCGTTTCGCGCCGCGAACGTAGCTTGTTTCGCCGAAACAGTCACCGCTCGACAAAGAGCCAAGGCTATTGCCACCGGCCTGCACTTTTACAGAGCCCGCCACGATGATGTAGAAACGATCATCGACCTCACCTTCCTTAACGATGTCTTCGTCATCCTGGTATTCGTGCCAATCGGAGGCACGCAGCACTTCCCATATTTCCGCGTGCGAGAAATCGTGGAAGAACGGCGATGTACGCAATAAATCGAAGTGCTCTTGATTATCCAGGCTGTCGTACTTCTGGCGCAGATCTTTATAAACACGTGTCAGCTCAGCCGCCATCGCATTGCCCGACACGTGTCGCTTGCCCGGATCCTTCTGCATCGTCATCATGACGACCTGTTCGAGTTCCTCTGGGAGGTCATCGCGATAGGTGTGTATCGGGGGCGGCGTTGCGTAAACAATTTGATGCAACAGTTTCGACAGGTTGTCAGCGCGAAATGGACGAAAACCGGTTAACAACTCGTAGATGACGGCGCCCAGCGAATAAAGATCGGAGCGCGACGTCAATTCTTCGGACTGTACCTGCTCTGGTGACATGTAGCTTGGCGAGCCCGCGATGCCTTCGATGCGCGAAACATCCGAGTCATTCACTATCGCAATGCCAAAGTCGATAATTCGGACATCGTTGTCGATCGTAAGCATGACATTCGATGGTTTGATGTCGCGGTGAATCACGCCACGGCTGTGAGCGTAATGCAACGCCTTGGCGCACTTATAAATAATCTCGATGACATCATCGACGCGTAGCAGATTATCGGGGCGGCAATACGCAGCGAGCGTGCGGGCACCCTGAATGTGTTCGGTTACGACGTAGTAACTGCCGTCTTCTTCACCGGCATCAAAGATCGGCATGATGTTTGGATGCTGCAGCATGCCGACCATGTGTGCTTCGTTGAAGAACATTTTGCGAGAAACGCGCGCGCGTTCGGCATCCGGGTCTTCTTCAATGTTGTAGACCTTGATAGCAACGTCGCGGCGGTAGTACGGGTCGTGAGACAGATAGACCATGCCCGTGCTGCCTTTACCAATTTTGTTGATAATGACGTATTTGCCAATCTTCGCGGGCACGTCGGCCGGGCGTTCTACTTCGCTAACTGGGCTCGCCATTTTTTCTCAACTTATCAGGTCATAAGCCACCGGTATAAACCCAGTAATACTGCGGCATACAGAGCGGCTACGAGGTCGTCCAGCATAATTCCCAGACCTCCTTTCAGTCTGTGATCCAAGTCCCGAATCGGCCATGGTTTGACAATATCTACAAGCCGAAACAGGGCGAATGCCAGCATCCAACCGACGACCGAAACTGGTGCCGCCAAGAGCGTAACGTACATGCCGGCAATCTCGTCCCAGACTATGCCGCCGTGATCATGCACACCTATACGGCGCGCGCATTCGCCGCATAGCCAGATACCCGAAACGACGAGCGCCACGACAATGCCCAATTGAACATAAAGTCCGAAGTCCATTGTTAACCAGAACAACAGTACGCCGGGCAAGGACCCGAACGTCCCTGGTGCGAACGGTGCCAGGCCGGTGCCGAAGCCGAACGCCAGGAAGTTGACCGGATCGGTCAATACCTTGCGCGGCAGATTTGTCGGCGTCTTGTCAGGCGATTGATTCATCGGAAATGACGGTACCCGCTGTCGTTATAATCCACAATGTTGCCGCCCTGCCTGCAAATCAACTCGTGCCCGGCTGTCACCACACCGATTGCCGTGATGCCGTCGATGTCCTTCACTGCGTCGCGATCTGCAGTGAAACAAAGCTCGTAGTCGTCGCCTCCGCTAAGCGCGAAGTCGTGCTGCTCGTCTGCACTAAAATGTTGTCTTAGCGCATCAGATATCGGCAGCGTGTCGACATCAATCTCCGCCCCAACTTCGCTAGCCTCAAGAAGTTTTTTCAGATCGCCGACGAGCCCGTCCGAGATATCGATAACTGCGCTCGCGCGCCCGAGAAGTTCTTGCCCGAGGTGAATGCGTGCTGTTGGGCGAAGAAATCGTGTCGTTAGACAATCATCCTGTTTCCCAAGCGACAGTAGCCGCAGTCCCGCCGCGGCGTCGCCAACGGTGCCACTGACAAATATCGTATCGCCGACATTCGCACCGCTGCGCAGCAACGATTTGCCTTGATCTACCTCTCCGGTAATCGCTACGGTGGCCACAACAGCATCACCACGGGTTGTGTCACCGCCGACCAGCGCCACGTCGAATTCTTTCGCCGCCGTGTGTACGCCCATGCCGAATTGCGCAATCCACTCTTGTTCTTTGTCAGGAATTGTCAGGGCCAGTGTCATCCATCGCGGCCGCGCGCCCATTGCGGCGATGTCGGACAGATTGACTGCAACGACCCGATAGCCAATGTCCGATGGCTCTGCATCTGCAAGAAAATGGACACCCTCAACCAGGGTGTCGATGACCTGCACCAGCTCGAATCCGGGGCTTGGCGCCAGAACGGCGCCGTCGTCGCCGATGCCCTTTACGACACCTCGCCGCTTCCCCGGAAGATCGAAGTAACGTCGTATCAGCTCGAACTCGTCCACGGCCCGGGCTATCCCTTTGCCTGAATCTCGATCTCCCGGAGTGACTGTGCAGCCGAGTCCAGGCAGGCATTGATGTACTTGTGACCGTCAAGCGCGCCGAAACGTTTGGCGAGATTGACGCATTCGTTGATGACGACTCGATAGGGAATGTCGACGCGGGTCTGCAACTCGTAGACCCCGATCAACAGGATGCCAAGCTCGACCGGATCCAACTGCTCGAGCGGGCGATCGATCACCTTGTCGATTGTCTTCTCGAGGTCATCCTGGCCATCGCTGATCGCCGGCAGCAGCTCATCGAAGAACTCTTGGTCAACTCGAGCGTATGCAACTTGCTCGTGAAACTGCGACACGAGTTCATCCGTCGAATGTTCTGCAATCTGTTTCTGATACAACGCCTGCAGAATCAGCTCACGTGCACGCGTCCGGGCACCTGTTCCTTTCGAACTGGCATTGCTCATTGGAGTGTCCTTCCGCGCTAGTCGATGCGGCGCAGCAGATTGACCATTTCGATGACAGCAAGTGCGGCTTCTTCGCCCTTGTTGCCAGCCTTTGTGCCCGCGCGTTCGAGCGCCTGTTCGATGGTATCGACGGTCAGCACACCGTTACCAATAGGTATGTCGTGTTTCTGTGACACGTTTGAAATACCGCGTACGCATTCAGCAGCGACGTAATCAAAGTGCGGCGTACCGCCGCGAATAATGGCACCCAACGCGACGATGCCGTCAAATCGGCTAGTTGCAGCGACCTTGTCGATCGCAATTTGCATTTCGTAGGCACCAGGAACACGAATGATCTCAATATCTGCATCGGCAGCACCGTGTTGGCGCAGGCAGTGAAGCGCGCCTTTGATCAACGACTCAACAACGAATTCATTAAAGCGCGTTGCAACGATCGCAAATCGGCCGTCGCGAATGACGAGGTCGCCCTCTGTCGTCTTAATCCTGTCCATGGCGTGCCGCTACTCTCAAACGTATTCCGTAATTTCGAGGTCGAAACCGGAGATCGCATACATTTGCTTAGGCGCAGATAGTACACGGATTTTGCTGAGGCCGAGGTCGCGAAGTATTTGCGCGCCGATACCGTAGGTGCGTAGTACCTCATCGCCGCTGCGACGACTTTCGAGTTCGTCGCGGTGATCTCCGAGGGTTTCCACCGAGTCCATGAACTCGCGTGACGACTCCTGATCCCGAAGCAGCACGATGACTCCAACCTCCTCCTCGGCGATGCGCTTGATCGCGTTGCTCAACGGCCATCCGAGGGAGCGACTCTGCACACCGATCACATCGCCGAGCGTGTCTTGCAGATGCACGCGCACCAATGGTGAATCCACAGTACTCAGATCACCCTTCACCAGTGCGACATGGACGGCCCGATTTACGTGGTCTTCATAGCAGAACATCGTGAATTCGCCGTGTGCCGTCTCTATGATCTCCTTGCCGATGCGCTCGACGTTGCGCTCGGTTTCCAGCCGATACCGAATCAAATCGGCAATAGTGCCAATCTTGATGTCGTGTTCGCTGGAAAATTTTTCGAGATCCGGCCGCCGTGCCATGCTGCCGTCTTCTTTCAATATTTCGACAATGGCCGCGGCAGGTTCAAGTCCGGCGAGTCGAGCAAGATCGCAACCCGCTTCCGTGTGGCCCGCGCGCGTCAGGACGCCGCCGGGTTGCGCCATGACAGGAAAAATATGTCCGGGCTGCCTCAGGTGTTCGGGGCGCGCGTCCGGCGCGACGGCAGTCTGAATGGTTTTCGCTCTATCGTGCGCCGAAATGCCGGTCGTGATGCCTTCAGCCGCTTCGATCGAAATAGTGAAGTTGGTCGCGTGGTGTTGATCCGTTTCGCTCACCATCAACGGCAGGCGAAGTTGATCGCATCGTTCCCGAGAGAGCGTAAGGCAAACCAGTCCGCGACCATACGTCGCCATGTAGTTAACGTCTTCCGGACGAACTTTCTCCGCCGCCATGATGAGGTCACCCTCGTTCTCGCGATCTTCGTCATCAACCATGATGACCATCTTGCCTGCCTGGATATCGGCAATAATGCCTTTGATGTCGCTAAAAGCGTCGCCGATCGCGCTCGGATGCATTGTCGTGTTGTCAGGCATAACCATGGGCCTTTAAGAATTCGAGTGAGATGCCGTCATCGTCTTTTCCAAGCAGGCGCTCTATGTATCGCGCGAGCATATCGACTTCGACGTTGACCGCAGTTCCAACCGCGTAGCCGTCGATGATCGTGGTGTCCGCAGTATGAGGAATAATATTCGATTCGAACGTATTTCCCGATACTTCGTTGATGGTAAGGCTGACGCCGTCAACGCAGACCGAGCCTTTTTTCGCTATATAACGAGAATATTCGGCTGGAATTTCGATCGCGAGCCGGATCGAACGCGCGTCGGCCGAGCGCGAAGTCACGCTACCGACACAATCGACATGCCCGCTGACAAGATGCCCGCCAAGACGCTCGCCTACGCCAAGCGCCGGTTCCAGGTTGACGTCCGAGCCCGTCGTCAAATCGCCCAGTGCCGTCACATCCAGTGTTTCGACGGACACGTCCGTATCAAAGCCGTTGTCGTTCAGGGCAACAGCCGTCAGGCAAACGCCATTCACCGAGATGCTTTCGCCGATTTCAAAGTCGCTCCAGGGCAGGCCATCGGAACTGACAGTCATGCGCACATCGCCGCCCTGCTTTTGCATGGCGGTGATCGACCCTTTGGCTTTGATGATTCCCGTGAACATGTGTTACATCGATATTCGCATCAGTCTGAAGGTGTTGCCGTGATTCTCATATCCGCGCCGACACGGCGGACATCCTTTATTTTGAGTGCCCTGCGATCGGCAAGCGATGACCAGGATGGCGTATTCACCAGTCCCATGGTCTCGCTTCCCATAATATGGGGAGCCTGGTAAATCACAAGCTCGTCGACCAGGTCCTTTTCCAACAAGTAGCCCGCAAGTCTCGGCCCGGCCTCAACGAGTACGTCGTTGACGCCACGCGCCGCAAGTTCGGCCAACACGGCGCTCGCATCCACACCACCCTCTGACCCGGCAAACGACATCACTTCGGCACCTGCATCCTGCAATGCTCCGGCGTCCTGGTCCCCGGTACAACAAATCAGCGTCGCGCCGGGTAACGCCAGCATGCCGGCCGCCAACGGCATACGCATGTGACTGTCGAGAACCACCCGCAACGGTTGCAGGCCGCCCGTTTCAATGTCCGACGCGCGGACGTTCAGGGAGGGATCATCGGCAAGCACCGTGCCGATTCCGGTCAGCACCGCGCCCGAGCGAGCGCGCAGACGTTGCACATCCGCACGCGCGTCAGCACCCGTGATCCATTGACTCTCGCCACTCGCCATAGCGACCGCGCCATCGAGACTGGATGCAAGTTTCAAGCGCACGAATGGCCGTTGTGATGTCACTCGTTTCACAAAACCGGCATTTAACTCGACCGCTGTTTCCCGCATCAGGCCAACGCTCGTTTCGATGCCCGCGTCATTCAAAATCGTCAAGCCACGCCCCGCGACGTTCTCGTGCGGGTCCTTCATCGCGACGATCACCTTGCCTACACTCGCCGCGATCAACGCCTCGGCACAGGGCGAAGTTCTGCCGTGATGAGCACAAGGTTCGAGCGTTACGTAGACGGTTGCCCCGCGGGCCTGGTCGCCTGCCGCCTGCAGGGCATTTGTCTCGGCGTGCGCCTCTCCGGTGCGCACGTGCCAACCCTCGCCGACAACAATTTCGTCATTGACCAGCACACACCCAACCATCGGATTAGGGTGTGCTGTGTAACGGCCGCGGGCGGCGAGCTGCAAGGCGCGCGCCATATGCGTGCAATCGTTGGCGGAGAACTCAGGGGAGGACATTATTTCTTGCTTTTCTTACCGAGCAGTTCCGGCAACAGCGACATTTGCTCGCGACTCGCTGCCGTTTCCGAAATCTTTTGCAGACGCTTGATCTCGTCTTCGAATTCGGTGATGTCCTGGAAGCGCCGATACACAGACGCGAACCGTACATAGGCCACCTCGTCCAGTTCATGCAGTTCCTGCATGACCAGCTCACCCACCAGGCGCGACGGCACCTCGCGCTCGCCCATCGTTCGGAGCTTGTGGATCAGGCGACCTATCGCCTGCTCAAACTCGTCGCTGGGCACCGGTCGCTTTTCCAACGCGCGCACCATGCTGTAACGCAGTTTGCTCTCGTCAAACGGCTGACGGCTGTTGTCGGTCTTGATCAGTCGCGGCATCACGAGCTCCGCCGACTCGAACGTCGTAAAGCGTTCGTTACAAGCAAGGCATTGCCGGCGGCGGCGAATTTGCCGGCCCTCACCCGCGAGACGCGAGTCTATGACTTTTGTTTCTTCGTGGGCACAGAACGGACAATGCATGGGTCTTGATCGAGCAGCATATCAGCTGTACACAGGGAATCGTGCACAAAGCTCAAGCACCTGGTCCCTGACGCGCTCGATTACTTCCTCGTTTTCCAGATCGTCCAGTATATCCGCTATCCAGCCGCTAAGCTGTCGTGTCTCTTCCTGACCGAAGCCACGTGTGGTAATCGCTGGCGTGCCGAGGCGTAGCCCACTCGTAACGAATGGTGACTGCGGATCGTTGGGTACGGCATTTTTGTTTACCGTAATGTAGGCCTTGCTGAGCGCCGCATCGGCATCTTTACCGGTAATGCCCTTCTCGATCAGGCTAACGAGCATCAGGTGATTCTCGGTGCCACCGGATACGATTGGATAGCCACGATCGGCGAGCACCTTCGCCATGACCTTGGCGTTATCGCAAACCTTGCCCTGGTAGTCCCTGAACTCGGGCTCCAGCGCCTCCTTGAGGGCCACGGCCTTCGCCGCAATGACGTGCATCAACGGCCCGCCTTGTGTTCCAGGAAAAACGAGCGAGTTGAATTTCTTCGTCAGCTCGGCGTTTTCGCGCGCGAGAATCAAGCCACCACGCGGTCCGCGCAGCGTCTTGTGCGTTGTCGTGGTGCACACGTCGGCGTACGGGATCGGGCTCGGGTAGTGGCCCGTCGCAACCAGGCCGGCGACGTGCGCCATGTCGACAAACAGGTACGCGCCGACGCTGTCTGCGATATCCCGGAAGCGCGCCCAGTCGGCTACCTGGGAATAGGCCGAAAAACCGGCCACGATCATCTTCGGTTTGTGCGCCGTCGCCAGCGCCTGCACCTGCTCGTAGTCGATCAAACCGGTGTCAGCGTGCAGCCCGTACTGGATCGCATTAAACAGTTTGCCGGAGAAATTGACCTTGGAGCCATGGGTCAGGTGCCCGCCATCTGCGAGACTCATGCCCAGAATCGTGTCGCCAGGCGCAACCAGTGCAAGGTAGGCGGCCGCATTGGCCTGTGACCCTGAGTGCGGCTGCACATTCGCATAGTCGGCACCGAATAACCTTTTCGCTCTTTCGATCGCCAGTGTCTCTATGTCATCGACGTACTCGCAACCACCGTAATAGCGTTTGCCAGGATAACCTTCCGCGTACTTGTTCGTTAGCTTCGTCCCCTGCGCCTTCATGACCAGCGGGCTTGCGTAATTTTCCGACGCGATCAGCTCGATGTGTTCTTCCTGGCGGCGGTTTTCCTGGGCAATGGCTTTGGCCACTTCGGGATCGAAGGATTCGATCGTTGCTGCTGTGTCGAACATGGGTACTCCGTCAGTCACTGCGGAAGGGATCGCGATCTTACCTGTGCAACTAATGTGTTTCCACGAAGGATTGCACTACGCGGGTCCACGCCCGGGCGACATTGTGTCGATTGTAACCGCCGCCGCCGGTAGCAATGACCCTGCCCTCGCAGTGCTTATCCGCCAGTCGGCACACTGCCGCGGCAGCGCTCGCGTGTGCTTCCTCGGTCAAACAGAGGTGTGTAATAGGGTCACCCTCCAGGCTGTCCGCACCACATTGCATCAGGATGAATTCAGGTTTCGCGGCTTCCAGGTAAGCGTCCACCTGTATCCAGGCGTTATGGAAGTCGCTGTCGTCGGCGCCAGGCGCGAGCGGAATATTCAGTTTTGTGCCGAGTGCCTTACCCGTCCCGGTTTCCTCGGCTGCGCCGGTTCCCGGGTACAGATAGCGCCCGTCCTCATGGATATCGGCGAAAATCAGGTCCGGGTCGTCCTCGAATCCATAAAACATGCCGTCACCGTGATGCGCATCGATGTCGACGTAGGCGATGCGTTTAAGACCGAACTGCTGCCGCAGGTATTCCGCGGCGATACCACAATCGTTAAAGACGCAAAAACCGGCCGCGTGCTCGCGTCCAGCGTGATGCAATCCGGCGATGGGTATGAACGCGCGCTTGTAGTTACCGTGCATCACTTCATCGACAGCGCACAAGACCGCACCGACCACCGCTGAAGCCGCGTCGTAAATACCAGGCACAACCGGAGTATCTCCATCATCCAGCCAACCCTTGCCTGCGGCCGACATGCGCGAGACCTTGTCGATGTAGGCAGCGGTGTGAAAGAGCGCCAGTTCGTCAACAAGTGCCGGGCGTGGATGGCCGTAGTCGATTGAGTCCGCCAGACCTGCTTTTTCGAGTTCCTTGTGAAACACGTCGTGCCTGTCGGTACCGAACGGATGCGGATCGCCAAATCCGTAGGCTGCGATCGCCTCCCCCCTGTATACGAGCACCTTGTCGGCTGCGGCTGTTTTCATGCGACGCAGCATACCGGATAATGTGTGCAAGGACGGATATAGCACCATGGCACAGTACATCTACACGATGAACAGCGTCGCAAAGGTTGTGGCGCCAAAGCACCACATCCTTCGCGACATCTCCTTGTCTTTCTTCCCAGGCGCCAAGATTGGTGTCCTGGGCCTGAATGGATCAGGCAAATCGACACTGTTGCGCATCATGGCGGGACTCGATACCGATATAGACGGCGAAGCACGTCCACAGCCCGGCATCAAGATCGGTTTCCTGCCACAGGAACCCGAGCTTGATGCGGCCAAAGATGTGCGTGGCAACGTCGAGGAAGGCGTCGCAGAAATCAAGGCGCTCCTTGATCGCTTCAACGATATCAGCATGAAATTCGCCGAGCCCATGGGCGACGATGAGATGAACAAGTTGCTCGAAGAACAAGGCAAGTTGCAGGATGCGATTGACGCCGAAGGTGCATGGGAACTTGACCGCAAATTGGAAATCGCCGCCGATGCCCTGCGTCTGCCACCCTGGGATTCGGACGTAACGAAGTTGTCGGGCGGTGAGCGGCGCCGCATCGCGCTGTGCCGGCTGTTGCTCTCGGAACCCGACATGCTTCTTCTCGACGAGCCGACCAACCACCTCGACGCCGAATCGGTTGCCTGGCTCGAGCGGTTTCTCGACGAATATCCCAGCACGGTTATCGCGGTCACCCATGACCGTTACTTTCTCGACAACGTGGCTGGCTGGATCCTGGAGCTGGATCGAGGCCATGGCATCCCATGGCAGGGCAATTATTCATCCTGGCTGGAACAGAAAGAGGCGCGCCTCCGGACAGAGGAAGCAACCGAAAAGGCTCGCCAGAAGGCGATGCGCTCCGAGCTCGAGTGGGTGCGCAGCAATCCCAAGGGCCGCCAGGCGAAGTCGAAGGCCCGTCTGCGACAGTTTGAGGAGATATCATCGTCGGCGTATCAGAAGCGCAACGAGACCAATGAGATTTATATCCCGCCGGGCCCGCGCCTCGGTGATGTCGTGCTTGAGGTCAACAACCTCAAAAAGGGCTTCGGTGACAAGGTGCTGATCGATGATTTGAGTTTTCAATTGCCGCCGGGCGGCATTGTTGGCGTCATTGGGCCGAACGGTGCGGGCAAGACAACCCTGTTCCGCATGCTTACGGGCGAAGAGCAGCCGGATTCCGGAACATTGCGACTTGGCGACACCGTACAGATCGCGAGTGTCGACCAGTCTCGCGACAGCCTCAACAAAGACAAGACCGTGTGGGAAGAAATCTCCGACGGCCTCGATATGATTAAGGTTGCGAACTACGAAACGCCGTCACGCGCCTACGTTGGCCGCTTCAATTTTCGCGGTCAGGACCAGCAGAAGAAGATTGGCGTATTGTCCGGAGGTGAGCGCAACCGTGTGCACCTCGCGAAGATGCTGCGCTCGGGCGGCAATTTCCTTCTTCTCGACGAGCCGACTAATGATCTCGACGTCGAGACATTGCGCGCGCTCGAAGATGCGTTGCTCGAGTTTCCGGGGTCCGCCATTGTGATCTCGCATGATCGTTGGTTCCTCGACCGTATCGCGACGCACATACTCGCCTTCGAAGGCAACAGTGAGGTTGTGTGGTTTGCAGGGAATTACGCGGACTATGAAGCAGACCGTAAACGCCGACTGGGGTCCGATGCGGCAAACCCGCATCGAATCAAGTATAAGAGACTCAAAGCCTGACGAGATAACGGAGAGCAATCGATGAATCTGCTGCTGACAGCCAGTACGGTTTTCACGCTCATCGCACTGTTCTTCCTGTTCTCAACGGGGCGGCACCTGCGCCGCCGCCGACCCCTGCGGGCAACGACTTCACTGGCAGGCGGCATCGTCTGCGCTGCGCTGGGCGGTGCCAGTATCCTGCTCGCATTCAGCTATTACGGCTACGGCCGTCTTGT